>NZ_LUVY01000014.1:0-359291 GCF_002992185.1 Pseudomonas sp. LLC-1 | reverse complement strand
CCGGCCAGGAAAAGATTTGTCTCCACGCGTGCCACGGTCCGTGCCACGCCCCGTGATATGGTTCCGCATCTGAACCAACTGCCTTCCAGGGAATGCTCAATGGCTATTACCACGCTCCACCCAGGTTTCATGATCGTCCACGGCAACCGCCTCGATGACCTACGCAGCCTGGTGGTGAGCTGGATGCGCCGTTACCCCTTGGCACCTTTGGAAAACGAAATCGCCCTTGTCCAAAGCAATGGTATCGCCCAATGGCTCAAACTGGCCCTGGCTGAAGACCCGTTGGAAAATGACCTGGGTGGCTGCGGCATCGCTGCCGCAATCGATGTGCAACTGCCTGGCAGCTTCATGTGGCAGCTGTACCGCAGCGTGCTGGGCCACGACGAAATTCCCGAAGTTTCCCTGCTCGACAAGGCCCCACTGACCTGGCGCCTGATGCGCCTGCTGCCAGCCCTGATAGAGCGCCCGCATTTCGAGCCGCTGCAGCGCTTCCTCAATGACGACAGCGACCTGCGCAAGCGCTACCAGCTCGCCGAGCGACTGGCTGACCTGTTCGACCAGTACCAGGTCTACCGCGCCGACTGGCTCAAGGACTGGGCTGCTGGCAATCACATCCTCAATACTGCCCGTGGTGAGCGCAAAGCACTGCCGCCGGGCAACCGCTGGCAAGCCGAGTTGTGGCGAGCCTTGTTGGAGGATGTTGGTGAGCAGGGGATGGCGCAAAGCCGCGCCGGGGTACATCAGCGCTTCACCGAGCGCATCAACAACCTGGAACAGGCACCTGCGGGGCTGCCATCGCGGGTGATCGTGTTCGGCATTTCCTCGTTGCCTGCACAGGCCCTGGAAGCACTGGCAGGCCTGGCGCGCTTTAGCCAGGTATTGTTGTGCGTGCACAACCCCTGCCGCCACCACTGGGCCGACATCGTTGCCGACAAGGACCTGTTACGCCACCAGTACAAACGCCAGCAACGCAAACAGGGCATGCCCCTGCAACTGGACGACCAGTCGCTGCACCAGCATGCTCATCCGTTGTTGGCCGCCTGGGGCAAACAGGGCCGCGACTACATCAACCTGCTCGACAGTTATGACGACCCGGGTAGCTACCAGGGTGTGTTCAGCGATGGGCGCATCGACCTGTTCAGCGACGGCTCGCCCACCACATTGCTCAACCAGTTGCAGGACGACATTCTTGAACTGCGCCCGCTCGCCGAAACCCGTGAGCTGTGGCCGCCAGTCGACCCAGGCAAAGACCGCTCGATCCGCTTCCACATTGCACACAGCCCGCAACGCGAAGTGGAGATTCTCCATGACCAGCTGCTGGCCCGCTTCAGCGCCGACCCTACGTTGCGTCCGCGTGACGTAATCGTCATGCTGCCAGCCATCGACACTTACGCGCCGCATATCCGCGCCGTGTTCGGCCAGTTGCAGCGCAATGACCCGCGCTACATCCCGTTCACCCTCACCGATCAGGGCCAGCGGGGGCGTGAACCTTTACTGATCGCCCTTGAACACTTGCTCAAACTGCCGGATAGCCGTTTCGCGGTCAGCGAAGTGCTCGACCTGCTGGACGTACCGGCAGTCCGTGCCCGCTTCGGTATCCGCGAAAACGACTTGCCTACGCTGCACCGCTGGATCGAGGGCGCCGGTATTCGTTGGGGCCTCAACGCCGAGCAGCGGGCCAGCCTGGGTTTGCCCGCCGGGCTCGAACAGAACAGTTGGCGCTTCGGCCTGCGGCGCATGCTGCTGGGCTATGCCGTAGGTGTGGGAGAGGCCTGCGATGGCATCGAGCCCTACGATGAAATCGGCGGCCTGGACGCAGCACTGATTGGTCCGCTGGTTGCGCTGCTCGATGCACTCGACGTCGCTTGTCAGGCATTTTCCGAGCCCGCCACTGTCAGTCAGTGGGGGGAGCGCCTGCACGCCTTGCTGCAGGTATTCTTCCTCGCCGAGGATGAACACGACGAATTTCTGCTGATGCAGCTACAGGACCTGCGCGATGGCTGGCTCGAAGTGTGCGAGGCTGTTGGGCTGAATGACCCGTTGCCGCTGACCGTGGTGCGTGAAGCCTGGCTGTCAGGCCTCGACCAGGGCAAGCTGTCGCAACGTTTCCTCGCCGGTTCGGTTAACTTCTGCACCCTCATGCCCATGCGCGCCATCCCGTTCCGCGTAGTCTGCCTGCTGGGCATGAACGATGGCGACTACCCGCGCGCCCAGCAACCACTGGACTTCGACCTGATGGCCAGCGATTACCGCCCCGGTGACCGCTCACGCCGCGAAGACGACCGTTACCTGCTGCTCGAAGCGCTGCTGTCGGCACGTGACCAACTGTATGTCAGCTGGGTCGGGCGCAGTATCCGCGACAACAGCGAGCGCCCGGCCTCGGTACTGATCGGCCAGTTACGCGATCACATCGCTGCGGGCTGGCAGTTGACCGGCGCCGAGCAAGGGCAACCAGGGGAGCCGGGCGAGCAACTGCTGCACGCACTGACCCTGGAACACCCGCTGCAGCCGTTCAGCCCCCGCTATTTCCAGAAGGGCAGTCCGCTGTTCAGTTTTGCCCACGAATGGCAGGTGCTGCACCAGCAAGGCGAGGAGCAAGAGCAGGGCGACCCAGGCTTGCCACCCTATCTCGACGATGAAGCCCTGAGCCTGACCCAGCTGAATGACTTCCTGCGCCACCCGGTACGGC
Source organism: Pseudomonas sp. LLC-1 (assembly GCF_002992185.1). Classification (NCBI taxonomy): domain Bacteria; kingdom Pseudomonadati; phylum Pseudomonadota; class Gammaproteobacteria; order Pseudomonadales; family Pseudomonadaceae; genus Pseudomonas; species Pseudomonas sp. LLC-1. The sequence continues at coordinate 356,602 of NZ_LUVY01000014.1, read as the reverse complement.
ACTTCTTCAGCCAGCGTTTGAAGGTGTACTTCGAAGCATTGGAGGCGCCGACCCCGGACGAAGAACCTTTTGTCCTCGATACCCTGCAACGCTACGGTGCCAGTGAGAGCCTGCTCGGCGCCGCCCTGGCCGAGCCGGGCAACGCCGAACAGGCCTTGCAGGCCCAGGCCCGGCGCCTGCAAGCCTGCGGTTTGTTGCCACTGGCCGGCTTCGGCGAGCTACTGCAAAACGAGCTGATCGAACCGCTACCCGACCTGCTGCAACGTCACCAGCAGTTGCTGCAACGCTGGCCAGAGCTGGTCGAGGGCGCTTTGCCGGTGCATTTCGAGCACGGCCAGCACCGGCTCGAAGGCTGGCTGGGCCGTGTGTTCCAGGCAGATGACCAGAGCCTGCTCAGCATCACCACCGTACCCAACACCATCAGTGCCGGGCGCAACAACCTCAAGTGGCACCGCCTGATTGCCCCTTGGGTCACGCACTTGGCCGCCTGTGCGGCGGGCTACCCCTATAACAGTGCGCTGGTAGCCAGTGACCTGACCCTGTTGCTTGCACCGCTGCCGCCCGAGCAGGCCACGCAACTGTTGGGCGATTTGCTGGTGGCCCGTCAGGCAGGGATGAATGCGCCTCTGCCCGTTGCAGCCAAAACCGCGTTTGCATGGTTGGCCCAGGACGATGCCGACAAGGCCCAGGCCGCCGCAGCCCGCGCCTACGAAGGCGACGAGCGCACCAGCTTTGGCGAGCGCGGTGAAAGCATTGCCCTGGCTCGCCAGTTCCGTGACTTTGCCGCACTCACCGCTGACGAAACCTTCGAAGGCTGGTGCGAAACCTTGTACCGCCCGTTGTTCATCGCCCCTTGGCAGACCTTGGGCAATCCGGAGAAAGGCGTATGACCCAGGTCCGTCCCTTGGCACTGAGTTTCCCCCTGCACGGCAGCCAGCTGATCGAGGCCAGCGCCGGCACGGGCAAGACCTTCACCATTTCGGCGCTGTACCTGCGCCTGATCCTCGGCCACGGTGGCGAACAGGGCTTCGACCGCGAGCTGCTACCACCACAAATCCTCGTGGTGACCTTTACCGACGCTGCCACCAAAGAGCTTCGCGAGCGCATTCGTGCCCGCCTGGCTGAGGCTGCACGGTTTTTCCGTGGTGAACTGGAAGGCGCCGACCCGTTGTTGCATCAACTGCGTGACGATTATCCACAAGAGGCCTGGCCGCGTTGTGCCGGCCGCCTGGAAATCGCTGTGCAGTGGATGGACGAAGCGGCGGTATCGACCATCCATGGCTGGTGCCAGCGCATGCTCCGTGAGCATGCCTTCGACAGTGGCAGCTTGTTCACCCAGACCCTGGAAACCGACCACAGCGAGCTGCTGGGCCAGGTGATGCGCGATTACTGGCGGCGTTTCTGCTACGGCATGCACGGTGATGCGCTGGCCTGGGTCCGCAGCAACTGGGGGAGCCCCGATGCCTTGCTGCCGCGCATCCGCCCGCTGTTTGGCCGCATCCGCGCTCAGCACGACGGGCCAGAGCCCGCTGCGTTGATCCAGGCGTCGCTGCAGCAGCGTGGCCAACAGCTGGCCCGGCTGAAGGCGCCGTGGGCGCAGTGGGCTGAAGAGCTGCGCCAAATCTGCCGCGAAGCACTGGCCGCCAAGCAGGTCGACGGCCGCAAGATGCAGGCCCGTTACTTCGAACCTTGGTTCGACAAACTTTGCGCTTGGGCAGCCGATGAGCAACGGGTGGAGCTCGACCTGGGTACCGGCTTCACCCGCCTCACCCCGGCGGGCATGGCTGAAGCCTGGAAGGGCGAACCGCCCGAGCACCCGGCCCTCGACGCCATGCAGACGCTGCAACAGCAATTGCAGGCCTTGGACAACCCAGATGCACCGTTGCTTGAGCATGCTGCCGGCTGGGTATCGGCGCGATTTGAAGTGGAGAAGCGCCGCCGTGCGGAAATGGGCTTCGACGACATGCTCGTGCGCCTGCAGCACGCCCTGGCCAGCGAGGCCGGTGAGCGCCTGGCCAGCCTGATTCGCGAGCAGTTTCCGGTCGCGCTGATCGACGAATTCCAGGACACCGACCCGGTGCAGTACGGTATTTTCGAGCGCATTTACCAGATCAGCGAAAACCGTGCGCAAACCGGCCTGTTCATGATCGGTGACCCCAAGCAGGCGATTTACGCCTTCCGGGGTGCCGACATTTACACCTACCTTGCTGCGCGGCGCGCCACCAGTGGCCGCCTGCATAGCCTGGACACCAACTACCGCTCCAGCAAAGCCATGGTCGCGGCGGTCAACCAGGTGTTCCTGCAGGCCGAAGCGCGTGAAACGGGGCGGGGTGCATTCCTGTTCCGCGAAGCCGATGACAACCCGTTGCCGTTCATCGAGGTGCATGCCAAGGGCCGTGGCGAACAGCTGCTGATTGACGGTGAAGCCAGCGCAGCCCTGCAGTGCTGGCAGCTGGAAAGCGAAGAGCCGGTTTCCAGCAGCGTCTACCGCCAGCAACTGGCCGCCAGCTGCGCCAGCCATATCGTCGCCTTGCTCAACGGTGGCCAGCAGGGCACGGCGGGCTTCCAGAATGCCGAGGGCGAATTGCGCCCCTGCCTGCCTTCGGACATCGCCATCCTGGTGCGTGATGGCCATGAAGCACAGATGGTCCGCGCCGAGCTGGCCGCACGTGATGTGCGCAGCGTGTACCTGTCCGACAAGGATTCGGTGTTCGCCGCCCAGGAAGCCCACGACCTGCTGGCCTGGCTCAAGGCCTGCGCCGAGCCAGACTCGGAACGCCTGCTCAAGGCCGCACTGGCCAGCCTCACACTGGGCCTGTCGCTGGCCGAACTGGACCGGCTGAACCAGGACGAGCGGGTCTGGGAAGGCTGGGTCATGCGTTTTCGCCTTTACCGCGACACCTGGCAGCGCCAAGGGGTGCTACCGATGTTGCGCCACCTGCTGCACGACTTCCACCTGCCGCGCACGCTGATCCGCCGCAGTGATGGCGAGCGGGTGCTGACCAACCTGCTGCACCTGGCCGAGCTGTTGCAACAGGCCGCAGGCGAGCTGGACGGTGAGCAGGCGTTGATCCGCCACCTGGCCGAGCACCTGGCGAGTTCCGGGCAGGCCGGTGAAGAACAGATCCTGCGCCTGGAGAGCGACGAACAGCTGGTCAAGGTGGTAACGATCCACAAGTCCAAGGGCCTGGAATATCCCTTGGTCTATCTGCCGTTCATCTGCACCAGCAAGCCTGTCGACGGCACCCGACTGCCGTTGGCCTGGCATGACAGCGACGGTAATGCCCACCTCACACTCACGCCGAACCAGGAGCAGATCGAGCGCGCCGATGACGAGCGCCTGGCCGAAGACCTGCGCCTGCTCTACGTAGCCCTGACCCGGGCACAGCATGCTTGCTGGCTGGGTGTGGCCGACCTCAAGCGTGGCAACCAGAAGAGTTCGCAGCTGCACCGCTCGGCATTTGGCTACCTGCTGGGGGGCGGCCTTGCTCTGGCCGGATCGACGCAGTTGACGGACTGGTTGCAGGCGCTGGCAGCGACGTGCCCGCACATCACCTGCCCGGGTCTGCCGCAGGCGGATGAGCAGGTGTATCGCATGCCGCATGCCGAGCGTGAGCTGCTGCCCGCACGCAAGCCTCGCCGCGCAGCAGCCGAGCATTGGTGGATCGCGTCGTACAGCGCCCTGCGCGTCGGCGACCAGACCCTCGGCGCCGACAGCTCGCAGGCCCAGCAATTGCTGGATGACGAGGTGCTCGATGCCCAGGTGTTGCGCGAGGTCCCGCCCGACAGCGGCGATATCCACCGCTTTCCACGGGGACCGAACCCGGGCACCTTCCTCCATGGCCTGCTGGAATGGGCAGGGCGCGAGGGCTTCAGCCAGGTCACCGGCAACTCACAGCTGATCGAGCGAACCGTTGGCCAGCGATGCAACCGCCGTGACTGGACCGGCTGGATTCCCACGCTCACCCAGTGGCTGCAACGCTTGTTGAGCGAGCCGCTGCCGTTGCCGGGCAACGACCTGAGCGTAACGCTCGGTCAGTTGCGCCATTATCAGATCGAAATGGAGTTCTGGTTCGCCAGCCACCAGGTCGACGCCGAACAACTCGACCGCCTGGTCGCTCGCCACACCCACCCTGGCCTGGCACGCCCGGCAGCGCAGCCAACCGTGCTCAACGGCATGTTCAAAGGCTTCATCGACCTGGCGTTCGAGCTGGACGGGCGGTACTACGTGACCGACTACAAGTCCAACTGGCTGGGCCCGGACATCCAGGCCTACGACACAATGGCCATGGAAAAGTCCATCATCGAGCACCGCTATGACCTGCAGTACGTGCTGTACCTGCTGGCCCTGCACCGGCAGCTGCGCGCACGCTTGCCGGATTACGATTACGACCGCCATGTCGGTGGCGCCCTGTTCATCTTCCTGCGAGGCGCCAGCAGCAGCGGCCACGGCGTGTACCACGCCAAGCCACCGCGTGAGCTGATTGAGCGCCTGGATGCGCTGTTCCGTGGTGAGCGCGCGCCCGCACAGCAGGACCTGTTAGCCGGAGTCGCGCCATGAGCCGAAGCCTAGTCGACCTTTTGCCCACTCCATTGCACGCCGAGCACCTGTTGGCGCTGGCACCTCAGCATGACAGTGGTGACCTGCTGCAACTGCTCGACCGCTGGGTGGAGCGGGGCTGGCTGCGTGCCCTGGACCGCGCATTCGTGTCGTTCCTTGAAGAGCGCGCCCCAGGCAGTGACCCCTTGCTGTTGCTGGCGGCAGCGTTGGCCAGCCACCAACTGGGCCATGGCCATGTGTGCCTCGACTTGCAGCAAACCCTGGCCGAGCCCGACTTTGCGCTGTCGCTGCCACCGGAGGGTGACGCCTTGACTGGCCCTCTGCTGTTACCCTCGCAGCTGCTGTCCAACCTCGACTTGAATGCCTGGCGCCAGCGCATCGCCGCCAGCTCGCTGGTGGCACTCGGCGATAACCCAGGCCAGCAAGCGCGGCCGCTGGTGCTCAGCGGCGAGCGCCTGTACCTGCGCCGTTACTGGCGCTACGAGCGGCGCATCGACCATACCCTGCGCCAGCGCCTGACCCAGGCCGAAGCGCCGCTGACCGACCTGTCAGATCGCCTGGCGCAGCTGTTCGCGGGCGGTGCGTCAGCAGGTCAGGTGGACTGGCAGAAGCTGGCGTGTGCGCTGGCTACCCGTGCCGGTTTCAGCATCATCACGGGCGGCCCCGGCACGGGTAAAACCACGACCGTCGTGCGCCTGCTGGCCTTGCTGCAGGGGCCGGCGGTAGAGCTGGGCAGGCCGCTGCGCATACGCCTGGCCGCGCCGACCGGCAAGGCTGCTGCGCGCCTGACCGAATCCATTGGCCAGCAAGTCGAGCGGCTGCAAGTCAGCGCCGAAGTCCGCGGGCAAATCCCCACTGATGTCAGCACCGTACACCGGCTGCTCGGCAGCCGCCCAGGCTCGCGGCACTTCCGCCACCATGCTGGCAACCCGTTGCCGCTGGACGTGCTGGTGGTCGACGAGGCGTCGATGATCGACCTGGAAATGATGGCCAACCTGCTCGATGCCTTGCCGCCACGGGCACGCCTGGTGCTGCTGGGGGACAAGGACCAGTTGGCCTCTGTCGAGGCCGGCGCGGTGCTGGGGGATTTGTGCCGGGATGCGGAGGAGGGCTATTACTCGCCGGCAACCACCGCGTGGCTGGAACAGGTCAGCGGCGAGTCGCTGGCCGGCAGCGGGCTCAAGGCCGGCGATGAGCAGCGCAACCCGCTGGCCCAGCAAGTGGTGATGCTGCGCTTTTCACGACGCTTCGGCGAAGGCAGCGGCATTGGTCAACTGGCCAGGCTGGTCAATCGCCAGGACGCTTACGCGGCACGCAACCTGCTGGCCACGCCACCGGACGACGTGCACAGCCTGGCGCTCAAGCACGAGCAAGACCGAGCTTTTGACCGCCTGCTGCTCGACGGCCTGAACCGTGGTGCCGAAGGCCCGCAAGGCTATCGCAGCTACCTGCGCACCCTTGGCCGCTACAGGCCGGCACTCGAAACCGCATTTGACGACCCGGCATGGGAGCAGTGGGCGGGCAAGGTGCTGCACAGCTTCGAGGACTTCCAGTTGCTCTGCGCGGTGCGTCGCGGCGCCTGGGGTGTCGAAGGCCTGAACGAGCGGGTGGCGCGGGTGCTGCACAATGCCGGGCTGATCGACAGCCAGCAGCCCTGGTACGAAGGGCGCCCGGTGCTGGTGACCCGCAACGACTACGGCCTGGGCCTGATGAACGGTGACATCGGCATCGCCCTGCGCCTGCCGGATGAGCAAGGCGAGCCGCTGCTGCGCGTGGCTTTCCCGCGTAACGATGGCAGTGGCGGGGTGCGCTTCGTCCTGCCGAGCCGGCTTAACGAAGTGGAAACGGTGTTCGCCATGACCGTGCACAAGTCCCAGGGCTCGGAGTTCAGCCACACCGCACTGGTGTTGCCGGATGCGCTCAACCCGGTGCTGACCAAGGAACTGGTGTATACCGGCATCACCCGCGCCAAGCACTGCTTCAGCCTGGTCGAGCCACGCCAGGGCATTTTCGAAGAAGCGGTGGCGCGCAAGGTACGGCGTATTTCCGGGTTGATGCTGGAGCAGGTCTAGGGGCATGCAACCCGATGCACCTGGCCGCTCTTCCATACAAGGAAGCGGCCATGTGCTATCGTTGCGCCGATACCGGAAAGGACCATAAGAGATTTCCCACATGAACGTGGCCGGGAGGCGAGCGCCAAGCTGTGCACTTTCGCTGTTGCTGGCCGCCCTGTTCATTTCCATGGGCTCCGCCCGGGCAGATACTGCCACAACCACCGCCCAGGCCCAGCAACGCGCCAAGGCCGTTACCCAGGTCGTACTGGGTATCTTCAGCTATGCCCGCTGGCCGGTCGAACCATCCCCCTTACGCCTGTGCCTGGTTGGCCCCACCGAGTATGCCGATGACCTGATCAAAGGCCATGTACAGGAGTCCGGCCGCCCGCTGCAGGTGCGGCGGCTGCTGGCAGAGGATACCCAGGTCGCCCAGGCCTGCGATGCCATCTACATTGGCAAGCTTGACCAGGGCCAGCGCGACAAACTGTTCGAGCGCATCAGCGGCCACCCGGTTCTGAGCATCAGCGAAGCGAACGACCCCTGCACGGTCGGCAGCCTGTTCTGCCTGCGGGTCAGCGACCAGCAGGTGGCCTTTGAAGTCAACCTGGATTCGGTGGCGCGTTCCGGCGTGCGCATTCACCCCAGCGTGCTGCAACTGTCGCGGCGCCGGGCGGTGCAGCCATGAAGCCGACCCGCAAGCAGGGTGTGCGCCCGACCCTGCGTTCGGTGCTGGGCCGTGGCCACCTCAGCGTTGCCTTGCTCGCGGTAGGCCTGGCCGGTATTTCGCTTACGCTGCTGGGTGTGCTCGCCCTGCGCGTCTATGCCAATCACAACCTGCACCTGATCGCCCGCTCGATCAACTACACCGTAGAGGCGGCGGTGGTGTTCGATGACAGTGCAGCGGCCAACGAATCACTGGCGCTGATCGCCAGTAACGAGGAGGTGGCCGAAGCCAAGGTCTTCAACAACGAAGGCGAACTGCTGGCGCACTGGCAACGCGGTGATACGGGCATGCTCGGCAAGCTCGAAGTGCAGGTGGCCACGGCCTTGCTGGATGAGCCGGTCAACTTGCCGATCCTGCACCAGCAGCAAAAAGTCGGGCACACCGAACTGGTCGGCCAGGGCCGTAGCCTGCTGCTGTTCCTGCTCAGCGGTCTGGCCGGAATTCTGTTCTGCACGATACTCAGCGCTTTGGCTGCCCAGTATCTGTCGCGGCGCCTGCTCAGCAATATCACCCGCCCGCTGCGCGGCCTGGCCAGTGTCGCCCACGCCGCCCGCCGCGAGCGCAGCTTCGACCGGCGCGTGCCGGAGGCGCCGATTGCCGAGCTCAACGAGCTGGGCAACGACTTCAATGCCCTGCTGGACGAACTGGAGGTGTGGCACAGCCACCTGCAGAACGAAAACCAGACCTTGGCCCACCAGGCTAGCCACGACAGCCTGACCGGCCTGCCTAACCGCGCCTTCTTCGAGGGGCGCCTGAACCGCAGCGTGCGCAATGCCGCGCGGCAGAGGGACCACTTGGCGCTTTTGTTCCTCGACAGCGACCACTTCAAGCAGATCAACGACACCCTTGGCCATGCCGTGGGCGATGAAGTGCTGATCAGCGTGGCCGACCGCGTGCGCGCCCAGCTGCGCGAGCATGACCTGGTGGCACGCTTGGGCGGTGACGAGTTCGCCGTGCTGCTGACACCTTTGCAGTCGCGCAAGGACGCCGAGCAGATTGCCGAGAAGATCGTGGCCAGCATGAAGTTGCCGGTGCAGCTGGACAGCGGCCGCAGCATTGCCACCTCACTGAGTGTCGGTATTGCCTATTACCCGGACGACGGCGCTGACCCCGCCAGTCTTCTCAATGCCGCCGATGCGGCGATGTACGAGGCCAAGCGTAAACGCCGTGGCCATTGGCAAGTGGCGCAGACGGAACGGTCCGCCAGTGAAATCAAGAACAGGAGTTGAACCCGTGATGCACGCTATACGTTTTCCCCTTTGGGCCTTGTTGCTCGCCGTGCTGGCGCTGACAGGTTGCCAGAGCGCACCACCCAAGGGCCTTACCCCTGAACAGATAGCCGTACTCAAGCGCGAAGGCTTTACCCCCACCGATGAAGGCTGGGCCTACGACCTGTCCGGCAAAGTGCTGTTCGGCAGCGACCTGGACAGCCTAAACGGCCAGAGCCAGGCGATTGTCGAGCGCATCGGCAAGGCGCTGCTGGGCGTTGGCATCCAGGGCGTGCGGGTGGACGGGCATGCCGACTCGTCGGGCAAGGCGGCGTATAACCAGCAACTGTCCGAGCGCCGTGCCCAAAGCGTGGCCAAAGCGCTGGTCGGGGTGGGCATGCAGGCCCAGAACATTCAGCGCCGTGGCCTGGGCAGCACCCAGCCAGTGGCAGACAACCGCACCAGCGCCGGGCGTACCGAGAACCGGCGGGTGTCTATCGTGGTCGCGTCTTACTGACCCTGTCTCACAGGCCAGCACACATCTCCTGTGGGAGCGGGTTCACCCGCGAACACCGGCGAAGCCGGTGCCATGCACCGAGTTGCCTGCTTCGCGGGTGAACCCGCTCCCACAAGTACTGCACATGGCTTCAATGCGGCGCGGTCAGTGTAGGAGCTGGCTTGCCTGCGATCGAGGGCGCAGCCCTCGCCAAGGCCATCCGCCTGTAAGACATTTCTGAACCTAAAACCAAATGCTTCAGTTCACCTCACCTAGCGAATTATCCTACACGCTTGTCAGAAGCCGCCACATAGGCGGGGAAGCCCCCCTGAGATAACGTCCTTGGGTCGCCTTTCCAGGCGATCGGGCTTGAGACCCCCGGACTACATGTGTTGGCACCGCTTCATGGCTGTCGTGCGCGGGCAGGCTTCGGCCTGGCCGGTATTCATGTGTCCCGGGTCTCAAACCGCGCACGACTGCCACCCAAATCCTTGAGACGAAGAGGGCGGCAGTTCCTGGTTCGTTCAAGGGAGCGCCATCATGAAAAAGCTCGTACCCGATCCACCCGCCTCAGATCTTCTGCAACTCGATCCGCCCAATCTCTTATTTCTAGATCCTCCTAGCATCGAAGAATGTGATCAGCTACTCCGCGCCCTGATTCTGACGGTGAATCACACGACTACCGTATTGGTCGCTAGCGGTCCTGGCCTGATGCAAGACGCTATGGGCATGAACATTCGTCTGCTGTGTCGAGCTATCCATGCCCTGACGGACCACACTAGCACCCGCATCAAGGAGGAAGAACATGAGCGATGATCCAAGGAAATCTTCGACCGCGGGCATAGAAACTTTCGACCTGTTCCGCTTGCAGCCAAACGTTCCCTTCAATCATGCCTTCACTCAGTTATCTGTGTTGCTTGGCTGTATTCGTCACCTCACGACTGAAGCAGAAATGGAGAATGACCGGATAGCAGGCAGTGCTGCGCGCATTCTCAGTGAGATGGCAAAAGCGTTGATTGATGATATGGAACTAGGGATGTCCAGAAGATTGAGTTGAAAGGGCTAGGGCCGAACTGCGGCCATTTTTAACTTTTATCCTCGATTTAAAAGGTTTCGTGCGCGCTATGTGGACTTGAAATTATCTCCTCGGTTGATCTTGAAATTACTGGGAGTGATAAGGGGGATTTCTGGCTCAAAAGGAGCAGTCAAGATAATAGATTCGCACAGTCCCGCTAATTTTTGCAAAGTAGTATGGGCATATTCCAGCGCGTCAAGAGTGTTAGTATGGTCGTCAATGAAGTTTCGGTTGCGGGCAAAGCCTAATTCAGAGTCTTTGAAATAATGCTCACTTGATCGGCTTCCTATAATTTCACTGGGGTTTTGCGGAATGGGAACTTTTATTGCTGGCAACTCCTGCCCATTCGATAGGGTGATGAATCTCGTAAAACTCAGTAATGTCCTGTCCGCGCTTGCCAAAGGCGCTGTATGCACTACGAGATTCCGGTAAGCGCCGAGTTCAGATAGCCACCCCTCTCCATCCACTGAGGCTTTAAATATAGATCCAGCAGAGTCGACTGGTGGGTTGCTCTTCCATATTTTTAGCAGTCCCTTAATAGCTGTAATTTTCAACTTATGATCATTTGGTCTGAGCATAACTTCAGTATAGAACTCAGCCAGATAATCTCTCAAAACACATGCATCGACAAGGTAAGCCTGAAAGGCAAGGTAGCAAAGCGAGGTGTGTCCATCCAAGAAGCGCTGACCTGCTTCGAAACGACCAGACTTTAGCCTGCCATTAAGTTGATCAAAATAAGCTTCGGATAGCTGTCGAAGCCTCCATTCGCAAGTCCTAATCTGGTGTGAAATTCTCGCGCAGATATCGTAGAGTAGGCCCTGCTTCCTTTTGAATGCGGAGTTTGCCAAGAATAACCATCTATGTCCTTGTTCGCTACAAATCCAGGCAGGGGCACCGCGTAAATTTTTAGGACGCCACTCCGGCGGGTTGTATTCGTTTCCGCCATGATAAAAGTCACAGCCGATTATTGTTAGGCCTAAATCGCTTATATCGGAATACAATGTGGTGAAGTCACGAATAGAGATATCGAACTCTTCAGCATCCAGCGGCGCCGGCTGTACAAAAGCAGTGTCGTCTAGGCCATTGATAACTCGACCACCACCAAGCGTATGTAATTCGCGAAGAACCTGAGGTCGATCCATTTCTAACTCTCGTCAAATCAAAAAACGTCGTCAATAGGGACGCTGCATGGCCATACAGAACTTGTAGGGGCGCTATCTGGAACGCCTCGCCAGTAGTCACCATCGGATTCGATTTTTACAAATGTGATTCCACATGCGCAAGCTACGGACAGGTTAGGCAGGCTCGATCAATCTCCCGTCGGATTGTGCGCATAAATCATTCCCGGCTTGACTGAAAACCCGATTCTGAAATTGAGGGGAAATGGTTTGTGCGCAAAAGGGCTTACGCTGCTTGCAAACCATTTCACTGAGCATTACTCATGAACAAAGCTGCAATTACTGCTGAAGCAGCCAAGTAGCATTTTGGCGTGGTTATGTAGGCGATATGTGAATAAGTCAACTGGGTTAAACCAATGCGCACGCATCGCCTCCAGTCCACCCTTAATGTCTAGGGGAGTCTTTCATAAGCTGGATAGTATCGCCGGCTTCATAAATAAATAGGTTAAGCGGCGTATCCCCGTCAATGCGAACTGTTAGGGGGGTGGCGTTAGCCCGATTGTAATGACGTGCAGGGCCGGCTGGAATAACTCCATCGTTGAAAGTAATTACTTTATTCAATGTCGAAAAATGCCTAGCAATCTCGCTCAAGACCTTGGCTCTAGTATTGCTGGTTAGCTTGACCATTGCCGACGGCATCGTGATCTCACCATCCGTGGTTGTGCTACCCCATTGATACCAGTAACCAATAATCTGTTGATCTTGGTCTGACATATGTTCTCTCCATGTTTATGTGGTGGTAACGTCGCAGGTTGTATGCTGTGGCGACGTTGGTGATTAATTCTCGCGGGCTGCGGGTCGTCTTAGTTCTCAATGCTGTCAATGGTGAAGTTGATGAAGGCTGAGCAGCAGATGAGCATGAACCGAGCATCTGCTTTGGTCGGAGCGGTAGAGCCGTCAATGAGTGCGTGCCTTATTCCCCCGGCATCACTTGTGTAGCCATAAAGCTTCATGAATGCAGATTTCATGCTTGCGTGCAAGTTATGCTTGTCTTCCAGTATCTTTAGAGCAGCACCCAGCGTGGCTTTTTCATCGCCAACCAGTTTTTTGGCAAGGGACTCAACGGCACTAATGCTTTCTTTAATTGAGTTCCGGTAATCGGGATTTGTCCTGTCAGTCAGCAAACCAAGGGAAGTCTGTAGGTGGGTTCTTGCAGCTGCATAGCCATCTGATGCAGCAAGAGCTTTTTCAATTTCCTCAATTTCTTCATTAGAAGTAATCGGAGTGACTTTGCCGCCTATGAAGCGATATGCGGAGTTTTCTCGCTCCAGTATTCTGTTGAATTCCTCGGTGAGAATTCTTGAGGGGCCATCATTAAGCGCCTCAACAAAAAACTCCAATAGGCTGTAGATGCGGTGCCATGGCAATTCAAAAAAAACCTCCCGCAGGTATTTCCTGAGGTCCGACCAATAATAAGGGATTGAATCTGTCGGAATCTTAAAAAAGTCTGCGTACAAATGCTCTATTAAAGATTCGAGATTTGATTTGTGAATCGCATTGCTATCATATCTGGAATAAGGCTCGAACTTCGAAAAAAGATTGATCGTTAGGACATTCCAGAGTCCATTCTTTAGGTCCGTATCAATGCTTTCGCTCTGAGCAACCTTGGAGGCGGGAGCCAACCCCATACGCTGCGAGAAATCCATTGTCACCATCGCACCTCATCTATGCCTGTCGTAGCCAACGGCGGCTTGATCCGTGGCCGACAGTGTACACGGTGGCTGATTGCCAGTGGTCACTGTCAGAGATTGGGCGTGGTGCAGAAAGGCAGCAAGGAACCATGGACGTGGGCTGTCACAACCACTGTCACAAGTCGTTGCCATCGCAACCATGCGGTGGGTAGGATGAGCAACCCTTACTCCTTGTCGATCTAGGCTACGCAAACCGCATCTCCCGGGTCTCCCCCATCAACAACGGCGCATTCGCCTCCGTCACCCCCCGGATGTAATCCCACAGCAGGGTAATCCGCTTCAACTTGCGCAAATCCTCCCGGCAATACATCCAGAACTGTCGCGTCACCTCGATCTCCTCCGGTAACACTGTCACCAAGCGCGGGTCCTGCGCAGCCAGGAAACACGGCAATATCGCCAACCCACGCCCCTGCAACGCCGCAGTGTACTGCGCAATCACACTGGTGCTGCGTAGGTGCGCAGTGGCACCGGGAATCAGGTTGGCCAGGTACAAAAGCTCCGAACTGAACGCCAAATCATCCACGTAACTGATAAAGGGATGTTTGGCCAAGTCCGCCACCTGACGAATCGGCGCGTGGCTGTCCAGGTAATCCTGCGTCGCATACAGCCGCAAGCGGTAATCACACAGCTTGCAGCATACATAAGGCCCATGCTCCGGCCGCTCCAGAGCAATGACGATGTCTGCCTCACGCTTGGACAGGCTGATGAAGTGCGGCAGCGGCAGGATATCCACCGAAATCGCCGGGTAGGCATCAACGAAGTGGCTCAGCTGCGGGGTAATGAAGAAGCTGCCAAAGCCCTCGGTGCAACCCATGCGTACATGCCCCGACAGCGCCACGCCCGACCCGGATACCTGCTCGCAGGCCATGTGCAGCGTGCTTTCGATCGACTCGGCATAGCCCAGCAGGCGCTGACCTTCGGCGGTTAGCACAAAGCCGTTGGTCCGCGATTTTTCGAACAGCAACGTACCCAGCGCCCCTTCCAGCGAGCTGATGCGCCGCGACACCGTGGTGTAGTCCACGCTCAGCCGTTTGGCGGCACTGCTGGCCTTGCGGGTGCGGGCCACTTCAAGGAAAAACTTCAGGTCGTCCCAGTTGAGGGCGCTCAGGGATGTGAGGTCTTTTTGCATGATGATCCGGTTTTTTTGTGCGTTCTTGTTGGATGTTTGCACATCTATACTCGAAACAAGCCTCAGGACGCCACCTTGCGTTTGCTTGGCGCTGGCGATCTCGTCCCGACAATAATTCCAAGGAGAACGCAGATGAACGCACCGCAATCCCCGAACCCGACCAAGGTCGAGCAGGTCAAGCTGCTGATCGACGGCCAATGGGTCGAGTCGAAGACCACCGAATGGCGCGACATCGTCAACCCTGCCACCCAGGAAGTACTGGCGCGCGTGCCGTTCGCCACCGTCGAAGAAGTCGACGCTGCCGTGGCTGCTGCCCATCGCGCTTTCCAGACCTGGCGCGACACCCCGATTGGCGCACGCATGCGCATCATGCTCAAGCTGCAGGCGCTGATCCGCGAACACACCAAACGCATTGCCCAGGTGCTCAGCGCCGAGCAGGGCAAAACCCTGGCTGATGCCGAAGGCGATATCTTCCGCGGCCTGGAAGTGGTCGAGCACGCGGCGTCCATTGGCACCCTGCAGATGGGCGAATTCGCCGAGAACGTCGCAGGCGGTGTCGATACCTACACCCTGCGCCAGCCGATTGGTGTATGCGCCGGCATCACCCCGTTCAACTTCCCGGCGATGATCCCGCTGTGGATGTTCCCCATGGCCATCGTCTGCGGCAACACGTTCGTGCTCAAGCCGTCCGAACAGGACCCTCTCTCGACCATGCTGCTGGTCGAGCTGGCGCTGGAAGCCGGCGTACCGGCGGGTGTGCTTAACGTGGTGCACGGTGGCAAGCAAGTGGTGGATGCCATTTGCACCCATCAAGACATCAAAGCCATTTCCTTCGTTGGCTCTACCGAAGTCGGCACCCACGTGTACAACCTGGGTAGCCAGCACGGCAAGCGCGTGCAGTCGATGATGGGCGCCAAGAACCACGCCGTTGTGCTGCCCGATGCCAACCGCACGCAAACCATCAACGCCCTGGTCGGTGCTGCTTTCGGCGCGGCGGGCCAGCGTTGCATGGCCACCTCGGTGGCAGTGCTGGTGGGCAAGGCTCGCGAATGGCTGCCGGATATCAAGGAAGCGGCCAGCAAGCTCAAGGTCAATGCCGGCTGTGAGCCTGGCACCGATGTCGGCCCGGTAGTGTCCAAGCGCGCCAAGGAGCGTGTGCTGGGCCTGATCGAAAGTGGCATCAAGGAAGGCGCCAAGCTGGAGCTCGACGGCCGTGACGTCAAGGTGCCTGGCTACGAGCAAGGCAACTTCGTCGGCCCAACCCTGTTCTCGGGCGTGAAGACCGACATGCAGGTGTACACCCAGGAAATCTTCGGCCCGGTGCTGGTGACCCTGGAGGTCGATACCCTCGACGAAGCCATCGCCCTGGTCAACGCCAACCCGTTCGGCAACGGCACCGGCCTGTTCACCCAAAGCGGCGCGGCAGCGCGCAAGTTCCAGAGCGAAATCGACATCGGCCAGGTCGGCATCAACATCCCGATCCCGGTACCGGTACCGTTCTTCAGCTTCACCGGTTCGCGTGGCTCCAAGCTCGGTGACCTCGGCCCGTACGGCAAGCAGGTGGTGCAGTTCTACACTCAGACCAAGACCGTCACCGCCCGCTGGTTCGATGACGACAGTGTCAATGACGGTGTGAACACCACCATCAGCCTGCGCTAAGGAGACGTCATGCGTATTGCATTCATTGGCCTCGGCAACATGGGCGCGCCCATGGCCCGTAACCTGATCAAGGCCGGGCATCAGCTGAACCTGTTTGACCTGAACAAAACCGTGCTGGCCGAGCTGGCAGAACTGGGCGGGCAGATCAGCCCGTCGCCCAAGGACGCGGCGGCCAACAGCGAGCTGGTCATCACCATGCTGCCCGCGGCGGCCCATGTGCGCAGCGTATACCTGAACGACGACGGCGTGCTGGCCGGCATTCGCCCCGGCACACCAACCGTGGACTGCAGCACCATCGACCCGCAGACCGCACGCGATGTGTCCAAGGCCGCAGCGGCCAAGGGTGTGGACATGGGCGACGCGCCAGTGTCCGGTGGCACCGGCGGCGCGGCAGCGGGCACCCTGACCTTCATGGTCGGTGCCAGCGCCGAGCTGTTCGCCAGCCTCAAGCCGGTGCTGGAGCAGATGGGCCGTAACATCGTGCACTGCGGTGAAGTCGGCACCGGGCAGATCGCCAAGATCTGCAACAACCTGCTGTTGGGCATCTCCATGATCGGTGTGTCCGAGGCCATGGCCCTGGGTAACGCACTGGGCATCGACACCAAGGTGCTGGCCGGCATCATCAACAGCTCGACCGGGCGTTGCTGGAGTTCGGATACTTACAACCCGTGGCCGGGCATCATCGAAACGGCGCCGGCATCGCGTGGCTATACCGGTGGCTTTGGCGCCGAACTGATGCTCAAGGACCTGGGGCTGGCCACCGAAGCGGCACGCCAGGCACACCAGCCGGTGATCCTCGGGGCCGTGGCCCAGCAGCTGTATCAGGCCATGAGCCTGCGCGGCGAAGGGGGCAAGGACTTCTCGGCCATCGTCGAGGGGTATCGCAAGAAGGATTGACGAGCGAGGTGGACTTCTTCGCGGGCCAGGTGGCCTTCCCTCTGTAACTGCGCACCAGAGGGAAGGGTGCCTGCCCCGCGATTTTTTTGTCAGGCGAAGACGAAATACTTGCGTACAGTCTCGACCACTTCCCAGGTGCCTTTCATCCCCGGTTCGATGACGAACACGTCACCGGCTTTCAGGTGCTTCGGCTCTTCGCCTTCCGGGGTGATGATGCAGTAGCCATCGAGGAAGTGGCAGAACTCCCACTTCTCGTAGTTGACCTCGAACTTGCCCGGGGTGCAGATCCATGTGCCCATGATCTTGCTGCCGTCGGCCGACAGGTAGGCATTGAGGTTGACGGTGTGCGGATCGCCGCCGATGCGCTTCCACTTGGTGGCGTCCACGACCGGCGTCGGGCAGGTTTCGCGCAGGACGGTGATGAAATCGGACATGGCACAACTCCTGGTGACTGGCTGAATGACTCGTCACCATAGGGCTATCGGCCGAGCCGCAGTTGCCTGGGCTCGACGTCCAGCTGTCTGGTCGCGCTATGCCAGGCGGTTTACCTCGACGGTGACGTGCGCCAGTTCTTCATGCACACCCAAGGCCTGGCGCACGCTGTCGGCGCTGAGGGCACTTGAGGTAGCCAAGCCAAGAATGCAGGCGTACTGGTCCTTGCCCACCCGCCATACATGCAGGTCGGTGATGCTGGCCGGCACCGGCAGTTGTGCCACCACTTCGCGGATTTCTGCCACCACCGGCGCGTCCATCTCCGCGTCCAGCAGCACCCGGCCGGTATCGCGCAGCAGGCCGCGGGCCCACAACGCCACCAGCAGCGCACCCACCAGGCCCATGACCGGGTCGAGCCAGCTGGCGCCCCAGAACTTGCCGGCCAGCAAGGCAACGATGGCCAGTACCGAAGTGGCGGCATCTGCCATCACGTGCAGGTAGGCCGAGCGCAGGTTCAGGTCGTGGTGGTGATGGCCGTGATCATGGTGATGGTCGTGGCCATGATGATCATGATGGTGATGGTCATCGCGCAGTAGCCAGGCACAAATCAGGTTGACGGCAAGGCCTATCACGGCGATGAAGATGGCCTCGTCATAATGGATCGGCCCCGGTGTCAGCAGCCGCTCCACCGACTGGAACACCATCAGCCCGGCCACGCCCAGCAACAGTAGCGCGCTGGAATAGCCACCGAGAATCTCGATTTTCCAGGTACCGAAGGCAAAGCGTCGATCAGCGGCATAGCGCCGTGCGGCGGCGTAGGCCAGCAGCGACAGGCCAAGGGCCAGCGCGTGGGAGCTCATGTGCCAGCCGTCGGCCAGCAGTGCCATGGAGTTGAAGAACCAGCCACCGGCAATCTCCGCCACCATCATCACGGCGGTCAGCCACACCGCCAGGCGGGTCTTGCGCTCGGCGCCCAGGTTGCTGGTATGGAACTGATGGCTGTGCTGCCAACGGTCTGAGGTTTGTGTCGCCATGGTTTATCATGCTCCCGGAAGATCGAGAAATATACTATACCCCAGTATACCTAGCATGGTGTGGAATCCAATGGCACATACCCTGAAGAGCAAGAAGCAACTGCTGACCCGGGTGCGCAAGATCAAGGGCCAGGCCGCTGCGCTTGAGACGGCGCTGGAGCAGGACAAGGACTGCCTGGCGATCCTGCAGCAGATCGCCGCCGTGCGCGGCGCGGTGAACGGGTTGATGGCCGAAGTGATGGAAGGGCATATCCGCGAACATCTGGTGGCGGACGGGCTGAGCGCCGAGGAGCGGCAGGATGAGGCGGACAAGGTGGCGGCGTTGTTGCGGTCTTACCTCAAGTAGCCTGTTGTCATGATCGTGGATACCCCAGGGGGGTATCGGTTTTCGGGTGAGGGGGCATTTTTCCTACATTTCGGCAGGTACTCCCTTACATAGCGGTCCAAATCGTCCGCTAGTCTGGACAGGTGTGGATAGTGTGTAGTGTGCTTCGTTTTGGTTCACGAGTGACAACGGAGGTAATCAATGAAATTTCCGGTCGTATTGCACAAAGACGCCGGTTCGGATTACGGCGTGACCGTTCCCGATGTTCCCGGTTGTTTCTCCGCCGGTGCCACTGTCGCACTGGCGTTGGAGAACGTGCTGGAGGCGTTGGCGCTGCATTTCGAAGGGTTGGTAGCCGATAACGAGGCGTTGCCGCAAGCACAGGAAATCGATGTCCATGTGGCGAATCCTGATTTTGAAGGCGGGGTCTGGGCCGTGGTGGATTTTGATGTCACCCCCTACCTGGGTAAGGCGGTTCGCTTCAATGCAACGCTGCCAGAAAACCTGCTTCAGCGGATCGATGAAAAAGTGAAGCGTGACCACCGTTATGCATCCCGCTCCGGTTTTCTGGCCACGGCTGCTTTGCGAGAGTTGGCGCTTTCACACTGATCATCGTTGTGCACGCATGCGTTACGCCCACCAATACCGCACAAAGTGGAAGAACACCGGCGCCGCAAAGCACACCGAGTCCATACGGTCGAGCATGCCGCCATGGCCCTCGATCATGTGTCCCCAGTCCTTCACCCCTCTGTCGCGCTTGATCGCCGACATCACCAGCCCGCCGAAGAAGCCCATGGTGTTCACGGTCAGGGCCATCAGTGCGGCCTGCCAGAAGGTGAACGGGGTGATCCAGCACAGCAGGGCGCCGATCAGGGTGGCCAGTGCCACGCCGCCGGCCAGGCCTTCGACGGTTTTGGACGGCGACAGGTTGGGTGCCACCTTGTGTTTGCCGAACAGCTTGCCGCATACGTACTGCAGCACGTCGCTGATCTGCACCACCAGGATCAGCCAGGCGATCAGCAACAGGTTGCGGCCCTCGTAACCCGGGATGTCCAGTGTCATCAAGGCCGGCACCGATGACACGCAGTACACCGCGATCATCAACCCCCACTGTACCTTTGACGCACGTTCAAGGAAGCGTGTGGTATCGCCGCCGAAGCTGGCCAGGATTGGCAGCAGCAGGAACAGGTACACCGGGATGAAGATGCTGAACAGGCCGTACCAGTCCATGGCGATGAGCACGTACTGCACCGGCAGCGCCACATAGAACGCCGCCACCAGCGCCGGGTAGTCGCTGCGCCGGGTCGGGGTAAGGGTCATGAATTCGCGCAGGGCGTAGAACGACACGCCGTAGAACAGCACGATCACACCGTACTTGCCGAACAGGAAAGCGATGCCGATGACCAGCACCATCACCCACCAAGCGTTGATGCGGGCGTTGAGGTTGTCGATTACCGCGTGTGGCGCTGGGCCTGCGCGCCACTTGAGCAGGCGGCCGATCACGCTGGCGAGCAGCAGCAGGGCGCCGATGCCGGCGAACAGGGAAAGGGTGTTGTCGTCCATGTCAGGCATCCTTCGGGGCCAGGGTCAGCAGGGCCTGGCTGGCCCGCTCGAGAAAGGCCTGCTTGCTTTCATCAGCGTGCAGGTGCAACGGTTCGCCAAAGCTCAGTGTGCAAAGTAGGGGCAACGGAAGGGCACGGCCCTTGGGCATCACGCGGTTGAGGTTGGCGATCCAGACCGGTACCAGCTCGACGTCGGGGTTGGCTGCCGCCAGGTGGTACAAGCCGCTTCTGAACGGCATCAGCGGCTCGTCACCCAGGTTGCGCGTACCTTCCGGGAAGAAGATCAGCGAGTCGCCCTGGGCCACGGCTTCGAGGATCGGTTGCAGCGGGCTGCCCTGGCCTTCACTGCGTTGTCGATCTATCAGCACGCCGTTGAACACCTTGCGAATGAGAAAGTCGCGAATGCCCGGTTTGGCCCAGTAGTCCGCGCCAGCGACCGGGCGGGTGCGCTTGCGCAGAGGTTGCGGCAGTGAGGCCCACAGCAGTACGAAGTCACCGTGGCTGCTGTGGTTGGCGAAGTACAGGCGCTGTACCGGCAGCGGCGTGCAACCCAGCCAAAGGGCGCGGGCGCCTGTGATCAGGCGGGCGGCGGAGGTGATGACATAGGCGGTCAGGTTGGCGAGCATGGGGCGTTCGTTATCCCTTCAAAGGCAGTGTCAGCAGGGTAGCCAAGGCTAGCGAGAGCTGCAGGCCCAGGCATACGGCCTGACGGCGCAACAGGCCTAGTGCGGCCTGGCTGCGGGCAGGCCAGGCGCGACCGTCGGTGGCCTGTGGTTTGAGTTTCAGTTCGAACAGGGCATGGTCCAGGGCCTGGGTGTCTGCCACCAGGTCTTCGCTATTGGCGAGGTGGGCAAACAGTTCGGCATCTAGCGCCACGCGGATGGCCCAGTACTTGTGCAGCATGCCGAGCGCCAGCAGCACGCTGCACAGCACGCTGGCCAGCGGTGCCAGAGGGAGACCCAGCAAGGGGGTGAGGCCATAGGCCAGGGCCAGCAGGGTGAGGCCGTCGGACAGGCGCTCCAGCTGTTTGCCTCGGCCCAGCAGGCTGGCCACTACACGCAGGTTCATGGCTGTGCTCCCAGTTGCTGGAGAGCCTGGCGATGCGTGTTGCGCAGGACGATGCCGGGGCGTGCTTTACGGATAAGGGATTCTGCCTGCTGGGCGTCATCGCAGCGGCCGGTCACCATCAGCCAGGCCGCCACGGCGCTGGCGCTGCGTGAATAACCCAAAGCGCAGCAGACCAGCACGGGGCCTTTGGCATGGCAGTGTTCGATGGCGTTAGCGGCCTGCTGTAGCAGGATGCTGTCGGGTGCTATCAGGTCAAGGGTGGGGAAATGCTGGTAATCCTGCGTTGCCAATACGGTGTACGGCAGCTCCGCACACAAATCGACAATCGCAGCAAATTGCCCCCCCTCGCCACGTCCTGGAATCCGCCCAAGGTACACGCCATCGCATACCTCATCCGCTTGCGGGTGGCCCTTCGTCCACAGCCGCGAATTGAGCCACGCACCTGCCAGATAGGGCGCAAGCAGCCACCGGCTCGCATTCGACAAGCGCCCGTCGACACCCTTCTGAAAACCACCCGCCCCGAACACGGCATAGTTCAGTGCCACTAGCCCCAGCGACACGGCCGGCCAAACTAACCACAGCCAGATACCGCCCAGCGCAACAGCTGGAAGTGCACACAGCAGCGCGCCCACGGCATAACAACCGGCGACCTTCCAACGCTTGGCATCCCGTGCAAGGTGGGCCGCTTGAAAAGGCAGGCGCCCCTGACATGGCCACAGCCACAGGCAGGCAAACCCGGCCAGCGCCCCCGTGGGTACATCGATGAAATGATGCTGCCAGGTGGTCAGCACCGACACTCCGATCAGCGCCATCCAGCCATGCATCAGCCAACGCCAGGGCTGGCGTTGCACATGCCGGGCAAACATCGTCCAGATGACCACCAGCAAAGCGATGTGCAGCGAAGGCGCCTGGTTGAAGGGTTTGTCGAAGCCCATCAACACATCGAACAGCCAGCCGAACAGCCCGTCCAGGTCCGGTCGCTCGAAGGTGAAACGCAGCGGCCACAGCAAGAAGCAACTGACGCTGATCACCTGTGCGGTAAGCAGCGCCAGCGCGTGGCGGTCCATTTCCTGGCGTGTGCGTGGCAGCAGGAAGGACAGCCCGTAGAGCAGGTCGATCGACCAGTACGGGATGATCGTCCAGGGCCACAGCGGCATGCCGTGCTCCCAGCCGAACACCAGGCTGCCGACATCACTGCGCCCGGCCGTGTAATGGTTCGCCAGCCCATAGCTGAGGAAAAACAACGGCCCCAGCAGCAGAAGCCAGAACACGCCCCGGCGAATCAGCCCAGGCTCGCGTGGCGGGCTCACTCAGCGTACCCGCTGTGCCAGGCTGACGCTGAAAATGCCCCATTCATCGATACGTTGGGCCAGCTTGCGGAAGCCCGCTGCCTCGACCAGCTGGTCCATCTCGGCCTGGCTGCGGCGGCGCATCACCCAGGCCTCGCCACCCCGATGGCTGGTGAGGGCGCGGGCAATCATCTCCAGTTGCGGGTGCCACGGCTGGCCGGTGTAGACCAGGTAGCCGCCATCCTCTACGGCGTCGGCCAGCCCCGCCAACGAGTTGCCCACCAGTTGGTTACTGGGGAAGAGTTCGTACAGCCCTGAAACCACGGCCAGCGTTGGGGGTTGTTCAAGTGTGGCCAGGCTCTGGCGATCGAAAGCATCGCCCTGGACGAAGCGGGCAATGTCGGCCAGGCCCTTTTCGCTGATCAGCGCGCTGCCTTGCTGAACATTCAGTTCGCTGTAGTCGCGCAGCAGGATCGAATCCGGCAGCTGCTCAAGGTCTTGCAGGGCTTCGAGGATGTAGCGGCCATGGCCGGCGGCAATATCGACAACGTGCACGGGCCGTTGTTGTTCACGCAGGCGGGCGATGGCCAGGCGCAGCAATTCTTCGACGTGCAGCTTGCGCTGGCGAATGCCACGCCAGCCGATGGCGTCGAGGTAGTTCTGGTCGATCAGGCGGCCCAGTTTGCCCTTGCCGGTCGGCTGGTTGCGGTACACGTAGTCGAGGGTGCTGCCCGAGTCGAAGCCGGTGTCGAAGCCCAGCTTCACGCCTTCGGACAGCCCCTTGCCCAGCTGCAGGCCCGCGCGGGTGGCGCGCCAGTAAAGGTCGCGGGGCGAATTGCGTGGCAAGGGTGCGGCCAGGCTCTCGGCCTCGGCGCAGCTGGCGCCGGTCTTGTCGGCATCCAGCAATGACGGCTGTGCGGCGGGGTGGGTGAAGCAGTGTTCGACAAACCGTTCGATACGCCTCAGCGCATGGGCCCGATCACGTTCACCCAAGGTGTCGTGGAAGAACCCGGGCAGTATGTGCATTTCCTTGCGGGCACTGCCCAGCCGTTCGAAAAAGCGCTCCTGTGGCTGGCGCTCGACCACGAAGTCGGCCCCCGAGACCAGCAATTGGGTCGGTACCTGAATGGCCTGGGCGTCTGCCACTACCCGGTCGGCGGCTTCGTACAGGCCTAGCAGCATGGTCACTGAAATCGGCCGGCTGATCAGCGGGTCGGCCACGTACGACATCACCCGCTCTGGGTCATGGGTAAGCAGGCGCGGCTTGACGTAGCTGTTGACGAAGAAGTTGCCGCGCAAGGCCTTGAGCAGTTTCAGGCCGGGGCGGGCGAACGGCACGTACAGCTTGACCTTGAATGCCGGCGAGGCCAGCACCAGGCAGCGCACCTTGGGCGCGTAGTCGTGGGCCCAGGTGGCAATCAGCACGGCGCCGACGCTTTGCGCCAGCACCACCACGTCCTGCTCGGCGATACCGTGGTGGGCCTGGATATGTTCGATGAAGGTTTGCACGTCGCGCACGCTGGTGGCGAACCCTGGGCTGTCGCCGCGCGCACCTGGCGACTGGCCGTGGCCGCGTGCATCCCAGGCGAAGAAGTCGTAGCCCGGCATGTCCAGTTCATCGGCCAGGTGGGCCATACGCCCGCCGTGTTCATGGCCTCGGTGGAACATCACCACCGCCCGGCGTGGCTGGTGTTCGTTGCGGGTGGCAGGCCAATGACGGTAGTGCAGCTCGACACCGTCATGGGTGGAGAAGTGCAGCGCTTGCGCTTGGCGCATGGTCAACGTCCTTTTGCGACGATTTTAGGCTCTGCGGGTTTCGGCCAGCCCCTGGCGAACCCGGTTGTAGAGGGTATAGAGCGAGAGCACGAGGATGACCAGCAGCAAACCATTGATCCAGCTGCCGTTCAGCAGGCCAAAGGCGACGCCGGTGCCCAGCACGCCGAAGGCAAAGGCGCGGTCGCTTTTGCCCATGGGGCCGTCATAACGCCGCGATGCGCCGGCCAGCGGGCCCATGACCCCGGCGTACTCGCTGAAGGTGGCGCACAGCACCACCAGCACCACCAGCGTAGGTGACACGCCAGCCAGCAGGGCGAAGGGCAGGTACAGGGCGGCGTCGGCGATCACGTCGCAGAGTTCGTTGAGGTAGGCGCCGAGTGTGGATTGCTGGCCGAACTCCCGGGCCAGCATGCCGTCGACGGCATTCAGCGCCATGCGCAGCAGCATCCACACTGGCACCAGGATGAACAGCCAAGTGGCATGGGGCAGGGCGGCCAGCAGCAGGCCCAGCAGGATCGATACCACGGCGGCGGTGACGGTGACCTGGTTGGCGGTGACGCCCCGGTCATGCAGGCGCTGGACGGTTGGGCGCAGCAGGGCCTGGAAGCGTGGTTTGAGCTGGTAGATCGATGCCACTGGAAAGTCCTTTTTAGTGGGGCGTCATGGCGCCATTGTGTGTGAGCCTTCTTCGCGGGTAAACCCGCTCCCACAGGTATAGCGTCAACTCGGAAGGTGGAGACTTCCCTGTGGGAGCGGGTTCACCCGCGAATGCGGCATCACAGGCACCGTCACAATCTCAGGCTTCCACCAACCGATCCACCAAGCCCGACGCATACCCTGGCAACGCCGCAAAGTCCCGTGTACACACCAGCAACCGGCGGTTCGCCCAGGGCTCTGCCAAGGCCGCCCAGTGCAGTGGCAGCATCCCTTGCCAGCGTTTCACCGCTGCCAGTGGCACCACTCCGACCCCAGCCCCGCCTGCAACCATGCGGATCACGCCATCAAACCCTTCGGCCCGCACTCGCACCTGCATGCGCCGCCCCTCGCGCAGCGCCTGTTCTTCCAGGTACAACGCCAATGCACTACCTGCTCCAAGCCCGACATAGCCATACACCAGGCTGTCGATGAAGCAGGGGGCAGTCTCGTTGGCTAGCGGATGGTTTTGCGGCGTTACCAGCACCAGGGGGTCGTCACGAAATGGCCGGGTTTGCAGGTGCTCGCTGGGCGCAGCAGTAGAAACGATGCCCAAGTCCGCCATGCCCTGGGTAATCGCCTGCACGATGCGCAGGCTTGGCAGCTCCTGCACATCAACGCTGACCCCAGGGTTTTCAGCCAGGTAATGGGCCAGCAACTCAGGCAGGTACTCCGTGAGCGCAGCGGTGTTGCACAGCAGGCGCACTTGACCCTGCTGGCCCTGAGCGTACTGGCCCAGGTCGAATTGCAGGCGTTCCACCTGCTGTGCAATCAGCCTGGCATGCTGCAATAGCGCCTGGCCGGCTGGGGTCGGCTGCACGCCACGGCGGTTGCGTTCGAGCAACGGGATACCCAGCGATGCCTCCATGGCGCGGATGCGCGCACTGGCTGCAGGCAGCGACAGATGGCTACGGCTGGCACCGGCGGTGATGTTGCCGCACTCCAGGGTGTGCTGGAACAGCTTGAGGTCGATCAGGTCGAAATGCATGTGCCTCTGTCTTTGCAAGAGTCTGGCTAATGGTATGGCAGATTTTCACCCTGCCCGCTACGGGCCATTATCGGCCCATGACTACCTTGCTTGCTTTCTACCAGAACATTGGCCCAGCGCTCTCGCTGCTGGTGGTGCTGACCTTCCTGCTGGCCGGCGCAGTGAAGGGCGTGATCGGCCTGGGGCTACCCACCATCGCAATGGGTCTGCTGGGCCTGGCTATGCCACCGGCGCAGGCTGCTGCAATGCTGATCGTGCCTTCGACCCTCACCAACCTTTGGCAATTGGCAAGTGGCGGGCACCTTCAGGCCTTGCTGGTGCGGCTAGGCCCGATGCTGGCATTTATCTTCATTGGCACCTTGCTGGGCAGCGCCTGGTTGGGCATCAACAGCGGCCCATGGGCCGTCCACGCACTGGGTGCGGCCTTGCTGGTGTATGCGGTGTACGGGCTGATTGGCCCAGGTTTGCACGTGGCGGCGGCGCACGAGCGCTGGCTGGGGCCGGTTTGTGGGCTGGTGACGGGTGTGGTCACGGCGGCAACCGGGGTGTTCGTGATACCGGCTGTGCCCTA
Source organism: Pseudomonas sp. LLC-1 (assembly GCF_002992185.1). Classification (NCBI taxonomy): domain Bacteria; kingdom Pseudomonadati; phylum Pseudomonadota; class Gammaproteobacteria; order Pseudomonadales; family Pseudomonadaceae; genus Pseudomonas; species Pseudomonas sp. LLC-1. The sequence goes on along the minus strand of NZ_LUVY01000014.1, from coordinate 330,192 downwards.
CCTGCAGAGCCTGGGCCTGGGCCGCGAGCAGATGATCCAGGCCTTGGGCCTGTCGTTCACGGTTTCGACCCTGGCCCTGGCCGTTGGCCTGGCCGGGCAGGATGCCCTCGGTGGCCAGGCGTTGGGAGCTTCGCTGCTGATGCTGGCGCCAGCCCTGCTCGGCATGCTGGTCGGCCAGTGGTTGCGTCAGCGCATCAGCGCGCTGGTGTTCAAACGTTGCTTTTTCATCGGCCTGGCCGCACTGGGCGGCCATTTGCTGATCAACGGCTAGCGCTTGAGGCGCTGAGCATGTCGACCCGCTGGATATCGAAATCGCGCTCCAGGTAATCCATGCGCTTTTCGAAGAACGCGGCCATGTGCGGCAGGGCCGAATGCACATCCAGCGCGGCCTGGTCGGCCCACACTTCGAAGAACACGAACAGGCTCGGGTCCTGCTGGTCACGCAGCATGTGGTACTCGATGCAGCCCGGCTCCTGGCGGCTTGGCTCGACGTAAGGGCGGAACAGGTTTTCGAAGGCGTCAGCCATTTCCGGGCGGGTCTTGGCTTTGAGGATGAAGGCGAACTGCTCGCTCATGGGGCGCTACTCGGTGATGGGAAGGTGAACCGATTCTACGGCAATAATATGGTGCGCATTCGTGACTTCTGGTCAATTGTATTTTGCCCCGTTACCGCTGTATCCCACCCTCATGAGTCTCTAACCTGCCGGCATGAATTCTGACCCGGCCGGGGAGGCCAGCATGAAAAAGATCCTTCTGCTCAATGGTGGTAAACAGTTCGCTCACTCCGATGGTCGCCTCAACGCGACCTTGCACGAAGCGGCCATCGCTCACCTGGACCGCGCCGGTTTCGATGTGCAGGAGACGTTCATCGACGGCGGCTACGACGTGCAGGCTGAAGTGGAGAAGTTCCTCTGGGCCGATGTCATCATCTATCAAATGCCGGGCTGGTGGATGGGCGCGCCCTGGACCGTGAAGAAGTACATCGATGAAGTCTTCACCGCTGGCCATGGCAGCCTTTACGCCAACGATGGCCGCACCCGTTCGGACCACTCGCAAAAGTACGGCAGCGGTGGTTTGGTGCATGGCAAGCAGTACATGCTGTCGCTGACCTGGAACGCGCCGCAGCAGGCATTCGATGACCCTGCCGACTTCTTCGAAGGCAAGGGTGTGGATGCCGTGTACTTCCCGTTCCACAAGGCCAACCAGTTCCTTGGCATGACCGGCCTGCCGACCTTCCTGGCAGTGGATGTGATGAAACGCCCGGATGTACCGGCGGCACTGGCGGCTTATGAGGCACATCTGGACAAGGTGTTCGGCAAGGCGATCTAATCCAGACAAGTAGCTGCCGCAGGCCAGAATGTGAAAACCCGATCCGAAGAGCTCCAGGTGTTCGTCGCTGTCATCGACTGCGGCTCGATCTCTGCCGCTGCCGAGCAGATGGGCCAGACCCCGTCCGCCGTCAGCCGTACCTTGTCGCGCCTGGAGGGCAAGCTCGGCACTACCTTGGTCAACCGCACCACCCGGCGTATGGACCTGACCGAGGAAGGGCGCTTTTTCCTTGAGCGTTCGCGGCAGGTACTGGAGCAGATGGACGAGATGGAAGAGCGCCTGTCGATGAACCGCCAGACCGCTACCGGGCGCCTGCGCATCAATGCGGCCGCGCCGTTCATGCTGCATGCCATCTTGCCGTGGATCGGCGAGTTTCGCCGCCAGTACCCGGGTATCGAGCTGGAGCTGAACACCGACGACCTGATCATCGACCTGCTGGAGCAGAGCACCGACGTGGCCATCCGCATCGGTGAGCTGGCCGACTCCAGCCTGCACGCACGCAACCTCGGTTGCAGCCCGGTGCAGGTGCTGGCCAGCCCGGCTTACCTTGAGCAGCACGGTACACCGCAGCAGGTCGAGGACCTGGCCAATCATTGCCTGCTGGGTTTCAGCCAGCCCGAATCGCTCAACCAGTGGCCACTGCGCCATGCCCAGGGTGACCGTTGGAGCATTCGCCCGGCGCTGATCGCCTCCAGTGGCGAGACCCTGCGCCAGCTGGCGCTGGCCGGCGAGGGCATCGTCAGTCTGTCGCACTTCATGACCCACGAGGACATTCGCACCGGGCGCCTGCAGGTGCTGCTGAGCGAGGCCAACAATGGCTATCGCCAGCCGATTCACGCGGTGTACTACCGCAACACCCAGCTGGCATTGCGTATCCAGTGCTTCCTTGATTTCATCCAGCGCAAGCTGGCGATGTACGCCTGCTGAGTTGCCTGAACGCGACAGATCCTGTCCGCAGGCGGCGAAACTTCCTACGTGTTATTGCGCAGTCGAACCGCTTCGGCCTTACTGACTGCTCAACAAAAACAACACCAAGGAAGTGTCATGCGTATTGTTCCGTTCCAGTACCTGGCTCTCGCAGCCGCGATCCTGAGCTGTTCCTCGGTTTACGCCGCCACGCTGGAGGGTGGCGCGGTGGCTGCCCCCGATCAATATGGTGCACAGGTGGCTGCCGATATTCTGAAAAAGGGTGGTAACGCGGTGGATGCCGCGGTGGCCACTGCCTTCACCTTGGCGGTGACGTACCCTGAAGCCGGCAACATTGGTGGTGGCGGGTTCATGACCCTGTTCGTCGACGGCAAGCCTTACTTCCTCGATTACCGCGAAGTCGCGCCAAAGGCCGCCACGCGCAACATGTACCTGGATGACAAGGGCGAAGTCATCGAGAACCTCAGCCTGGTCGGGGTGCGTGCAGCAGGTGTGCCCGGCACCGTGATGGGCCTGTGGGAGGCACACAAGAAGTTCGGCAAGCTGCCCTGGAGCGAGCTGCTGACCCCGGCCATCGGCTATGCGAAAAACGGCTTCAAGGTGGCGGAAAAGCAGTACCAGTACCGCAACGATGCCCAAGGCATGTTCAAGACGGCGACCAACTTCAACGACTATTTCGGCAACATGAAGGTCGGTGAACTGTTCAAACAGCCAGAAATGGCCCAGACACTGGAACGTATCGCCGACAAGGGCGTGAGCGAGTTCTACCAAGGCAAGACCGCCGACCTGCTGGTGGCGCAGATGAAGGCCGACAAGGGCCTGATCACCAAAGAAGACCTGAAGGACTACAAGGCCGTATGGCGTGAGCCGATGGCCGTGAGCTGGCGTGGCAACGTGGTCTACACCGCGCCACCGCCAAGCTCTGGCGGTGTGGCCCTGGCCCAGCTGCTGGGTATCAAGGAAGACCGCGCGGCGGACTTCAAAGGGGTAGCGCACAACTCGGCGCAGTACATCCACCTGTTGGCCGAGATCGAGAAGCGCGTGTTCGCCGACCGCGCCGACTACCTCGGTGACCCGGCGTTCACCAAGGTACCTGTGGATAAGCTGGTGGCCAAGGACTACCTGGCCAAGCGTGCCGCGCAGGTCAACCCGAAGGCCATTTCCGACACCGACAAGGTCAAGCCGGGCCTTGAGCCGCACCAGACCACGCACTTCTCCATCGTCGACAAGCAGGGCAACGCGGTCAGCAACACCTACACCCTCAATCTCGACTACGGCAGTGGCGTGGTGGTGAAGGGGGCAGGCTTCCTGCTCAACGACGAGATGGATGACTTCAGCGCCAAGCCGGGGGCGGCGAATGCCTTTGGTGTGGTGGGGGGCGATGCCAATGCCATCGAACCGGGCAAGCGTATGCTGTCGTCGATGAGCCCTAGCCTGATGACCCGCGATGGCAAGGTGGCGCTGGTGATCGGCACGCCGGGTGGCTCGCGGATCTTTACCTCGATCTTCCAGGTGATGAACAACCTGTACGACTACGGCATGCCGCTGGACAAGGCGGTGGCGGCGCAGCGCGTGCACCATCAGTTGCTGCCCAAGGACACCATTTACTTTGATGCCTATGCGCCGTTGACCGGGCCGGAGGCTGATAAGTTGAAGAAAATGGGTTATGTGCTGGAGGATCAGGGCTGGGAGATGGGGGATATCCAGGCGATCCGGGTGGACGGGACGAAGCTTGAGACCGCTTCCGATCCGCGTGGGCGTGGGGTGGGGATGATCGTCAAGTAAGTCGTTGCCTGTGACGGCCCTATCGCCGGCAAGCCAGCTCCCACAGGTACGCCGCAGCCCTTGAGGCTTGTGCTGTCTCTGTGGGAGCCTGGCTTGCCGGCGATGGGCCGCAAAGCGGCCCCAGGTTCTTGAGGTCAGACGCGGAACTGGCTGACCAGCGTCTGCAACTGCCCACCCAGCCGCGCCAGCTCCACGCTGGACGCCGCCGTCTCGTCACTGGCCGCTGCCGTCTGCTCCGACACATCGCGCACATTCAGAATGCTGCGGCTGATCTCTTCAGCCACCGCGCTCTGCTGCTCTGCCGCCGCCGCAATCTGCTGGTTCATCGACTGGATGCTCGACACCGTGCTGGTGATGCTCTCCAGCGAAGCCCCGGCCTTGCGTGCCAGCTCGACGCTGCTGTCGGTGAGGGTACGGCTGCCCTGCATGGCGTTCGCCACTTGCTGGGTGCCATGTTGCAGGCTGGCAATCAGCTCTTCGATTTCTTCGGTGGACTTCTGCGTGCGCTGCGCCAGGCCGCGCACTTCGTCGGCAACCACGGCAAATCCACGCCCGGCTTCGCCAGCACGCGCCGCTTCGATCGCTGCGTTCAGCGCCAGCAGGTTGGTCTGTTCGGCCACCGACTTGATCACGTCCATCACGCTGCCGATCTTCTGGCTTTCCTGCTGCAGCAGGTTCATGGCTTCGGTGGAGCGGTGCATGTCTTCGGCCAGGCGCTCGATCTGGCCAATCGCCTCGCCCACCACGCGATCGCCGGCACGGGCTTCGTCGTCGGCACCGGTGGCGGCATGCGAGGCCTGCTCGGCGTTGCGTGCCACTTCCTGAACGGTGGCGGCCATTTCGTGCATGGCGGTGGCCACCTGGTCGGTCTCGACCTTCTGGCTGTTGGCGCCCGCGCTGGTCTGTTCGGTGACTGCCGACAGCTCTTCGGCGGCGCTGGCGATCTGGGTGACGCCATCGCGAATGCCGGTGATCAGCTCGCGCAGGGTGGTGCCCATGCGTGCGATGCCTTGCTGCAACACGCCCAACTCATCGCGGCGGGTGACGCGCAGGTGCTGGGTAAGGTCGCCGCTGGCGATCTTTTCCACCGCGCCCAGGGTTTCACGCAGCGGGCCGGTGATCTGGCGGGTGATCAGCACCGCTGCCAGCACGCCAACCAACAGCGCCAGCAACGTGGCGATGGCTTGCAGGCTGCGGGCCTGGGTGCTTTCGATGTCGCGGCGCTCCAGCTGGATCTGGTACAGCGCATCACTGCGCTTGACGATGTCGGCACCCTGTACGGTCATTTCGGCGCGTGAGGTGGTGATGTCGGCGACTGCGTCGCGGAATTGGCGGACGGCGTCGCGGTAGGCCAGCACCGAGCGCTCGAACTGTTGCAGGCGAGCATCTTCGGCGGGTAGCTGGCGCTTGAGGTTGTCGATATCGGCCAGCGCCGCATCCAGCTGGCGCAGGGCGGCCTGCTCGTTGGCGGCAGTGTTGTCGGCAATGTAGCCGCGCACATCGATGCGCACCTGCAGCAGTTGCTGACGGGCTTTGCTGATCAGCTGGTACTGGGCCAGGCGTACGCTGTCGGCCTCGGGGCGTGCCATGACTTCCTGGCTGAGCACATCCATGGCCTGGTCGGCGCGGGTTGCCGAGCTGTCCATCGCCGTGCGCACGGTACGGGTGGCGTCGTAGCCCTGGCGCATCTTGTTCAGCGACAGCTTGTAGGCGCTGATGGTTTCGCCCAGTTCATTCAGCAGCTTGATGTTTTCCGGGCTCTTGAAGGTGCTGGCCAGGTAGGCCTGTTGCTTGCTGAATGCGTCCAGTTTGGTCTGGGTGTTGGCGGCGGCGGCATCGTCGCCGTTGGCGATCATGTACTGCAGGCGCGCAATGCGCAGGTCGGTGAGATCCTTGTTCAGCTGGCCGATGTCGCCCATCCAGTTGCTGCGGTCGATCAGGCTGCCCAGGCTGGTCCAGCCTGTGAGGGCCAGCAGGCCGGTGAGGACCAGCACCAGGCCGAAGCCCAGGCCGAGTTTGAGGTTGACGCTGATGTTGGCGAACCAGCTGTTCATGCACGCTCTCCAGAAGTAGTTTTCGCTCTCTTGATCTTCGATCGCCAGGCGTTGTTGTTCTGGATGCCCGCTGATTCGTGCAGGGGTTATCGGCAATGATTGCGGAAGCTGAAACGCTTTTTCAGCAGATTTGTAACTGGATAAATTGGGGCTGCTTTGCGGCCCCAATCAGTCTCAAAGGTTACGCGCACTGAAGGTATCGCAGCTGTTCACCTCGCCCTGGGCAAACCCGGCCTTGAACCAGCGCACCCGCTGCGCCGAAGTGCCATGGGTGAACGAGTCCGGCACCACGCGCCCGCGGCCTTGCTGCTGCAACCGGTCATCACCGATGGCGTTGGCAGCATTCAGCGCTTCTTCAACGTCACCCGGCTCCAGCCAGTTCAGGCGCTTCTGCGCCTGGTAGGCCCACACACCGGCCAGGCAGTCGGCTTGCAGTTCCTGGCGCACCAGCAAGCCGTTGTCGCCCTCCATGCGCTGGCCGTTGCGGCGCGCGGCATCCACCTTGGCCGAAACGCCCAGCAGGGTCTGCACATGATGGCCGATTTCGTGAGCGATCACGTAGGCCTGGGCGAAGTCGCCAGCGGCAGCAAAGCGGGTTTCCATTTCGCGGAAGAACGACATGTCCAGGTACACCCGCTGGTCTGCCGGGCAATAGAACGGCCCCACTGCCGCCGAGGCGAAACCACAGGCTGAATTGACCTGGCCACTGAACAGCACCAGCTTGGGGTCGCGGTACTGTTTGCCGGCTTCGGCAAACAAGGCTTTCCAGGTGTCTTCGGTGTCGCCCAGGATCGAGGCAACGAATTCGGCCTGCTGGTCATTGGCCGGTGGCGCCTTGCCACCCGCACCACTCGGTGCAACCTGCGTCTGTTGCTGCTCCATCTGGCCGGCGAGCTGGCCAAGAATCTGCAGCGGGTCCTGCCCGGTGAGCCAGCCGATGCCGACGATCAGCAGGATCGCCCCAAGCCCCAGCCCCTTGCCGCCGCCGAAACGCATGCCGCCGCCACCGCCACCTTCGCCTCGGGCATCGACCACGTTGTCGCTGCGTCGGCCTTTTCGCCATTCCATGAGTGCTCTCCCGAGCGTGAAACAAGAATACAAAGATTAGTTCACGACAGCGGCAGGTGTCAGGCCAAGGTGTTAATCCATAACCATATGGTTATGTTTAAGGTGCCTGATTTCAATATTCATCGCGCGCGACTTGTCAGAAACTGCAAGTCCGCCTGCCACGCCCAGGCCTTCACATAATTCCAAGAGAGGAAACCGGCATGCCCGCACAGGACAACAGCCGCTTCGTGATCCGTGATCGCAACTGGCACCCCAAAGCCCTTACGCCTGACTACAAGACGTCCATTGCCCGCTCGCCGCGCCAGGCACTGGTCAGCATTCCACAGTCGATCAGCGAAACCACGGGGCCAGACTTTTCCCACCTGGGCTTTGGTGCCCACGACCATGACCTGCTGCTGAACTTCAACAACGGTGGCCTGCCAATCGGCGAGCGCATCATCGTTGCCGGCCGCGTCGTCGACCAGTACGGCAAGCCTGTGCCGAACACTCTGGTGGAGATGTGGCAAGCCAACGCTGGCGGTCGCTACCGCCACAAGAACGACCGCTATCTGGCTCCGCTGGACCCGAACTTCGGTGGTGTCGGCCGTTGCCTGACCGACAGTGATGGCTATTACAGCTTCCGCACCATCAAGCCGGGCCCGTACCCATGGCGCAACGGCCCGAACGACTGGCGCCCGGCGCACATCCACTTCGCCATCAGCGGCCCGTCGATTGCCACCAAGCTGATCACCCAGCTGTACTTCGAGGGTGACCCGCTGATCCCGATGTGCCCGATCGTCAAGTCGATCGCCAACCCGCAAGCCGTGCAGCAGTTGATCGCCAAGCTCGACATGAGCAACGCCAACCCGATGGACTGCCTGGCCTACCGCTTCGACATCGTGCTGCGCGGCCAGCGCAAGACCCACTTCGAAAACTGCTGAGGACCCCGCCATGCCAATCGAACTGCTGCCGGAAACCCCTTCGCAGACCGCCGGCCCCTACGTGCACATCGGCCTGGCCCTGGAAGCGGCCGGCAACCCGACCCGCGACCAGGAAATCTGGAACCGCCTGGCCAAGCCAGACGCGCCGGGCGAGCACATTCTGCTGATCGGCCAGGTGTATGACGGCAACGGCCACCTGGTGCGCGACTCGTTCCTGGAAGTGTGGCAAGCCGACGCCAATGGCGAGTACCAGGATGCCTACAACCTGGAAAACGCCTTCAACAGCTTTGGTCGCACCGCCACCACCTTCGATGCCGGCGAGTGGACGCTGCACACGGTCAAGCCGGGCGTGGTGAACAACGCGGCTGGCGTGCCCATGGCGCCGCACATCAACATCAGCCTGTTTGCCCGGGGCATCAACATTCACCTGCACACGCGCCTGTACTTCGATGACGAAGCCCAGGCCAACGCCAAGTGCCCGGTGCTGAACCTGATCGAGCAGCCGCAGCGGCGTGAGACGTTGATTGCCAAGCGATGTGAAGTGGACGGGAAGACGGCGTATCGCTTCGATATCCGTATTCAGGGGGAAGGGGAGACGGTCTTCTTCGACTTCTGATTAAAGCTTGGGGCCGCTTCGCGCGCCATCGCCGGCAAGCCAGCTCCCACACCGTTCGATGTGGGGCGGCTTTCTTGGCTTGCCTGTCGGGCCCCATTGCTGGTAAGACAGTTCTCACAGTTACTGCACAGGCCTTGAGGGCAGCGCGGTCGGTGTGGGAGCTGGCTTGCCTGCGATGGGCTGCAAAGCAGCCCCGGCGATCTGAAGGTTACCGCCGAACCAGCAGCACCCCACTCTCCATATGGTGGGTGTAGGGGAACTGGTCAAACAACGCACACCGCTCGATGCGGTGGGTGTCCTGCAACTGGGCAATGTTCGCCGCCAGCGTTTCCGGGTTGCACGAGATGTACAGAATCCGCTCGAAACGCCGGGTCAGCTCGCAGGTGTCCGGGTCCATCCCCGCGCGCGGCGGGTCGACGAACACGGTGCCGAAGTCATAGCTTTTCAGGTCGATGCCTTCCAGGCGCCGGAACGGCCGCACCTCATTCAGCGCCTGGGTCAGCTCTTCCGCCGACAACCGCACCAAACGCACGTTATCCACAGCGTTCTCGTCGAGGTTGCTCAGCGCGGCATTGACCGAAGTCTTGCTGATTTCGGTCGCCAGCACCTGGCGCACGCGGGTAGCCAGCGGCAGGGTGAAGTTGCCGTTGCCGCAGTACAGCTCCAGCAAATCGTCCTCACGCTCGCCGATGGCGTCGAACGCCCAGCTCAGCATCTTCTGGTTCACCGCGCCGTTAGGCTGGGTGAACGCGCCTTCCGGTTGGCGATAGCTGAACACACGGCCAGCCACGTCGAGCTTTTCCACCGCGTAGTCGCGGCCGATCACCAGGCGTTTGCCTTTGGAGCGGCCAATCACGCTAACACCCAGCGCTTCAGCCAGTTGCCGCGCTTCCACTTCCCACGCCTCGTCCAGCGGGCGGTGGTAGCACATGGTGATCATCGCATCGCCGGCCAGGGTGGTCAGGAACTCCGCCTGGAACAGGCGGTTGCCCAGTTCCTCACTGGCCTGCCAGGCCGCCTTCAGGCGCGGCATCAGCGCATTGATGCGCTGGCTGGCAATGGGGAAATCCTCGATCAGGATTGCCTTGTGCTTCTCGCCCGGGGCAAACATGGCGTAGTGGCGCTGGCCGTCCTCGCGCCACAGGCGGAACTCGGCGCGCAAGCGGTAGTGCTCGCGCGGCGAGTCGAAAACAGCCGGCTCCGGCGCGCCGAAGGGCGCCAGCAGCTCGCGCAGCCGGGCCACCTTGGCTTCCAGCTGGGTGGTGTAGGAGGAGGGGTCGAAAGCAGCACTCATGCGTTGAACCAGCCCAGCTTGATGACGAACAGGATGGAGAGGATCACCAGGGCCGGGTTCAGGTCGCGGTGGCGGCCAGAGATCAGCTTGACGGCGGTCCAGGAAATGAAGCCGAAGGCGATACCGTTGGCGATCGAGTAGGTCAGCGGCATGGCCAGGGCGGTCACCACCACCGGTGCGGCTTCGGTGACGTCGTCCCAGTTTATTTCTGCCAGGCCCGAAGCCATCAGCACCGCGACGAACAGCAACGCCGGGGCGGTGGCGAAGGCCGGCACGCTACCGGCCAGCGGGGCGAAGAACAGCGCCAGCAGGAACAGCACGGCAACCACGATGGCGGTCAGGCCGGTGCGGCCACCGGCGCTCACGCCGGCAGCGGACTCGATGTAGCTGGTGGTGGTCGAGGTGCCCAGCAGCGAACCGGCCATGGCGGCGGTGCTGTCGGCGATCAGGGCGCGGCCCATTTTCGGCATGTGGCCGTCCTTGCCCATCAAACCGGCGCGCTTGGCCACGCCGATCAGGGTGCCGGAGTTGTCGAACAGGTCGACGAACAGGAAGGCGAAGATCACGCTGACCAGGCCTACGTCCAGCGCACCGGCAATGTCCAGTTGCAGGAAGGTTGGCGCCAGCGACGGCGGCATGGAGACGATACCGCCGAACGGCGTCACGCCCATCACGATCGAGGCGATGGTCACCGCCAGGATGCCGATCAGCACGGCGCCGCGCACTTTCAGCGACTCCAGGCCCACGATCAGGAAGAAGCCTAGGGTGGCGAGGATCGGAGCCGGCTGCTTGAGGTCGCCCAGGCCCACCAGGGTAGCCGGGTTATCGACGACGATGCCCGCGTTATGCAGGGCGATCAGTGCCAGGAACAGGCCGATACCCGCGGCAATCGCCGAGCGCAGCGGCAGCGGGATGCTGTTCACGATCCATTCGCGGATGCGGAAGATCGACAACAGGAAGAACATCACCGCCGACAGGAACACCGCACCCAGCGCCACTTGCCAGGTGTGGCCCATGTGCAGCACCACGGTGTAGGTGAAGAATGCGTTCAGGCCCATGCCCGGCGCCAGGGCGATCGGGTAGTTGGCGATCAGGCCCATGGTCACCGAGCCGATGGCTGCGGCCAGGCAGGTGGCGACGAAGATCGCGCCTTTGTCCATGCCGGTCTCGCCGAGGATGCTCGGGTTGACGAACAGGATGTAGGCCATGGCCAGGAAGGTGGTGACGCCCGCGAGAATCTCGGTGCGCACATTGGTGTTGTGTGCTTTTAGTTGAAACAGCCTTTCCAGCATGCCCGCTCCCCAAGGCGCCCCCGGCGCCATGAATGTATCGACCCCATCAGCAAAGCACAGACCGTACCGGTTGCCGTGGTTTTGTGTGGGGAGGAAAAAAGCCGCGCATCATACCAGCATGCTTGGCGGGGGCCTATGGCCGTTGGGAATGGGATTTTCTATCGCCTGTACCGGCCCTATCGCCGGCAAGCCAGCTCCCACAGGTACTGCACAGCATTCGGAAACTGTGGTGTACCTGTGGGAGCTGGCTTGCCGGCGATAGGGCCAGTACAGGTCACCGCTCAACCGTTATGCAACCGATCCCGCTTGGCCAGTGTCGGGAACAGTTTTATCCACACCCCGGTCACCACCAACGTGCCCACTCCGCCCATCACTACCGCTGGCACTGTGCCAAACCAGTGCGCCGTCACCCCCGATTCGAACTCGCCGAGCTGATTCGAGGCACCAATGAACAACCCGTTCACCGCGCTCACCCGCCCGCGCATTTCATCCGGCGTCTCCAACTGCACGAAAGCCCCGCGAATCACCATGCTGATCATGTCCGCCGCGCCCAGCACCACCAGCACCGCCAGCGAGAACCAGAACGAGGTCGACAGGCCGAAGGCGATGGTCGCCACGCCGAACACGCCGACTGCCGTGAACATGGTGCGCCCCACGTTGCGCTCGAACGGGAAGCGCGCCAGCCATACCGACATCAGCAATGCGCCCACTGCCGGCGCCGAACGCAAAAGGCCAAGGCCCAGCGGGCCGGTCAGCAGGATGTCCTTGGCGAACACCGGCAGCAGCGCGGTGGCGCCACCCAGCAGAACGGCAAACAGGTCCAGCGAGATAGCGCCGAGGATGTCAGGCCGGCTGCGGATGAAGCGAATGCCGGCCAGCAGCGATTCGATGCTGGCCCGCCCGCGCTGCACGACCTGGCCGCGTGCCTGCAGGCTCAGGGTGAGCACGCAGGCGATGGCGTACAGGGCCACGGTGGGGCCGTACACCCAGATGCTGCCAAAGGCATACAGGAAGCCGCCCACCGCTGGCGCCACGATAGTCGCCGACTGGGTGGCTGACGCCGACGCCGCCACCGCCCTCGGGAACAGCCCAGGCGGCACCACGTTGGGCAACAGCGCCTGAGTCGCCGGCATTTCGAACGAGCGTGTGGCGCCCAGCAGGAAGGCCAGGGCGAAAATCAGTTCGCGGGTGACGTTGTCAGTCGCGCTGCCCACCGCCAGCGCCAGGGCGATCAGCCCCTGCAGGCTCTGGCACAGGGCGGCGACTTTGCGCCGGTCATAACGGTCGGCCACATGCCCGGTGTGCAGCATGAACAGCACCCGTGGTGCAAATTCCACCAGGCCGACCAGGCCCAGGTCCAGCACGTTGCCGGTCAATTGATAGAGGTGCCAGCCAATGGCCACGGTGAGCATCTGGAAGCCACTGGCGGTAAACACGCGGGCCAGCCAGAACGCCAGGAAAGGGCGGTGGTGACGTAACAACTGCGGTGCGGAATCAGACATCGGAAACCAGGGGCCTCGGCGCAGTAGAGGGGTTGCGCAGCGTATCATCTGTTTGTAACAAACGGTTACTGTTTACCCGAATCGGCACTTTTTCACACGTAATGAAAGAGGGTGGGGCAACCGGTCACGCGGCAATCAACCACACGGCTTGCCGGGCCATTCGGGACTATGCTTCCTAGCATTCGTTGATCTGGATCAATCGTTCCAGATTCAACGAATAGGCCCTTTGGGCCGGAATCCCTGCGATCGAACAGAACAATTCCAACACGCCGTACTCGACCCAGTGGGGGCAGTGGGCGACTGGGGCCACAAGCCCGGACGCCGGATTATCTGAAGAGGAAGCACCATGTTCGGAATAGAGGCCCTAGAGCTCGCCCGAATGCAGTTTGCCTTTACCGTGTCGTTCCACATCCTGTTCCCGGCCATCACCATTGGCCTGGCGAGCTACCTGGCAGTCCTCGAAGGCCTCTGGCTGCGGACCCACAACCAGGTCTACCGTGACCTCTATCACTTCTGGTCGAAAATTTTCGCCGTCAACTTCGGCATGGGCGTGGTCTCGGGCCTCGTCATGGCCTACCAGTTCGGTACCAACTGGAGCCGCTTCTCCGAGTTCGCCGGCGCCGTGACCGGGCCATTGCTGACCTACGAGGTGCTGACCGCCTTCTTCCTCGAAGCGGGCTTCCTCGGCGTCATGCTGTTCGGCTGGAACCGTGTAGGCCGAGGCTTGCACTTTTTCTCCACCTGCATGGTGGCACTGGGCACGCTGGTATCCACCTTCTGGATTCTCGCCTCCAACAGCTGGATGCAAACCCCGCAAGGCCACGAGATCATCGATGGCCGGGTGGTACCGGTGGACTGGTTTGCGGTGGTGTTCAACCCCTCCTTCCCCTACCGCCTGATGCATATGGCCACCGCTGCGTTCGTCTCCACGGCGTTCTTCGTCGGCGCCTCGGCGGCCTGGCACCTGCTGCGCGGGCGTGACAACCCGGCGGTGCGCAAGATGCTGTCGATGGCCATGTGGATGGCGCTGATCGTTGCCCCGATCCAGGCGGTGATCGGCGACTTCCATGGCCTGAACACGCTCAAGCACCAGCCGGTGAAAATCGCTGCCATCGAAGGCCACTGGGAGAACGTGCCCGGCGAGCCGACCCCGTTGATCCTGTTCGGCATCCCCGACATGAAGGCCGAAACCACGCACTTCAAACTGGAAATCCCGGCGCTCGGTAGCCTGATCCTCACCCACAGCCTGGACAAGCAGGTGCCGGCGATGAAGGAATTCCCGCCTGAGGACCGGCCCAACTCGACCATCGTCTTCTGGTCGTTCCGCATCATGGTCGGGCTTGGCTTCCTGATGATCTTCGTCGGCCTGTGGAGCCTGTGGCTGCGCAAGCGCGGCACGCTCTACACCTCGCGCCCGTTCCTGTACCTGGCGCTATGGATGGGGCCTTCCGGGCTGATCGCCTTGCTGGCCGGCTGGTTCACCACCGAAATTGGCCGCCAGCCCTGGGTGGTGTATGGCCTGATGCGCACGGCGGATGGCGTGTCCAACCACAGTTATGCACAGCTTGGCTTCACCCTGGTGGCGTTCGTGGTGGTGTACTTCGCCCTGTTCGGTACCGGCCTTGGCTACATGATGCGCCTGGTGCGCAAAGGGCCGCAGACCGGCGAAGGTGACGAACACACACCGGGCGGCCCTGGCCAGAAACGTACGCCGGCGCGGCCGCTGTCTGCCGCCGATGATGGCCATGAGGCCAAGACTGCCAGCCTGAGCAAGGAGGACTGAGCCATGGGTATCGACCTTCCGCTGATCTGGGCGGTGATCATCATCTTCGGCGTCATGATGTACGTGGTGATGGACGGCTTCGACCTGGGTATCGGCATGCTCTTCCCCTTCGTCAAGGGCGAGCAGGACCGCGATGTAATGATGAACACCGTCGCCCCGGTGTGGGACGGCAACGAAACCTGGCTGATCCTGGGTGGTGCGGGGCTGTTCGGGGCGTTCCCGATGGCCTATGCCGTGGTGCTCGAAGCCCTGTACCTGCCGTTGATCCTGATGCTGATCGGGCTGATCTTCCGCGGCGTGGCCTTCGAGTTCCGCTTCAAGGCCAAAGCCGACAAGCGGCACATCTGGGACAAGGCGTTCATCTGGGGGTCGCTGGTTGCCACCTTCTTCCAGGGCGTGGCCCTGGGTGCCTTCCTTGAAGGCTTCAAGGTGGTCGACCGCCATTTTGCCGGTGGCACCCTCGATTGGCTTACCCCGTTCAGCCTGTTCTGTGGCTTGGGGCTGATCGTGGCCTACACGCTGCTGGGCTGCACCTGGCTGATCATGAAGACCGAAGGGCCACTGCAACAGAAGATGCACGACATGGCCCGGCCGCTGGCGCTGGTGCTGCTGGTGGTGATCGGTATCGTCAGCCTGTGGACCCCCATCGCTTATCCACAGATCGCCGACCGCTGGTTCAGCATGCCTAACCTGATCTGGTTCATGCCGGTACCGCTGCTGGTGCTGGTGACCTTCTACGGGTTGCTCAAGGCGGTGGCGCGCAACGCGCACTACACGCCGTTCCTGCTCACCCTGGTGCTGATCTTCCTTGGCTACAGCGGCCTGGGCATCAGCCTGTGGCCGAACATCATCCCGCCGTCGATCTCGATCTGGGATGCTGCGGCGCCACCGCAAAGCCAGGGCTTCATGCTGGTGGGCACGTTATTCATCCTGCCGTTCATCCTCATGTACACCTTCTGGAGCTACTACGTGTTCCGCGGCAAGGTGACCCATGAAGACGGCTATCACTAGGAGGACCGCATGATGACCGGCAAACATGGCTTGGAAGAGAAGAAACCGCTGTGGCAGCGGCTGGGTTGGCTGCTGCTGATCTGGGCGATGAGCGTGGCGGCGTTGGGTGTGGCGGCGTGGGTGATGCGCTTGTTCATGGGGGCTGCGGGCCTTACCACCCATTGAACCGATGGGGGCGCTTTGCGCCCCTTTCGCGACACAAGGCCGCTCCCACACGGATCGGCATACGCAGGACCTTGTGGGAGCGGCCTTGTGTCGCGATGGGCTGCAAAGCAGCCCCAAAAGCCTATTTGCGGGCTTTCAGGATGACGAACTTGGGCGTCGCTGCCACCTGTTCCACCCCCCGGAACAACCGCGCCAGCTTGCTGTGATACCCCAGGTGCCGGTTACCCACGATGTAGAGCGCCCCACCCACCACCAGCGCCTCACGCGCCTGCTGGAACATGCGCCAGGCCAGGAAATCCCCCACCACCTGCTGCTGGTGGAACGGCGGGTTGCACAGCACCACGTCCAGCGACTGCTTCTCCACCCCGGCCAACCCATCGGCTGCGACGAAGGTTGCCGGGCGTTCGCCCAGTGCAGCCTGCCAGTTCTCCCGTGCCGATTGCACCGCCATGTACGACTCGTCGACCAGCGTGTACTCGGCATCGGGGTTCGCCAGTGCACTGGCAATCGCCAGCACGCCATTACCGCAGCCCAGGTCTGCCACCCTCGCGTTGCCCAGGTCACGTGGCAGATGCGGCAGGAATGCCCGGGTGCCGATATCCAGCCCTTCACGGCAGAACACGTTGGCGTGGTTCACCAGCTCCAGCGCAGGCGCTTCAAGGCGATAGCGGCTAGGGTAGGGCGAGCGGGCGGCCGGTAGTTCGGCCACCGTTGCCGTCAGCAGGCGCGCCTTTTTCTGCGCGAGCGAGGCCTGCACCGGGCCGATGTACTTTTCCATCAGGTCACCGGCTGCGCGCGGCAAGTGCTTGATCATCGCCCCGGCAATCACCTGCGCCCCTGGCGCCAAGTGGCCTTGCAGGCGAATCAATTGCTCTTCGAGCAGTGCCAGGGTTTTTGGCACGCGCACCAGCACCCGGTCGAACGGGCCTTGCCAGTGTTCGCTGGCAGGCACGAACGGCACGCTGTCGAACGGCAAGCCATTGCGCGCCAGGTTTTTTTCCAGGGCCAGATGCGCCAGGTGCGAATCGCCACTGCTGACTACCTGCAACCGGCCCGCCAGGCTGGCGGCCAGGGCACCGAAGCTGTCGTTGAGCACCAGCACGCGGCAGTTGGCGTCGGGTGCCTGTTCGTGCAGCTGCGCAAGCAGGTACTCGTCGGCGGCGTCGAAAGCCTGCAGCGGGTCGTTGGCCTGCTCCGGCTGGCGGATCAGGTCGAGTTCGGCGTAGGGGGTGGTCAACAGGGGCATGGCGTCTGGCTCGGGTATGAAACTGCCCGTTGCGGTTCGCCCCGGGCTTTGCCGGGCGATTCTACAGGGCTTTGCCCAAGGTCGCAGGTTTGTAGGTCAGATCCAGCCACGCAGGGCGGCGATGGCGATGGCACCGGCTTTGTTGGCTGCGTTGGTCTTGGTGATCACGCTGCGGATATGAAAGTTCACCGTGCTTTGCGACAGCGACAGAATGCAGGCCACGTCGGCAGCGGTCTTGCCGGCGGCTGACCATTTCAGCACTTCCAGTTCCCGATCGCTCATTTTGGGTTGGGGTGGGCACAGTGCGTTCAGGTGGTGCTCGCC
Organism: Pseudomonas sp. LLC-1; assembly: GCF_002992185.1. Lineage (NCBI taxonomy): Bacteria > Pseudomonadati > Pseudomonadota > Gammaproteobacteria > Pseudomonadales > Pseudomonadaceae > Pseudomonas > Pseudomonas sp. LLC-1. The sequence continues at coordinate 312,876 of NZ_LUVY01000014.1, read as the reverse complement.
CAGTACGGCGTGAAGGGTGTGGCACAGCCACTGCACGCTGCCGGCTTTGTCGTAGAGTTCGGTAATGTCGATGTTGCCGGCGGGTCTGGCTACGCTGATCTGGCTCTCGTTGTGCTGTAAGTCGTGCAGCGACTGTGTCCAGCCATGACGCAGGCCATATTGGCAAGCCTCTTCGCGAAACCGAGGGGCTTCGCGATACAGCTCGTCTGTCCACAGCACTGGCATCGTCGAGCTGTGGCTCACGTTTGCGGCGGGGTCCCGTTTGTAGAACTCGTCACGCTGATAGCGCTCGATCCATTCGTTCGGGTAATTGCTGTAGAGGTAAACCCTGGGTGTCTGCGTGGCGATCTGAATGCGAATATTCAGCCCGAGGTATTCCATGCCCAAGTCCTGAGCCAAGTGCACTGCGATGTCGAACAACTTCCTTGGGCATCGCTCGCTGACGAACACATGCAGGTGTTCGGGTCTCCAATGAAGCATTTGAAGCACTCCTTGGGTGTCAGGATCCAATCCGTTTGAGTACCCGGATGATTGTAGGAAAAGTCCTACCACCTTGTTGGGATTTTTTTGTTATAGCGATCAGGATTATCTGAGGGTTCGGCACGATCGCCCTAGATGAGGCCTTACAAAGCGGTGGTTTTTATCCGGGCCACTTTAAGCGACACTGTGCACTCGCCAACCCTGGAGCCCGATATGACCGCAAGCGCCGAAAAATTCACCCGCCAGACCCTGCTCGATGTTCAGCCGTTGACGCCGAACCTCTTCAGCCTGCGGGTTACGCGCGATGCGGGGTTCCGCTTCCGTTCCGGCCAGTTTGCCCGCCTGGGCGTGACCAAGGCCGATGGCAGTGTGGTGTGGCGCGCCTATTCCATGGTCAGCGCACCGCATGACGAGCACCTCGACTTCTTCTCCATCGTGGTGCCGGGCGGCGAGTTCACCAGCGAGCTGAGCCGGTTGGGCGCAGGCGACACCCTGCTGATCGACCGCCAGGCGTTTGGTTTCCTCACCCTCGACCGCTTTGTCGGGGGGCGTGACTTGTGGCTGTTGGCCACGGGCACGGGTATTGCGCCATTCATGTCGATTCTGCAGGACTTCGAGGCCTGGGAGCGTTTCGACAGCATCAAGTTGGTGTACTCGGTGCGCGAAGCGAAAGAGCTGGCTTATGTGGATGAAATCGCCGGGCTGGAGCAGCGCGACTACCTGGCCGAGTTTGCTGGCAAGTTGCAGTTCATCCCGGTGGTGACCCGTGAGCAGCATCCGGGTGCATTGAATCAGCGGATTACCACGCTGATCGAGAATGGCGAACTGGAGAAGGCCGCAGGGCTGGAGCTGTCACCGGAGCATTCGCGGGTGATGCTGTGCGGCAATCCGGAGATGATCGACGAGACGCGCAAGGTGCTGAAGGCGCGTGACCTGCAACTGAGCCTGAGCAAGCGGCCAGGGCAGGTGGCGGTCGAAAATTATTGGTAATTGGGGCCGCTTTGCGGCCCATCGCCGGCAAGCCAGCTCCCACAAGTACTGTGCAGGGCTTGAGCATTGCGCGGTCCCTGTGGGAGCTGGCTTGCCGGCGATGGGCTGCAAAGCAGCCCCCGGCTATCTCAAGGCAAGCGGTTCTGGTTCTGCGTCTTGAGCAAATCGCGAATCTCGGTCAGCAGCGTTTCCTCGGCAGTCGGCACAGGCGGCGCAGTCGGTGCCACGGCTTCTTCACGCTTGAGCCGGTTGATTGCCTTCACCCCCATGAAGATGGCAAAGGCCACGATCAGGAAGTCGATCACGGTCTGGATGAACTTGCCATACGCCAGCACCACCGCTGGTACATCACCTTCGGCAGCCTTCAGGGTAATGGCCAGGTCGCTGAAGTCCACGCCCCCGATCAACAGGCCCAGTGGCGGCATGACCACGTCTCCGACGAAGGACGAGACGATCTTGCCGAAGGCCGCGCCGATGATGATACCCACCGCCATGTCGACGACATTGCCTTTGACCGCGAAGGCCTTGAACTCACTGATCATGCCCATGTTTGGTTCCTTGTAACAAAAGGTAAGGTTAACGCAGTGTAAGCCACTAAAACGCTTCATGCGTGGTGTTCAGGCCTACTGACTGCAGTTGGAACGAATAGTTTTGTCGCATCCCGAAGCGTTCGAGACACGTTCGGCTCGGCTATCATGGCGGTTTTTTCCAGGAGACCCCACCCATGGCCAAGGCCAAGCGCTTGTATGGCTGCACCGAGTGCGGCGCGACCTTCCCCAAATGGGCAGGCCAGTGTGGCGAATGCGGGGCCTGGAACACCCTGGTCGAAACCATGATCGAGAGCGGCGGCGCGGCGGCGCCCAGCAGCGGCCGCGCCGGCTGGACCGGGCAGCAGGCACAGATCAAGACCCTGGCCGAAGTCAGCGTCGAGGAGATCCCGCGTTTCACCACCAGCAGCACTGAACTGGACCGCGTGCTGGGCGGTGGCCTGGTGGATGGTTCGGTAGTGCTGATTGGTGGCGACCCCGGCATCGGCAAGTCGACCATCCTGCTGCAGACGTTGTGCAACATCGCCGTGGGCATGCCGGCGCTGTATGTGACGGGTGAGGAATCGCAGCAGCAGGTGGCCATGCGTTCGCGGCGTCTGGGCTTGCCCCAGGACCAGCTCAAGGTGATGACCGAAACCTGCATCGAGACCATCATTGCCACAGCCCGCGTCGAGAAGCCACGGGTGATGGTGATCGACTCGATCCAGACCATCTTCACCGAGCAGCTGCAATCAGCGCCCGGTGGCGTGGCCCAGGTGCGTGAGAGCACGGCGCTGCTGGTGCGTTACGCGAAACAAAGCGGCACGGCCATCTTCCTGGTCGGCCATGTGACCAAGGAAGGCTCGCTGGCCGGCCCGCGGGTACTGGAGCACATGGTCGACACCGTGTTGTATTTCGAGGGTGAGTCCGATGGCCGCCTGCGCTTGCTGCGGGCGGTGAAGAACCGCTTTGGCGCGGTCAACGAACTGGGTGTGTTCGGCATGACCGACCGAGGCCTTAAAGAAGTCTCCAACCCTTCGGCGATCTTCCTCAACCGTACCCAGGAAGAAGTGCCGGGCAGTGTGGTGATGGCGACCTGGGAGGGCACCCGGCCGATGCTGGTCGAGGTACAGGCACTGGTCGACGACAGCCACCTGGCCAACCCTCGGCGGGTGACCCTGGGCCTGGACCAGAACCGTCTGGCCATGTTGTTGGCGGTGTTGCACCGCCACGGCGGGATTCCGACCCACGATCAGGACGTGTTCCTCAACGTGGTGGGCGGGGTGAAGGTGTTGGAAACAGCCTCGGACCTGGCGTTGCTGGCGGCGGTGATGTCCAGCTTGCGTAACCGGCCACTCGCCCATGGGCTGCTGGTGTTTGGCGAGATTGGTTTGTCGGGCGAGGTGCGGCCTGTGCCCAGTGGCCAGGAGCGGTTGAAGGAGGCGGCCAAGCACGGTTTCAAGCGTGCCATCGTGCCCAAGGGCAATGCGCCGAAAGAACCGCCGGCAGGGTTGCAGGTGATTGCCGTGACTCGGCTGGAGCAGGCTTTGGATGCACTGTTCGAGTAATTAGTAGCCTGTACCGACCTCTTCGCGGGCACGCCCGCTCCCACAGGTACTGCACAGGTATCAGAAAATGTGGAGTCCTTGTGGGAGCGGGCGTGCCCGCGAAGAGGCCGGTACAGGCAAACGAAAAAGGGGCCGACGATGCGCGTCGGCCCCCCACCTCACCGCCCAGTTAGCGGTTAATGCTCAGCAACCGCCGCCCGCCGGACTGTTTCATTGCCATGCTCGTCCACCTCCAGCATCGGCACCTCATTGCCTTCAGCGTCGAACAGCTTGCCATCCTTGAAGTAGTCACCATCACGCAATGCAGAAATGTCCGAGTACTGGATGGTGCGCTCGTAGGCTGCAGCGAACACCGACTGGTTTTCCGAGTTGCCGGTGGTGAAGTGGTTGAAGATCAGGTTCAGCAGGATGGCCATGATCGCCGCCGAGCTGATGCCCGAGTGGAAGATGGTCTCGAACCAGTTCGGGAAGTGGTGGTAGAAGGTCGGCGCGGCAATCGGGATCATGCCGAAGCCCAGCGAGGCCGCGACGATGATCAGGTTGACGTTGTTCTTGTAGCTGACCTTCGACAGGGTGCGGATACCACTGGCTGCCACGGTGCCGAACAGCACGATGCCCGCGCCGCCCAATACCGGGGTAGGTACGGCGGCAATCACCCGGCCCATGATCGGCAGCAGGCCGAGCACCACCAGGATCACGCCACCGGTAGCCACCACATAGCGGCTCTTGACCCCGGTCACGGCCACCAGGCCAACGTTCTGGGCGAACGCGCTCTGGGTGAACGAGCCGAAGATCGGCGCCAGGATGCTCGATGCCATGTCGGCGCGCAGGCCATTGCCCAGCCGCTTGGAGTCGACCTTGGTATCGATGATCTCGCCTACGGCGAGGATGTCGGCCGAGGTTTCCACCAGGGTCACCATGATCACGATGCACATCGACAGGATCGCGGCGATGTGGAATTCCGGCATGCCGAAATGGAACGGCGTCGGGAAGGCAAACATCGGGCCTTCGGTGACCTTGCTGAAGTCGGTCATGCCCAGCGCCCAGGCGATCAGCGTGCCGACTACCATGGCCAGCAGGATCGACAGGCGCGAGATGGTCGCGCTGCCCAGCTTGCTCAGCAGCAGCACGATGGCGAAGGTGAGCCCGGCCAGGCCGATGTTGGCCACGCTGCCGAATTCTGGCGAGGCGCTGTTGCCGCCCATTACCCAGCGTGCGGCCACCGGCATCAGGGTCAGGCCGATGGTGGTGATGACGATACCGGTCACCAGTGGCGGGAAGAACTTGGTGATGCGCGAGAACACCGGCGTGATCAGAAAGCCGATCAGCGATGCCGCCATGACCGCGCCAAGCACGCCCGGCAAGCCACCGCCGCCCTCGCTGCTGAGGATCGCGCCCATGGTCGCCACACCGGCGAACGACACGCCCTGCACCAGCGGCAACTGGCAACCGAAGAACGGCAGCCCCAAGGTCTGTAGCAGGGTGGCCAGGCCACCGGCAAACAGCGAGGCCGCGATCAGCATGCCGATTTCGGCACCGTTCAGGCCAGCGGCCTGCCCCAGGATCAGGGGTACCGCGACGATCCCCCCGTACATGGTCAACACATGCTGCAGACCATAGGCCAGGTTGGCACCAAGCCCGAGGTTTTCATCCTCGGGGCGCTTGGTGGGAGACGTGCTAGGGGACGTAGTCATGGAGCAGGCTCTCTGTTTATTGTTGTGTCGCTACTGTAGACATTTCCTACAAATGATTGCCACAAGAATTGTATACAATATTTTGATCGGAGCGCGTACACGGGCGACCGCCGGGTGTGCAAAAACCCAATGCAGAAGGCGTACCAACTCATCGAAAGCGGTGCTAGAGGGGTGTGTACAAAGTGCTGCTACCCAGGCTTAAAGCTGTCTGGGTAGACAGGAAACGTCAGGCGGGAGAGCTATTAGCTAGCTAAGAGATTTCATTATTCGATGAGTTCGCGCAGCTCACGCATCATTTCGGTGCTGTCAGCCACGTTCAATTCCACAAGACGGTGCAAATGGGTCATCGAATCGACGTCGATGTAGAGGCAGATGAAGCCCAGGCGATCGGGTTCTTCGTGGCGCAGCTCGACCTGCATCTGCACCTCGGTCACTTCATCGTTGAGCAGGATGTACGCTTCGAAGTCCTGGGTCAGGTCGGCATCCCACGGTTGTGGGCATTCGACCAGCAGCCCTTTGAGGGACAGGTCGAGCAATTTCACCTCCCAGCAGCGTTCGCCCTGGCACAGCCGGGTGGGGGCGTCGAACTGGATACGCTGGAAGCGGCGGCGTTCGTCAGATGAAGTGGTCATGGCAAGCCCCTCGTCAATTGAAATGACTATAGACCAGCCATGGCCGCCTCTGTTGGCTCACCGGAGATAGGTCACTTGACGACGAAGTTCAGGTCAACAACCTGATAGAAGGCCTTATCGGTTTCGGCAATTTCCCATACGCCAAGCAGCACATGATAACCCTGGCGTTCAGGCAACCTCAGGTTGTGGGTAGTGGGTTGGGTTGGCCACATTTGTTCGTCCGTGAAACTCCAGTAAGGTTGCAGTTCATTGAGGGATGTGGCGAACGGTTCAGATTCGAACTGGGCCCGTGATAGCGGTTCGCTGGGGTTCCATCCGACCTTGGTGATGAAGTAGTTGAAGCGGCGGTACTTGTGGCGGGCACTGAAGTGCCAGATGAACTCCAAAGAGGATCCGCTGGTCACGTCATGCTTGTCCCAGATGACATCTGTTCTGTCCAGATAAGATGCCCCCGGTCTTTCACCACTGGCAATCTTGCCATCGACGGGGGGCGGGATACTGTGCACATCCTCTTTGGCATAGGGATCGGCCAACTCCCCCTTCACCTGAGGGAAGAACTTGCCACTTTCGATCCCATACTGAAGATTCCCTTCGATCAAGCCTCTTTCCTCGGCGAAAAAGGCCCGGGATTTTGGCGTCGCAATCCCGCCATGTGCAGGTGTAATGGGGCGATCTGTGCGTTTTGACGTCATGATGAAAATTCCTTTTCGTTAACTATTCAGAAGAGTGGCACCCGGTGTGCATGTGGCCTTGTTTCAGACCCTGGTGTCATGGGGGAACAAGCGTTCTGCGCCTTTATTTGAAAGCGAGTGGCCTGATTCGGACAACTGGCAAAAATGTCAGGTCGGCAACGCAGGCATCACTGGGAGAGGTTCTGGCGTACGTGGACAGCCGTGCTCTAGGGCGCATGGTTGCGGGTGGCAATAAGCTGAATTCGATATGGTAAAGGAGCTAAGCAAGCCCTAGACTCAAGGAGCTGTCTATTCCAACCACTTAGCTGGAAGCATGCCATGAACAACAATAACAGCCTGCTACGTCACATCCCGTGGCTAGCGCTGGCAGTCATAGGGGCCTGCGCGCTGGGTGTGGTAGCCCTGCGGCGCGGTGAGGCGATCAACGCCTTGTGGATCGTGGTCGCGGCAGTGGCCATCTACCTGGTTGCCTACCGTTACTACAGCCTGTTCATCGCCACCAAGGTGATGCAACTCGACCCGCGGCGCGCCACGCCTGCGGTGCTCAACAACGACGGCCTGGACTACGTCCCGACCAACAAACACATTCTTTTCGGCCACCACTTCGCCGCTATCGCTGGCGCAGGCCCCCTGGTCGGCCCGGTGCTTGCCGCGCAAATGGGCTACCTGCCCGGCACGCTGTGGCTGATTGCCGGTGTGGTGCTGGCCGGTGCGGTGCAGGACTTCATGGTCCTGTTCCTGTCTACCCGCCGCAACGGCCGCTCGCTGGGCGACATGGTGCGCGAGGAGATGGGCCGAATTCCGGGCACCATCGCCTTGTTTGGCTGCTTCCTGATCATGATCATCATCCTGGCGGTGCTGGCGCTGATCGTGGTCAAGGCCCTGGCCGAAAGCCCGTGGGGCATGTTCACGGTGATGGCGACCATCCCGATCGCGATGTTCATGGGCATCTACATGCGCTACATCCGCCCGGGCCGCATCGGCGAAATCTCGGTCGTAGGCGTGGTTTTGCTGCTGGCTTCGATCTGGCTGGGCGGTGTAATCGCTGCAGACCCGGTGTGGGGCCCGGCGTTCACCTTCACTGGTGTGCAGATCACCTGGATGCTGGTGGGCTACGGCTTCGTTGCTGCCGTGCTGCCGGTATGGCTGGTGCTGGCGCCGCGTGACTACCTGTCTACCTTCCTCAAGATCGGCACTATCGTTGGCCTGGCCATCGGTATCCTGATCATTGCGCCTGAGCTGAAAATGCCGGCGCTGACCCAGTTCACCGACGGCACTGGCCCGGTGTGGAAGGGCACCCTGTTCCCGTTCCTGTTCATCACCATTGCCTGTGGTGCGGTGTCCGGCTTCCACGCGCTGATCTCTTCGGGGACCACGCCCAAACTGCTGGACAACGAAACCAACGCCCGCTACATCGGTTATGGCGGCATGCTGATGGAGTCGTTTGTCGCCATCATGGCCATGGTCGCCGCTTCGGTGATCGAGCCGGGTGTGTACTTCGCCATGAACAGCCCGGCCGCCGTGGTCGGTGCAGACGTGGCGTCGGTGGCGCAGACGGTCAGCAGCTGGGGCTTCCTGATTACCCCTGAGCAGCTTGAAGCCGTCGCCCGAGACATCGGCGAGCACACCATCCTGGCCCGTGCCGGCGGTGCGCCAACCTTGGCGGTCGGTATCGCGCAGATCCTGCACCAGGTGTTGCCGGGTGAGAACACCATGGCCTTCTGGTACCACTTCGCGATCCTGTTCGAGGCGCTGTTCATCCTCACCGCGGTGGACGCCGGTACCCGTGCCGGGCGCTTCATGCTGCAGGACCTGCTGGGCAGCTTCGTGCCGGCCCTCAAACGCACCGAATCGTGGGGGGCCAACTTGCTCGCTACCGCGGGTTGCGTGGCACTTTGGGGCTACCTGCTGTACCAGGGCGTGATCGACCCGCTGGGCGGCATCAACACCCTGTGGCCGCTGTTCGGCATCTCCAACCAGATGCTGGCCGGTATCGCCCTGATGCTCGGTACCGTGGTGCTGATCAAGATGAAGCGTCAGCGTTACATCTGGGTCACCCTGGTGCCGGCCGTCTGGCTGCTGATCTGCACCACGGCTGCAGGCCTGATCAAGCTGTTTGACCCGAACCCGGCGGTTGGCTTCCTGGCCCTGGCCAAGAAATACAGCACCGCGCTGGACGCCGGCCAGGTACTGGCCCCGGCCAAGGACATCGGGCAGATGCAGCATGTGATCTTCAACGCCTACACCAACGCGGGCCTGACGATTCTGTTCCTGCTGGTGGTGTTCAGCATCCTGTTCTTCGCCATCAAGGTTGGCTATGCCGCCCTGGGCCGCAAGGAACGTACCGACAAGGAAACCCCGTTCCAGGCACTGCCTGACGCGTAATCGAGAGGACTGCAGTCATGTTCAACGACCTGGGTCGACTGGGTAAATACCTGGGGCAGGCAGCCCGCCTGATGGTCGGCATGCCCGACTACGACAACTATGTCGAGCACATGCAGAAGACGCACCCGGACAAGCCGGTGATGACGTACGAGGAATTCTTCCGCGAACGTCAGGAAGCACGTTACGGTGGCAAGTCCGGGCCCAAGTGCTGTTGAGCCTCAAGCGTTAACCTGTCCTGGCCTCATCGCCGGCAAGCCAGCTCCCACAGGGACTCCACAGGCCTCAAGGCTTGTGCAGTACGGGTGGGAGCTGGCTTGCCGGCGATGAGGCCACTGTTTTTTCCGCACAGGAGATGTTCTGCGTGCAGACGCCTATTCCCGTAACCGTGCTCACTGGCTTCCTCGGTGCCGGCAAGACCACCTTGCTCAAGCACATGCTCAAGGCCGAGCACGGCCTGAAACTCGCCGTGATCGAAAACGAGTTCAGCGAGGCTGGCATTGACAGCCAACTGCTGGGCGACGAACCGGTGCAGGTGATGACCCTGGCCAACGGCTGTGTATGCTGCAGCATCCACGGCGACCTCACCCGCGCGCTGTACCTGCTGCTTGAACGCCTGGACGCTGGCGAAATCGCCTTCGACCGCCTGGTAATCGAATGCACAGGCCTGGCCGATCCGGCGCCGGTGGCGCAAACCTTTTTCATCGACGAGGAACTGCGTGAGCGCTACATCCTCGACGGCATCATCACCCTGGTAGACGCGGCTCATGCCGAACTGCACCTGACCCAAACCATTGCCCAGGCCCAGGTCGGCTTTGCCGATCGCCTGCTGTTGAGCAAGACCGACCTGGTCGACGCGGCTGCGGTAGAAGCCCTGCGCGAGCGGCTGGCGCGAATCAATGGCCGGGCGGCTATCCGCGTCGTCGAACATGGCCGCATCGACTTGGCTGAGCTGCTTGATGTACGTGGCTTCAACCTCAACCCCGACTTGGGTGCGAACCTGAAGCCGACGCTACGCCCTGTACTCAAACCGGCTACCCCGGACCGCATTTCCACGCTGGTGTTGCGTACGGAAACTGCGCTGGACATCGACCGCCTCAGCGACTTCATGAACGAACTGCTGGAAACCCACGGCAAGCAGCTGCTGCGCTACAAAGGCGTGCTGAACATTGCCGGAGAGGACCGCAAGCTGGTGTTCCAGGGGGTGCTCAAGCTTTACGGCTTCGACTGGGACGCCGAGTGGGCTGAAGGTGAAACCCGCGAAAGCGTGATGGTGTTCATCGCCGATGAACTGCCAGAGGCTACGATTCGGGCTGGCTTCGAGGCGTTGGCTGCGGGCTGAGCCGGCGCGGCGTTTGCGGTGCGAACCACTGCGGCCATGAGCTGCGGTGGCGGGTTTCGACCTCGATGCAGGGGATCAGGCGCTCGGTGAGCACCGCCGTTTGCCGCACGGCCTTGGCCGTACGGTACTTGATGCTGTGTATGCATTCACGGTCGCCGAACTCGCAGCGGTTCAGTGCGGTACCGCCGCAGGGGCCGTTGGCCAGGCCCTTGGGGCAGGTTTCCGGGCAGATGTACAACGTGTCTTCCAGGCGGCAGCGGCCACAGGTGTCGCAGCCCACCAATGGCCGTTTCACTGCGCGCTCCACCTTGTGCAGCACCTGTGCGCCAACCGGCGTGGACCACAGCGGCTGGCGCACCGCCCAGCCAAATGCCTTGCTCAGGCTATTGCGACGGCTGAACAGCAATGAATGCATGCCGTGCATCAGGTGATAGCGCGCTTTTTCTGTGAGCGAAGCATCGACCCGTGATTCGCCTTGACGCCAACCCGCCTGCGGTGGATGGAAGGTGACTGCCGGCAGGCCGGGCATCTGCCAGCTGGCGCGCCACGCAGGCGCCCATTGATCCAGGGTGTGGATCCGGGCTTGCCAGTGTTCGATGCGGGCCTCAAGGGCCAGCAGTTGTTTGAGTTCGTGAACCCCTGACAGATGCACGCCGGCGTAACCCATCAGCTTCACGCCGATGATCTGCAAGGCCAGGCGGTCAACGCTGCGTGCCTGGGCAAAGGCCTTGGACTGCACGGTCTCCGCTTCGAGCATGTCGCGCATGGACGGTGTGACGGTAACGCCAGCCACGTGGTCGAGCATCGCAGCGCGCCCGTGGGTAAGGCTCATCAGGCACGCCAGCATGGGCTTGGGCGTGGCCTGGCGGCGCATCCAGTGCATGGCTTCCTGGTGTTTATCCCCATCGAATCCCAGTTGCAGGGTGAGGAAGTCGGCACCTGCCGCCAGCTTTTTCTCGGCCTTGAAATACTGGGCGCCGCCTTCTTCCTCGTGGTACTTGAACGGGTTCAGTGCAGCGCCCAGCAGCCAGTGAGGGCAAGCCTGGCGAGCGATCTGCAGGGCGGCGACCGACTCCAGATAACGCACCGGGCGCTGGCCAGGCTCGTGGCCGGGCAGGCGGTCGCCGGTCAGCAGCAACAGCTGGTCGAGGCCGGCGGCGTCCATGCGTTGCAACTGGGCGAGCAGGTGGTGGCGCTCGCGGTCCTTGCCGGAAAAGTGCGGCAGGGCAGGCACCGGGTTGCTGAACGAGGCGAGGGCGTCCAGCGGCGACATGTCCAGCGGGTTGCCGACACGGTCGCCGATGGCAATGGTCATTGGCCAGCCACACAGGTGTGCACGGGCCATGATCGCTTCCATGGCGGCGAAGCGTTCTGCGGAAGGCTTGGGGACGAATTCCATCACGCAGACGAAATTCTGTTCGCGCAGCGCGGTTTTCAGCAGGCTCATGTGGCCGGGTACCTGGTGTGGTCAGGGTGGCATTGTGCGGCACAAGGCGGACAGGGTCATGTCCGGATGCGCAGGATGGTGCTCTGATTGAGACATGATCATGATCATGAAGAAATCTTGAGTTCATCTCAAATTTAATGAGTTTGTCTCAACGGTCCGCGAGCCGGAAAATCCCCTCATTCATTTATGCATGCTGAAGGGACAAGACATGGCACTGGCACACAACCTGGGCTTTCCACGCGCCGGCCGCGATCACGAGCTGTGGCAGGTGCAGAAAGACGCCGGCATTGAACTGCTGCCAGTCGGCGACATTGCCTGGTACGGCCAGGTGTTGGCCGGTGACCACCAGCAGTTTGCCCTGAACTGGGAACAGCTTTTCGAGGAAGTAGCGCAAGCCACAGCCCTGGGCCATGCGGTCAAGCCGGTGTTGCTGGGCCCGTTGAGCTACCTGTGGCAGGCCAAAGCCAAGGTCGGTGATGTCGACAAGCTGGAGCTGCTCGACAGCCTGCTGCCGCTGTATGACCAAACCCTCAACCGCCTGGCTGCCCTGGGTGTCGAGTGGGTGCAGATCGATGAACCGATCCTCGCCCTTGAGTTGCCGCAAGATTGGAAAAACGCCTACGAACGCGTCTACAACATTCTTCAGCGCGCACCTTTGAAGAAGTTGATCGCCACTTACGCGGGTGGCCTTGAAGGCAACCTTGGCCTGGCCGCGAACCTGCCGGTCGATGGCTTGCACATCGACCTGGTGCAGGCGCCCGACCAGTACACCGCCATGCTCGACCGCCTGCCGGCCTACAAGGTGCTGTCGCTGGGCCTGGTCGACGGCCGCAACGCTTCGCCTTGCGACCAGGAAAAGACCCTGGACCTGCTGCGCGATGCCCACGAGCGTCTGGGTGAGCGGCTGTGGGTGGCGCCATCTTGCGCGTTGCTGCACAGCCCATTGGACCTGGCGGTGCAGAAGTGCCAGGAAGTGGCTGTACTGGTCAAGGCCCTGAATAACGCGCTGAAACAGATCGCTATCGCCGCTTGATCCTCAAACACCCTAGAATGCCGACTCCGATTCAAATCGACAGGGAGTGATGCGATGAGAGTTCTGGTAGTCGGCGCCAGCAAGGGCCTGGGCAAGGCCTTCATGGAAGGGTTGGGCAAGCCGGGTGACACATTGGTCGGTGTCTCTCGCACCCGGCCAGCAGATGTGAGCTTGGGCAAGGGGGTTGAAACCCAGTGGATCGAGGCCGACCTCGGCCAGCCCGCTGCCGCCGTCGAGGCCATTGCCGAAGCAGTGGCCGAGGGCGGGGTGGATACGCTGATCTACAACCTCGGCTTGTGGGAGGCCGAAGCGTTCGAGGCGCACTACAGCTTCCTCGACGACCGTGATGTGGAATTGCAGCGCATGGTCGACTGCAACATCACGGCAACCATCCTGCTGATCAAGCGCCTGCTGCCGTTGCTGCTTGAAAGCGAAAAACCACGGATCATTCTGACCGGCTCCACCTCGGGCTTGCCCCAGAGTGGTCGCCCGGAAGTGACCTTTGCCGCCTCCAAATTCGCCCTTCGCGGTATTGCCGAGGCGTTGCGCGAAGGTTATCGGGGGCAGGGCCTTGGGGTGACGTGCCTGAACCTGGGATACCTGAATACCGAGGACGGTCTGGATGTGCCGGTGGCCGAGGCTGCAGTGCGTGGGGAAGGGGGGCTGATACCGCTGCACGATGTGGTGCTGATGGTACGCACGCTGCTTGAACTGTCGGCGGCGAGCTATGTGCGGGAGCTGACCTTACCGGCCATAGCCGATGAGCGGTTCTGAAGGCTGAAATAGCCAAGTAGACAGGCCTGGCCCTATCGCCGGCAAGCCAGCTCCCACAGGGATCGCGCCAGCTTTCAGGTTTTGTGCAAGACAGTTGCTCCCATAGGTATGCACAATCCCTGAAATCTGTGCGGTCCCTGTGGGAGCTGGCTTGCCGGCGATAGGGCCAGGCCTGCTTGCATCAGTCCTGATTCAGCGCTCGATCGCCAGCGCCACCCCTTGCCCACCACCGATGCACAAGGTGGCCAGGCCTTTCTTCACATCCCGCTTGATCATCTCGTGCAGCAAGGTCACCAGCACCCGGCAGCCGGATGCACCAATCGGGTGGCCCAACGCAATCGCCCCGCCATTCACGTTGACCCGTGCCGCATCCCATTCCAGTGCCTTGCCCACCGCCAGCGCTTGCGCGGCGAACGCTTCGTTGGCTTCGATCAGATCCAGTTCGGCCAGCTGCCAGCCGGCCTTGTCCAGGCAACGCTGGGTCGCGGAAACCGGACCGATGCCCATGATTGCCGGGTCTACGCCGGCACTGGCATAGGCTGCGATCTTCGCCAGTACCGGCAGGCCAAGGGCCTTGGCCTTGGCGGCGCTCATCAGCAGCACGGCAGCTGCGCCGTCATTCAGGCTGGAGGCGTTGCCCGCGGTAACGCTGCCATCTTTCTTGAACGCAGGGCGCAGTTTGGCCAAGGATTGCGCGGTGGTGTCCGGGCGTGGCTGTTCGTCACGCGCAAACACTTTGGGCTCACCCTTTTTCTGCGGCATCACGATTGGCGTGATTTCGTCATCGAAACGCCCGGCCTCGATAGCCGCCACCGCCTTGCGCTGCGACTCGGCGGCAAAGGCGTCCTGCTGCTCTCGGCTAAGGCTGTACGTGTCCACCAGGTTCTCGGCGGTGATCCCCATGTGGTAGTCGTTGAAGGCATCCCACAAGCCGTCGGTGATCATGCTGTCGATCAGCTGGCCATGGCCCATGCGCTGGCCGGTACGCGCCGAAGGCATCACGTAAGGGGCAAGGCTCATGTTTTCCTGGCCGCCGGCAATCACTACCTCGGCGTCACCGCAGCGAATGGCCTGGGCGGCCAGGTGAAGGGCCTTGAGGCCCGAGCCGCAGACCTTGTTCAGGGTCAGTGCCGGAACACTGTAGGGCAGGCCGGCCTTGATCGCGGCCTGGCGCGCCGGGTTCTGCCCGGCACCTGCGGTGAGTACCTGGCCGAGGATCACTTCGTCGACCTGCGCCGGGTCCAGCCCGGTCTGTTCCAGCAGGCGCTTGATCACGGCGGCACCGAGGTCGACCGCAGGCACCGTAGCCAGGGCGCCCTGGAAGCTGCCGATGGCGGTACGGGTTGCGGCGACAATGACCACGTCGTTCATGTTGTTGTTCTCCGTGCGATGGGCGTAATGCCCAAGGATCGGTGGCTTTGGCTTATTTGTTAAGTTTGTTTTTCTTTCTGATTGATGTGAAAAGCAAATCAATGAG
Organism: Pseudomonas sp. LLC-1; assembly: GCF_002992185.1. NCBI lineage: Bacteria > Pseudomonadati > Pseudomonadota > Gammaproteobacteria > Pseudomonadales > Pseudomonadaceae > Pseudomonas > Pseudomonas sp. LLC-1. Next base: position 297,838 of record NZ_LUVY01000014.1, on the reverse strand, counting down.
CACCAATCGCGCTATCCAACTAAGCTGATTCTCGTGCTGTCTTCACCCAACTGAATGGAGCTCATTCCCATGCGCATCCTGATAGCCCTGTTTATCCTGATCGGCAGCAGCACAGCATTCGCCGCCACCCAATGCACCACCGCGGACAAAAGCACCTGGCAAGACCAGGAAAAATTCCAGGCGCAGCTCAAGGAACAGGGCTACAAGATCAACAAGTTCAAGGTGACCAAGGGCAACTGCTACGAGATCTACGGTTTCGACAAGGATGGCCGCAAGGTCGAGATCTACCATGACCCGGTGACCGGCAAGGCGGTCAAGTCCGAGTACCACGATTGAACAGCAACGGCACGGTGCAGCTGTGGGACCCGATCCTGCGGCTGTGCCATCTCTCCATTGCCGGCGTGTTCTTCGCGGACTATTTTTTCAACGAAGAAGGTGACGACTGGCACCAGTGGCTGGGCTACTACGCACTGGCCTGCGTGATGTTGCGCCTGGTGTGGGGCTTTGTCGGGCCACGCAGCGCGCGCTGGGCCGACTTCTGGCCAACCCCCTCGCGCCTGGCGGGGCATGCCCGCAAGCTGCTGCGGGGAGAGCCTTGTCATCGCCTGGGGCATTCGCCGATTGGCGCCCTGGTGATGTTGCTGATGCTGACCGGCATTGTCGGCCTGGTCCTGACCGGATGGGCATCGCAGGAGGTGGATGCCTTGTGGGGCGAGGACTGGCCGACAGATCTGCACAGCTGGTTGGCCGATGCCGTGCTGGTGCTGGTTTGCGTGCATGTGCTGGCGGCCGTTTACGAGAGCGTGCGCCTGCGGGAAAACCTGCCTTGGTCGATGATTACCGGGCGCCGTCGGCGCCGCGATTGACTGAACCGGTTAAACGGCTGGGCACTGGTGCGTCACGCAGTGAATCCCCCCACCCCCAGCGGCAATGGCATCGATATCCAATTGCACGATATCCCGCCCCGGATACAACGCTGCCAGCAACGCCCGTGCCTTCTCATCTGCCTGCGCATCGCCAAACTGCGGCGCGATGACCGCACCATTGATCACGAAGTAATTGATGTACCCCGCTGCAAAGTCGTCATTGCCTTTGCTGAACCTGTTACGCCGCCCACGCATTGGCGGTGACACCACATGTATCTGCAACTTGCGGCCCTCGGCATCGGTGGCCTGCCTGAGGATATCCAGGTGCTTGCGCGTTACGGCGTAGTCATACGAATCAGGGTCATTGTCCAGATTGGAAATGACCACCCCCGGCCGCACGAAGCGGGCATAGAAATCCACATGCCCGTCGGTAATGTCGTTGCCGGCGATGCCTGGCAGCCAGATGACCTTGCTCAACCCAAGGCGCGCCTTGAGCTCGGCCTCGACGTCTGCCTTGCTCCAGCCCGGGTTGCGGTTGGCGTTGATCCAGCTGCTTTCGGTCATGATGCCAGTGCCATGGCCATCCACTTCAATGGCGCCACCTTCACCTACCAGCTCGCTGCGTTGGTACTGACCGCCAGCCAGGGTAGCGACCCGTTTGGCCAGCTGCGCATCGTTGCGGTGGCGCTGCTTGTTGCCCCAGCCGTTGAAATTGAAGTCCACCGCACCCAGCGCGCCGTCGTCATCGAGGACGAAGTTGGCGCCAATGTCGCGCATCCAGATATCGTCCAGGTTGCATTCGACAAAGCGGGTGCGTGGGCTGCCACAGTGTTGCTCGGCCAGCTTGCGTTCGCTGGCCCGGCAGAACACGGTGACCGGCTGATAACGCGCGATGGCCTGGGCGATACGACCCAGGGCAGCTTGCACATCGGCGGTGAAGTCTTCCCAGATGGCATCCTGCGCGCCAAAGGCGATGAAGGCGCGTTGCTGTGGTTCACCTTCGTCGGGCATGAACCAGCGCCCCGGTTCTTCAGCGCGGGCCAGGCCCAGCGGCAGGCCAAGGCCCGCGCCGAGGCCAGCGGCCAGTGACAGTTGCAGGAAGGTTCTACGGCTGGGCATGGGTCAGTCCTGTGCAGTCTTGAAGCGTGTCCACACGCGCATGCGTGCCCGCATGTCGGCCTGTGGGATATCGCGGCCCGGAATCAGCCGGGCGTAGGTGGCTTCATCGAGGTAGATGTCGGGGTTGTCGCGCATGCGCGGGTCCACGGCCTGGCGCGCTTTGGCGCTGGCGGTGGGGTAGCCGGTGAAGTTGCTGATGGCGGCCATGTTTGCCGGGCGCATGACGAAGTTGATGAAACGATAGGCATATTCCGGGTGCTTGGCATCGGCCGGGATGGCCATGGTGTCCATCCACACCGTGGTGCCCTGGCGGGGGACGCGGTATTGGAAGTCCAGGTGCTTGCCTGCGGCATCGGCGGTACGTTGGGCCTGGACCACGTCGCCGCTATAGCCCAGCGACACACACAGGTTTTCGTTGACCAGTTCGGTCACCGGCTGCGACTGGAACTTGCGCACGTACGGGCGTATGGCCTTGAGTAGTTCGCTGGCGGCGGCCAGGTCTTCACGTTTGGCGCTGCGCGGCTCGCGGCCCAGGTAGTTGAGGACCACGGCCAGCACTTCGTCGGGCGAGTCGATCACCGAAATGCCACAGTCGGCGAACTTGGCGGCCAGCGCTGGTTTGAACAGCAGGTCGAGGTTGTCCAGCGGCGCATCGGGCATGCGCTGGCGGACTTTGTCGGCATTCACCGTCAGGCCGATGGTGCCCCAGGTGTAGGGCACGGTGGCCTGGCTGGCCTTGGGGTAGCGAGCATGCAGCTGGCGCAGGCCGGGCTCGATGTCGTCCAGTGCCTCAAGGCGGCTGTGGTCCAGTGGCTGCAGGCTGCCGGCGCGCATCAGCCGCTCGGCAACGGTGTCACCGGGGAACACCAGGTCGTAGCCACTGCGCCCTGACATCAGCTTGGCTTCGAGTACTTCACTGCCGTCCATGACGTCGTAGATCACCTGGATGCCGGTTTCGGCCGTGAACTGCTTGAGGGTGTCCTCGGCAAAATAATCGGCCCAGTTGTACAGGCGCAGCACGGGCTGTTCGGCCTGTGCCTGGCTGGCGCAGATGGCCAGCGCCATTGCGGCTAGAACGTGGCGTTTCATGCTCAGGCCCTCAGGGTGTGTGGATGCTTGCCGTCCAGGGTCAGCAGGGGGGCGTACATCTCTGGGCGACGATCGCGGTAGATGCCCCAGCTCAGGCGGTCTTCGCGCATGGCTGCAAGGTCCAGGTCGTGCAACCAGATGCCCGTGTCGTCGCGGTCCGCTTCGCTGAGCATGGCGCCCTTGTGGTCACAGATGAACGACGAGCCATAGAAGCGCATGGACAACGATGCATCGCTGGCCGCGACCTCCTCACCGACGCGATTGGCCGCCACCACCGGCAGCAGGTTGGCGGCGGCGTGGCCGCGCATGGCTATTTGCCAATGGTCACGCGAGTCCAGTTCGGCGCAGCCGGGCTCGGAGCCGATGGCGGTGGGGAACAGCAGCACTTCAGCACCCATCAAGGCCAGGCAACGGGCCGTTTCGGGGAACCACTGGTCCCAGCAGATACCAATGCCCAGTCGCCCGAAAGCGGTGTCCCAGACCTTGAAGCCCGTGTCGCCGGGGCTGAAGTATTCCTTCTCCTGATAGCCAATGGCGTTGGGGATGTGGGTCTTGCGGTAGACCCCCAGCAGGCGGCCATCGGCATCGGCCACGGTCAGCGAGTTGAAGAAGGCATTGCCGGCGCGCTCGTACCAGCTAAGCGGTAGCACCACGCCCAGCTCGCCGGCCAGCGCCGCGAAGCGCTGCAGTATCGGGCTGTCGGGATAGGGCTGGGCGAGGGCCTGGTGCTGGTGGTCCTGTTCGATGCAGAAGTACGGGGTGGCGAACAGCTCTTGCAGCAGGATCACCTGGGCACCTTTGGCAGCAGCCTGGCGCACCAGCTGTTCGGCGCGGTCGAGGTTATCGGGCAGGTTCCAGCTGCACGGCATCTGCGTGGTGGCCACGCGCAGCAGGCTCATGGCTGCACCTGCGGCTGTTGCTGGGTGATGCAGTGAATGCCGCCACCGCCGTGGGCAATGTGGTCGATGCGCACCGGCACGATCTCGCGGCCCGGGAAGGCGTGGGCCAGTTGCGCAGCTGCGTCCTGGTCGGCAGCGATGCCATAGGCCGGCATGATGATTGCGCCGTTGGCGATGTAGAAGTTGGTGTAGGAGGCGCAGAACACCTCGGCATTCGGGTCAACGGCGGCGCTGGCCTCGTACAGGTCGAGCAGTTCGAAGTGGCGGCCCTGCGCATCGGTCGCCAGCTCCAGGGCGCGGCGGTTTTCCCGCACCACTTCGGCGTACACCGAATGCGGGTCTCGGGTGGCATCCACCAGCAGCACGCCAGGGCGGGCGAAGGCGCACACGCCATCGACGTGGCCGTCGGTCATGTCGCCGGTGACGTACTGCGGGTCACCCGGCAACCAGATGGTCTTGCGGATGCCCAGGTGGCGGGCGAAACAGGCCTCGAAATCGGCCTTGCTCACGCCAGGGTTGCGGTTGGGGTTGAGCAGCACCGATTCGGTGGTGATCAGCGTGCCTTCGCCGTCGACATGAATCGCACCCCCTTCGTTGCACAGTGCAGTGCTGAACCCGTCCAGGCCCAGTTGGTCTAGGATGCGCCGGCCCAGGCTGCGGTCCAGGCTGTGCTGCGACTTGCCGCCCCAGGCATTGAAGCGCCAGCTCAGGCCGGCCAGGCCGTGCTGCGGGTGGCAGACGAAGCTCGGGCCGCTGTCACGGCACCAGCTGTCGTCCACCGCCAGTTCGATCAGCTCGATGTTGGCACCACACAGGGCGCGGGCGCTGGCCACGGCGGACGGGTCGACCACCATCTTCACCGGCTCGAAACGGGCGATGGCCGCTGCGACTCGGGCGTAGTCCTGCTGGACATCGGCCAGGCGCACGTTCCAGCCGCTTTCCCACAGGGCCTGATTGTGTGGCCAGACCATCCAGGTTGCCGCGTGGCGTGCCCATTCGGCGGGCATGCGCCAGCCGCTGTCGAGGGACAGGTGCATAGTGAACTCCGATCTATTAGGGTTTTTTATCAACGAAGCCCGCCGTCGCGGGTGTTGGTGTTCATGCTATGGCTAGGCGTGGCCTGCGACAAACGATAGATTTAGCGCATATCTGATCAGTACGGCTTATCAATCATGCTTAAACACTGGCCACCCCTGAATGCCCTGCGCGGCTTCGAGGCCGCCGCGCGGCTGGGCAGCTTCCACAAGGCCGCCGAGGCGCTGAACCTGACTCAGTCGGCCATCAGCCAGCAGATCCGCAGCCTGGAAACCTACCTGGAGCAGCCGCTGTTCTACCGCAGTGGCCGTAGCGTGAGCCTGACAGACGCCGGGCACGACCTGCTCAGTACCACGCAATCATTGCTGCAGCACCTGGCCGTGGGCATTCGTCGGCTCGACCAGTACCGCAAGCCCAACCAGTTGGTGGTGAATACCAGCCCGGCGTTTGCCAGGCACTGGCTGTTGCCGCGACTGACGGACTTCCATCAGCGCTGCCCGGACGTGGACTTGTGGTTGTTCACCAGTTTCGAGGTGCCGGACATGGCCACCGAAACCATCGACCTTGCCATCCGCGACGACCTCAGTGCTCAGGCCGAGTGCAGTTTCAGCGTGCTGCATCAGGACCAGTTGTACCCGGCTTGCCATCCAGCCTTGCTGCAAACGCCGGTACAGCGGCGCACCACGCTGCATGGCGAGCGCGAGATGGACTGGAGCCACTGGCAACTGGAAGGCGGCGAAGATGTGGGGCAGCAGGGCAAAGGGTTGAACTTTTCCGACCCCGGTTTGTTGCTGGATGCGGCGAGCGAGGGGCTTGGGGTGGCGCTGGTCAGCCAGTTGCTGGCGCGGCGGGCAGTGGAAGAGGGGCGTTTGCAGGCGTTGTCGGCGCAGCGCGTTCGCGGGCCCGCGTGGGCTTGTCTGGTACATCGGGACAGCCAGGATGATCCGCTGGCCAGGCAGTTTCTGGATTGGCTTAAAGCGGCTTTACTGCCGGATTGAGGTTGCCACCGTTTTGCATCCCTTTGATCACCCCGTAATATGTGTCGGATAACCTGCGGGGGTAGTCTCACCCTCTGATCAATCGGAATCGCCTCAAGCGGCGCTTCCCCGGCATAAACCTGACGAGGTACAGACATTGGCCATCATTCATCCTAAGGTTCGCGGTTTCATCTGCACCACGACTCACCCGAAGGGCTGCGAGCTCAACGTCCGTGACCAGATCGAAGCCACCCGCAAGCTGGGCGTGCGCGAGGATGGCCCGAAGAAGGTCCTGGTCATCGGTGCTTCCAGCGGCTATGGCCTGGCGGCCCGCATCACCGCAGCGTTCGGCTTCAAGGCCGACACCCTGGGCGTGTTCTTCGAAAAACCAGGCACCGAAACCAAGGCCGGCACTGCTGGCTGGTACAACGCCGCTGCCTTCGACAAGTTTGCCAAGGCCGAGGGCCTGTACAGCAAGTCGATCAACGGTGACGCCTTCTCTGACGAAGCCCGTGCCAAAGTCATCGAACTGATCAAGAACGAAATGGGTGGCAAGGTTGACCTGGTCATCTACTCGCTGGCTTCGCCTGTGCGCAAGCTGCCGCAGACCGGTGAACTGGTGCGTTCGGCCCTGAAGCCAATCGGCCAGCCGTACAAATCGACCGCCATCGACACCAACAAGGACACCATCATCGAGGCCAGCATCGAGCCGGCCACCGAGCAGGAAATCGCCGACACTGTCACCGTCATGGGTGGCCAGGACTGGCAGCTGTGGATCGACGCCCTGGCGGGCGCTGACGTGCTGGCCGAAGGCGCCCGCACCGTGGCCTTCAGCTACATCGGCAGCGACATCACCTGGCCGATCTACTGGCACGGCGCACTGGGCCAGGCCAAGCAGGACCTGGACGAAACTGCCCTGCGCCTGGACCAGAAACTGGCCGGCGAACTCAAGGGTGGCGCCAACGTGGCGGTGCTGAAGTCGGTGGTCACCCAGGCCAGCTCGGCCATCCCGGTGATGCCGCTGTACCTGTCGATGGTCTTCAAGATCATGCAGGAGAAGGGCGTTCACGAAGGCACCCAGGACCAACTGGACCGCATGTACCGCGACCGCATGTACCGTGCCGACGGTGCGCCGGCCGAAGTCGACGAGAAGGGCCGCCTGCGTCTGGACGACTGGGAACTGCGTGACGACGTGCAGAGCGCCTGCAAGGCCCTGTGGCCACAGGTGACCACCGAGAACCTGTTCGAGCTGACCGACTATGCCGGTTACAAGAAGCAGTTCCTCAACCTGTTCGGCTTCGAGCGTGCTGACGTCAACTACGACGAAGACGTGGCTACCGATGTGAAGTTCGACTGCGTCGAGCTGTAATCGGCGATAGCCTGTACCGGCCCTTTTGCGGGTTCACCTGCGAACGGGCCGGTACAGGCTATAAAATCTTTGCTAGTTTTGGCGCACAACAACAGGGAATGCGCCATGAGCAGCCTCACCCAACCCGCCACAGCCTTTCGCCACCCCGCAGCCGACGGTTACAGCCTCGGCGGTTTCTGCTGGCGCCACGCCCAACCAGACCCCCAGCGCCCGCTGGTGATCATCAACGCTGCCACTTCGGTACGCTGCCGCTATTACTCACGCTTTGCCGACTTCCTGTTCGCCCAGGGCTTCGATGTGCTGACCTACGATTACCGGGGTATCGGCGAGTCGCGTCCGGCGTCACTGCGCGGTTTTCAGGCTTCATGGAGCGACTGGGGCAGGCTCGATTTCGAAGCCATGCTGGCGCATGCGGCAACGCATTTCCCTGGCCAGCCGGTGGATGTGGTGGGGCACAGTTTCGGCGGCTGCGCAGTGGGCCTGGCGCCTTCTGCCAGCCGGGTGCGCCGGGTGGTGATGGTGGGCGCGCAGTTTGCCTACTGGCGCGATTATGCGGCTGAGCAGCGCTGGCAGCTGTTTGGCAAGTGGCATGTGGTGATGCCGCTATTGACCCGAGTGTTCGGCTACTTCCCCGGCAAGCGCCTGGGGTGGCTGGAAGACACGCCGTCCGGCGTGGTGCACGACTGGACCACGCGTACACCGCGTTACGAACACCGGCCCAGCGGCCGTGGCCTGGAGGCGCTACCGTTCGCTCATGTGCGGGCGGCAACGCTGGCCATCAGCCTGACCGATGACCCCTTCGGCACCGTGGCGGCGACCGAGCGATTGCTGAGTTATGTACAGGGGGCCGAGCGTAAGCACCTGCGCATCGCGCCTGTGGATATCTCGGTCGAGGAGATCGGCCATTTCGCGTTCTTCCATGACCGGTTTCGCGAAAGCCTGTGGCCAGTGGCCTTGCAATGGTTGCAGCAGGGAGGGCTGGAGGAAGGGGGCCCTGGCAACATCATGGATTGATGGTCGGCGCAGAATTTTGGGGCTGCTTTGCAGCCCTTTCGCGACACAAGGCCGCTCCCACAGGAAGCATGCGATCCCTTGTGGGAGCGGCCTTGCGTCGCGATGGGCCGCAAAGCGGCCCCGGCTATCTCAAGCCTTGCGCGCCAGAGGCTGCCCGGCAAACTTCACACCCGCCAGCCCATGCTTGATCAGCGCACGGATATTGCCATGGTCGCTACCCTCAGGCGTGGCAACCACATCACGGTAATGCTCGCCAAAGGCCAGCAGCGCTTCCTGATCGCTCAGCCCTTCCAGCAGTGCCAGGCCCAACGTCTTGCACGAACCTTCGTTCTGCCCAGCCGCATTTTCCACGCCACCATTGTTGAAGGCCTGAGGCTGGTAGCTGTAATTGTCGGCAATGAACGCCAGGGTATTGGCAAATACATGTTGGCCGCTGGCCAGGCTGGTGCGCAGGGTGTTCAGATCAGTCACGAGGTTTTCCTTTTTCGAACGCCGCTTGTTGTTCGGCGCTGGCTTCTTTCTGGTGTTGGGCTTTCCACTCGGCGTAGGGCATGCCGTACACCGCTTCGCGGGCGTCATCCAGGCTCAGGTCGAGCTGGCGCTCGTCCGCTGCGGCCTTGTACCACTTGGACAGGCAGTTGCGGCAGAAACCGGACAGGTTCATCAGGTCGATGTTCTGCACGTCGGTGCGCTTTTGCAGGTGTTCGACCAAGCGCCGGAACGCGGCGGCTTCGAGTTCGAGCTGTTGCTGTGGGGTCATGGGCGTCTCTCAAGTCATGCGGTTTTTCAAGTGGCGGCCGCCGTTGATGACCACCTGGCTGCCGGTGCTGTACTGGCTGGCGAGCAGGTACTTGACGGTCTCGATCAGCGGGCCGGCGCCGGGTTCGAATTCCAGCAAGGCCTTTTTCAGGGTTTGCTGGCGGTAGGCTTCATCGCCCCCTTCCTTGAGGATCAGCAGCCCAGGCAGGATACCGTTCACATGCACCTTGGGCGCATATTTTTCGGCGAACGACAGCACCATGTTCTGCAGCGCGGCCTTGGTGGCGGCATAACCGATGTGGCTCTTGCTGCCGCGTGAGGACGTTTCGTCGCAGATGTGGATGATGTCGGCCTTGTCCACCCTGGCCAGCAGGTCGCCCAGGGCCAGGTTGAGGTGGTAGGGCGCTTCGACGTGCAGGCGGAACATGGTTTCGAGGTTGTCGAGCCCGTCATCAAGCCACAGCGAGGCATTGTGGATGATGGCGCGCAGGCCGTCGTAATGGCTGTGCAGGTGATCGATCAGGGCCTGGCGGTCGGCTGCCTGGCACAGGTCGGCCTGGAACTGCACGATGTTCGGGTGGGCCGTCTGTGGCTGGACACTGCGGCTGGCACTGACCACCGTATGGCCGGCCTGTGCCAGTTCAAGGGCCAAGGCCAGCCCGACGCGCTGGCTGGCTCCGGTAACGAGAATGGGGCTGTTCATGTTCGGGCGGTCAACTTGTCTGTCCTTTGGTTGCCACCCAGCATACCCGAACTGTTTCCCTGTTGTATGGCCTGCCCTCAGCGGCTGCGCAGGGCGCCAGGGGGCGTTGGGGTGGCATGCAGCCAACCGGCCAGCAGGCGGGTGGACAGGGGGATGAACAGGTAGACCATCACGGGTGTCAGCGCCAGGGTGCTGAGCAGTACCCGGGGTACCAGGTCCAGCGCTGCCAACCAGTGGCCGAACAGCAGGTTGAACAGCAACGAGACCGGGAAGAATGCCAGCCAGATTGCCACGGCCTGCTTCCAGCGGGGTGGTTTTTGCACCATGTTGGTGCCAAACCAGTCGTCAATACCACTTACGCGCGCCTCTTTGGGGCGTTCGAACAGGCCGTTGCCGCGTTGCAACCAGGCCCGGCGCGAGGCGGAGTGTTCCCAGGCATGCAGGGTAGGCTCGTCGCTGAAGCGGAAGATAATCTGGAATTCGTCGCCATCGCGGGGCGGGGCAAGGATGCCCGAGCCAAGGTAGCCGGGAAAGTCGGTGGCCAGCTGCTCGCCTTCATGCAACCAGGCCAGCAAGTCCTGGTAGCGGCCATGGGCGGCGCGGCGCGACACCATCAGGGTGACGGGTGGGGTAGACATTGTGTATCTCCTGGCAACGGGGCTGGCGGGTAGCTGGCCCCTTTGGCTGTGTGGCCCGGGGTGGTGGGCAACACAGGCGTGCATGCAAGAATCGGGCGCGGATTATCGCGTATCTGCAATATTCGGCAAACGTCGGGCGGCGAACGGTTGCACCCTGCGACCGATGCCGTCGTAGTAGAATGCGCGTTCAACTTCCGCACCCAGGGTAGCTCGTGCAGATGAACGAACAGGGACGTAGTCCGGTGATCGATGCGAGTTTCGAACAGCAGGAGCTGTTTCCAATTCGTGAAGTTTCCCGTCTGACCGGTGTCAACGCTGTGACCCTGCGGGCCTGGGAGCGTCGTTATGGCCTGATCCAGCCGATCCGTACCGACAGTGGCCACCGCCTGTATTCCCAGGCCGATATCGATGAAATCCGCCGTATCCTCGGGTGGCTGGAGCGCGGTGTGGCGGTCAGCAAAGTGGGCAGTATTCTTGCGCGTGGCCATGCCCTTGCCGGCCAGGCCGGTGATGCGACGGACGCCTGGCTACGCTGGCAGCACCAGATCCGCCTGGCGGTGCAGCGTTTCGACGTGGCGGGCCTTGATCTGCTTTTCCAGGAGGTGTTTGCCGCCAGCACCCTGGACCAGGTTTTCAGCGAAGTGTTCATGCCTGTGTGGCACGACATGGCCGTCCGCCAGGGCGGCTATGGGCAGGCCAGTGAATGGCTGTTCTTTGACCAGTTCTTGCGCGGTCGGGTATTCGCTCGTTTGCAGCTTGCCCATGTGCCGCGTAGCCGCACCGTGCTGTTGGCGCCATTACCGGGACAGTGCCATGAGCTTGAGCTGCTGGTCACCAGCCTGATCCTGGGCAGTGACGAAACAGGTGTGACCCCGTTGGCGAGCGGGCAGCCACTGCAGGAGCTGGCGCTGGTTTGCGAACGCCTGAAGCCGGATGCCCTGGTGCTGTTTTCCCATCAGCCGCCTACCGCAGAACTCATCCGGCACTTGGCTCGCCTGGCGGCGGTATTGGACTGCCCGTTGTTACTGGCCGGTGAGGCGGCGGAAGTGGCACAGGCCAGTCTGGCTGGCAGTGCTATCGCCTGCCTGGGAGCGCAGGGTGGTGTCATGCGCCAGCGGTTGCGGCAGTTTCTGGCAGGTCAGCTAGATACCTGAGTGTGCAGGTCGGGGTGGGCCCGACGGTGGGCCTGGAGGATGTAGTCGCGCAGACGCTCGATTTCTTCGGCCGGGCTTTGGCTGAGGTCGTAGGCCGCCAGGTCCGGGCCAATGCGCCGGCCCAGTACGCCGTGCAGTTCGATCGGGCTGATGCCGCCGGGGGCGAAGCGCAGTTCGAAGCGGGCGGGTGGCGAGGGCAGGTCACGGACTTCCAGCAGCACACCTTTGAAGGAAATATCACGCACCCACAGGCCGCTGATCTCGTCATGGGCATCGAGCAGTGCGCTCGGCTGGTCCATCGACAGGCGCCAAGGGCGCAGCATGGGGCCGTCTTCGTAGATTTCCGGTGAACCCAGTTGCAGGTGCAGGGCGTGGAACTCGTCCTCTACCAATTGCAGGGGGAAGCTGATCTGTTGGTTGTTGAACTGGGCCTGCAAGGTAACCTGTTCGTTCGCCACCAGCCGGGTGAGCAGGCTCTGGATGCGGCGGTCGCCATTGACCAGCAGGCTCGACATGGAGTCGGCCACGTTCAATTGCGGCGAATGCTGCATGTTCTGGATGAAGTCCAGCTCGTCCTGGGTCAGGAGCACGTCTGCTTGCATGATCGAACTCGGTGGTGGCGATTTCTTCATCGGGATTGACCGTGCATGGCGTACTTGGTTCAAGCGCGTTCGTCGGGTTTCGGACGAGCGCACAGTTCCGCCAGTTGCCGTTCCAGTTCGACCTGGCGGCTGACGTCTTTCTGGATACCGATGAAGTAGGTGCGCTGATCCGCGGCGTGCCTTACCGGGGTAATCGACAGCTCGTTCCAGAAGGCGCTGCCATCCTTGCGGTAATTGCGCAGCACTTCGCGGCAGGGGCGGCCTTCGGCCAAGGCCCTGCGGATACGTGCGCGGGCAAGCTGGTCACGGTCGTCCGCCTGCAGAAAGCGGCAATCCTGATAGAGGATTTCATCGCGGCTGTAGCCGGTCAGGCGTTCGAAGGCGGCGTTCACGTAGATCAGGATGGTGTCGTCGCCTTCCTGTTCGGCAACCACGATCCCGTCATTGGACGCATCGACCATCGATTGCAGCAATTGCGCATTGATCATGTTCGGGCCATTGGGCAAAGAGGGGCTGAGGACGGCGACTTTGGTAGAGGCGGCCTTTTGCCAGCGCTGGATGCTAGTATCCTACGTTTTCACTCAGTTTCGGAATCCTCTACCCGATGAAAGTCGCCATTATTTCCGGATCGGTCTATGGCACCGCCGAAGAAGTCGCCCGTCACGCTGAAACGCTGCTCAAGGCAGCGGGCCTGGAGGCCTGGCATGCGGCACGTGCCACCCAGCAGGACCTTGAAGGTTTTGCCCCCGACGCCTTGCTGGCCGTGACCTCGACCACCGGCATGGGCGAACTGCCGGACAACCTCATGCCACTGTACAGCACCCTTCGCGATACCTTGCCTGCGGCCTGGCGTGGTCTGCCGGGTGCGGTGATTGCACTGGGTGACTCCAGCTACGGTGATACCTATTGCGGCGGTGGCGAGCAGATGCGCGAGCTGTTTGCCGAATTGGGTGTGCGTGAGGTGCAGCCGATGCTGCGCCTGGATGCCAGCGAGACCGTGACCCCAGAGGCGGATGCCGAGCCGTGGTTGGCTGAATTGGCAATCGCACTGAAAGCCTGACCCTAAGGCCACATAAAAAAGCGCGTCAGGCGTGAGGTTCGCGCAACAATGCCAACCACGCCTGCGCCGCCCGTGACAGGTAGGCGCCACGCCGCCAGATAAAGGCGATATCCCAGCGCAAATCCGCCGGCGAACGTAGCGGCAAACGCACCACCCCAGGGCGCTCCAGCGCTTTTGCCACCACACGGGGCAGCAACACCACGCCCTGGCCTGCCGCCACCAACGCCGCCAAAAAATCTGCCTGGCCACTGCGGCCGCCTTCCTTCGGGGTAAAGCCCTGTTGCTGGCACGCCTTCAGCAGCCGGTCGTTGAGCACAAAGCTGCGTTGATACAACAGGAACGGCGTATCGGCCAGTTGCCCCAGGTCCACCCCGTCCAGGCTCGCCAATGAATGCCCCGCCGGCAACAGGGCATCCAATGGCTCGTTGCAGAATGGCTGGTAGTCGAACGCCTCGTCGCTGGGTGTCAGGCTACCACCCAGTTCCAGCTCTCCACTCTTGACCGCCTGTTCGACACTGCGGCTACCGCCTTCCAGCAACTGGATCGCGATGTTCGGGTGACGTCGCCGGTACTCGGCAAAAAGCCCGGCGAACAAGGCGTCACTGCCCAACATCGGCAAGCCCAGGCGCAGTTCGCCGCGCTCCATCTGGCTGAGGTCGTCCAGTTCGTTGAGCAGCGCCTGGCGCTGGCGCAGCAGGGCTTCGCCGCGCTCCAGCACAATGCGCCCGGCCGCTGTCAGGTGCAGCTGGGAGGCCTGGCGCTCCAGCAGCGGCTGGCCCACATCTTGCTCCAGCTGCGCCACCTGCTTGCTCACGGCCGATTGACTGATGTGCAGGGTTTGCGCGGCCTGGGTAAAACCACCGCGGTGGACCACTTCGATAAAACTGCGCAGCTGTTTGAATTCCATGCTCTGAATTCCATTCTGGAATGGCGATCAGTCTAACAATTCGCTTCTGGCCTAGGCAGCCAAATCTTAAAATGAGGGCCTGTCGAGGAACCCCCGCCATGAAACCCGCATTGTTGAAAAAAGCCCTGCGCCTGCTTGTCGAGCTGGCGATTCTTTGTGCCTTGTTTCTGCTGGGAGGCCAGCTTGCCACCTGGTTGGGTTGGCCGATCCCCGGCGGCGTGATGGGCCTGGCACTGCTGCTGATACTGTTCGCGTCCGGTGTGCTCAAGCCGGCCATGCTGCAACTGGGCGCCGGCTGGCTGATGGCCGAGATGCTGCTGTTCTTCATTCCGGCGTTGATGAGCCTGCTGGACTACGGCTCGCTGATCCGTGAGGAGGGCTGGCGCATCTTGCTGGTGATCGCCGTGAGCACGCTGATGGTGATGGTGGTGACCGCGCTCACCGTGGAACTGGTGTGCCGCTGGAGGTTGCGCCATGAGCCTTGAACCCATGCCGCTGTTCTGGCTGGCCCTGACCTTGCTGGCCTACCTGGGCAGCCGTTGGCTGTACCGGCGCAGCGGGCGCTACCTGCTGTCGCCGTTGATCCTGGTACCGGTGCTGTTGTTGGCGGTGGCGGTGCCGCTGCACACCGCGTATGCCGAATATGCGCGCAATACCCATTGGTTGATGAGCGTGCTTGGCCCGGTGACCGTCGCCTTCGCGGTGCCCATCTGGCAGCAGCGGGCGATGCTGGCGCGCCATTGGCCGGCGCTGATGGTGGGCATGGTCGCTGGCAGCAGTGCCTCGATCGCCAGTTCCTGGGGGCTGGCGCACCTGCTGGCGCTGGACAGCGCGACCAGCCTGTCGCTGGTGCCGCGTTCGATTACCACGCCGTTTGCCATGCCGTTGGCCCATGACCTGGGTGGCGTGCCAGAGCTGACAGCGGTGTTCGTGATGTTCACCGGTGTACTCGGCGCCATGTTCGGCGGCGTGCTGCTGCGTTGGTTGCCGTTGCGCACGCCGCTGGCACGGGGTGCGCTGTTTGGTGTCGGTGCGCACGGTGCCGGGGTCAGCCGGGCACAGGAGGTGGGCCGCGAGGAAGGCTCGGTGGCCGGCCTGGTCATGGTGCTGACCGGCTTGCTGAACCTGTTCGCGGCACCGTTGCTGGCGCTGTTGCTCTGACCGTTCGTGCCACTGACTCGCACAGTCATCAAGCTGGCTGGCAACGCAAGTTCCAGCCAGTGGGCTGCTGGCTAGACTTTGCCTCGACATAGAGAGCACATGTATGTGCCGAGGTGACATGCAATGACCGCAGCCTTGCCCTATCCCGTCCCTATCACTTCACCGGGTTACTTCTGATGCCTATGGCCGAAATTCCATTGTGCGTCTGGCGTACCCGGGGACAAAGCTTCAACTTCCGGGGCCAGAGCATCCGCTACTGGACCGCAGGGCAAGGAGAGCCCCTGCTTCTGTTACACGGCTTCCCCACGGCCAGCTGGGACTGGCACTACCTGTGGGGGCCTTTGACCCAACGCTTTCGGGTGATCGCTTGCGACATGCTCGGTTTTGGCGACTCGGCCAAGCCGGTCGATCACGCGTACAGCCTGATGGAGCAAGCCGACCTGCAGCAGGCCTTGCTCGGCCACTTGCAGGTCGACCAGCCTGTGCACCTGTTGGCTCATGACTACGGCGGCAGCGTGGCCCAGGAACTGCTGGCGCGGCACCACGAACAGCGTGCCGACATAGCCAGCTGCGTGTTCCTCAACAGCGGCCTGTTCCCCGAAAGCTGCCGCATGCTGCTGATCCAGAAACTGCTGCTTAGCCGGTTCGGCTGGCTGGTCGGGCGCTCGTTCGGGCGTGACGACCTGGTGCGCAACGTGACCCAGGTCTACGGCCCCTGCACCCACCCCAGCGAAAGTGCCCTGGATGATTTCTGGAGCCTGATCGCCGCCAACCGGGGCACGCGCATCCTGCACAAGCTGGTGAGCTACATGCCCGAGCGCAGGTTGCATCGCGAACGCTGGGTCGGGGCGATGCAGCGCAAAGGCGTACCCCTGCGCTTCATCAATGGCGTGGTTGACCCACTTTCCGGCGGGCACATGCTGGAGCGTTATCGGCAACTGGTGCCGGAGCCGGATACCGTGCAGTTGCAGGGCATCGGCCATTACCCGCACACCGAGGCGCCTGTGCAGGTCCTGCGCCACTACCTGGCTTTTCGTGAACAGCCGCTGAGCTATTACCCGCAGAAAGTGGCGTGGTCCTGACCGGGCCTCATCGCCCTGCGTTATTGCCAGGCATTCAGCCTGCGTGAGCTTGATTGTCCGCCTGCCGCTGGCGGCGGACACTTGGCTGACCTGAACCTGCCTGGAGCCATGAGCATGAGCGAGCCTGTCCGTCTGCAAGATCGCGTGGTGATCGTCACCGGGGCTGGCGGTGGCCTGGGCCGCGCCCATGCGCTGCTGTTCGCCGCGCGGGGGGCCAGGGTCGTGGTCAACGACCTCGGCGGCTCTACCCACGGTGAAGGTGCCAGCGCTTCGGCTGCCGACCGGGTGGTAGAAGAGATCCGCGCCGCCGGTGGCACCGCCATCGCCAACCATGACTCGGTCAGCCAGGGTGCGCGCATCGTCGAGCAGGCCCTCGACAGCTTCGGCCGGGTCGATGTGCTGGTGAACAATGCCGGCATCCTGCGCGACAAGACGTTCCACAAGATGGACGACAGCGACTGGGAGCAGGTTTATCAGGTGCATGTGGAAGGGGCCTTCAAGGTCACCCGTGCCGCCTGGCCACACCTGCGCGATCAGAACTGGGGGCGGGTGATCTTCACCGCCTCCACCTCTGGTATCTACGGCAATTTCGGCCAGGCCAACTACGGCATGGCCAAGCTTGGCTTGTACGGGCTGACCCGCACGTTGGCAATCGAAGGGCGCAAGCACGGCATTCTGGTGAACGCCATCGCCCCTACCGGCGGCACCCGCATGACCGAAGGGCTGATCCCGCCTCAGGTCTTCGAGCGGCTCAAGCCGGAACTGGTCAGCCCGCTGGTGGTGTACCTGGGCAGCGAGCAGTGCCAGGGCACGGGCGAACTGTTCGAAGTGGGTGGCGGCTGGGTGGGCAAAGTGCGCTGGGAGCGCAGCCTGGGGGTGGGCTTTGACCCGCGCGAAGGCTTTACCCCGGAGCAGGTGGCGGAAAACTGGGCGCGGATTGGCGACTTTGACGGCGCCGTGCACCCGCAGGACAGCCTGCAGGCGCTGCAGCAGATGATGGCGAACCTGCAGAAGTACCCACTCTGAGAAAGCTGGCACGGTCTCGGTGGAGCGGCCCTTTGTCGCGATGGGCTGCGCAGCAGCCCCGGGATGCCCGAACCCTGCGCTTGACGTTAAACTGTCATCTCCCCAGCAATGGACAGGAGATCCGGCGTGACCCCACCCCGCAGTTTCCCCAGTGACCTCTGCCTCGACAGCCCGCGTCTGCACTTGCGCCCCATGCGCCATGCCGATGCCGCGCAATGGCTGGCGATCATGGCCGACCCCGAGGTCATGCGTTATTGGCACCATGCCCCCTGGCAAGACCTGGCCGAAGCCGAAAGCGCCCTGGCCGCCGACCGAGAAGCCTATGCCAATGGCGACCAGCTCAAGCTCGGCATGTACCGCCGCGACAACGGCGAACTCATCGGCATGGTACAGCTGTTCAACATCGACGATGTCTCCCGCCGTGGCGAAATCGGCTACTGCCTGGCCAGCGCGGTGCAGGGCAGGGGCTACATGGACGAGGCATTGACCTGCTTCATCGACTACCTCGCCCACACCCTGCACATGCGCCGCCTTGAAGGCGAAATCGACCCACGCAACCAAGGCTCGGCACGCACGCTGGAGCGCCAGGGTTTCGTGCTGGAAGGCACGCTGCGGGCACGCTGGTGCGTGGCCGGCGAGTTGTCCGACTCGGGTCTCTACGGCCTGCTGCTGGAACCGCCTGTTGCATAGTCTTACGGCGAATAGATACTATTCGGGAACAATTCTCACTTGTGTCCCGGTGCCCCATGCCCGTAGCCGACTCACCGAGCCCGTACCCGCTTGAACAGCTGTACAGCGAGCACCACGGCTGGCTGTTCAGCTGGCTACGGCGCAAGTTGCGCTGCTCGCACAGCGCAGCCGACCTTGCCCAGGACACCTTCGTGCGCATCCTGGCCTCGCGTGATGCCCTGTTGGGCATGCGCGAGCCACGCGCCTACCTCAGCACCACGGCGCGTCGCCTGCTGATCGACCGGGTACGCCGGCAGCAGATCGAAGAGGCCTACCTCAGCGAACTGGCGTTGGCCGCCGAGGCGCTGGAAGGGCACCAGTCCCCCGAGAGTATTCTCATCACCCTGGAAGCGCTGGAGCAAATCGCTTTCCTGCTCGAAGGCCTGCATGCAAACGCACGCGAAGCGTTCGTAGGCTACTACCTGGACGACCTGACCCAGCCGCAGATTGCCGAACGCCTGCATATTTCCCCTCGCATGGTGCGCAAGTACCTGGCCCAGGCCCTGATTCACTGCCACCGCACGCTGGACATCGCCGAGCCGTGAACGCTTCCCGGATCGAACAGGAGGCCGCCGAGTGGGCGCTGTGCCTGGGCGAAGGTGAACTGGACGCAGACGAAGCGCGCGAGTTTCAGGCCTGGCTGCAAGCCGATCCGCGACATGGCGCCACCTTGCGGCGCATGCAAGGGGTGATCAGCCAGATGCAGGCCCTGCGCCAGCAACGCGGGCCGGTGGGCGCGGGTTTGCGTGCTGGCGTGCAGCCTTCGGCGCCACGCTCGGGCGCACGGCGCACCTTGCTCGGCCTGGCAATGGCGGCCTCGGTGCTGGGTGCATTGCCTTTTGCCGGGGTGCAACCCCGGGACTGGCTGGCTGACCTGCACACTGCGCCGGCCGAGTGGCACAGTGAAACCCTGGCCGATGGCTCGCAGCTGACCTTGGCAGGCAATTCTGCCGTGGACGTGCAGTTCAGCGCGGGCGAGCGGCGCATTCGCCTGCTGCATGGCCAGGTGTTGGTGGATGTGAGCCATGACCCTGCGCGGCCTTTCGTGGTGCAGACCGACGAGGGCAGCTTCAAGGCGTTGGGCACTCGCTTCGTGGTCAGCCAAGGACGCGAGCGTAGCGAGCTGACCATGCTCGAATCCCGTGTCGAGGCGCGCAGTGCAGTGTCCGGTGATCAACTGGTTGCCGGGCGCGGTGAACGCGCCTGGGTGGCACGCGACGGGCTTGGCCCGCTGCCGGCCATTGACCCGGCTCGGGTGGACCAAGCCTGGCAACATCACCAGTTGGTGGCCGAAGGCGTGCCACTCGACCAAGTGCTGGACGCACTGTCACAGCAACGGCGCGGCGTACTGCGTTTCGACCGCCAGGCCATGCAGGCCATCAAGGTGTCGGCGGTGCTGCCGCTGGATGACAGTGAGCGCGCCTTGCGCCTGCTGGCCGAAGCGCTGCCGATCCGCATCGGTGGGTTTGGCCGCTGGTGGACCACGGTAGAACCCGCCCCGCAAAGAAATTGATCCAGTTGGTTCCGCTTCTGCGCACTGGCCCGTCAAACAAGAGGCCAACCGATCAAGAACAAGGAGCCGATCCACCATGCGCCGATTCCCTGGCCACCCCGTCCTCAGCCCGCTAGCCCTGGCCTTGCGTTTGTCCTGTGCCGGGTTGGCCCTTTCCGTTGCGGCCCTGCCGGCCGTGGCCGAGGAGGCCGCCCGCCGTAGCTTCGATGTGCCCGCCGGCAACCTGGCCGAGGCACTTGGCAGCTATGCCCAGCAGGCTGCCGTTTCGCTGGCCTTCACCCCCGAAGCGCTGGCCGGCCTGCAAAGCAATGGCCTGCACGGCCTGTATTCGGTGGACAGTGGCTTTGCGGTGCTGTTGGCCGGCAGCGGTTACCGGGTGGAGCGCAGCGACAACGGCTACCGGCTGGTGGCCGAGCCGCAGGCGGCGGTGAGCGGTGATGCGATGGAGCTGAGTGTTACCACCGTGGCCGGGCAGGGCATGGGCGAAAGTACCGAGAACACCGGCTCCTATGCGCCAGGCCTGATCAGCGTCGGCTCCAAGAGCCCGGCCAGCCTGCGCCAGACGCCGCAATCGGTGTCGACCGTGACGCGCCAGTTGATCGAAGATCAGCAACTGACCGACATCAACCAGGCGATGAAAGTGACGCCGGGCATCGTCACCCAAAGCACCACCTTCCGCACCCAGGACTTCCTCTCGCGCGGCTTCAGCATCCAGAACCTGCAAATCGACGGCGCTGCACCCCAGGCCTTGGGTACCGCGATGGGCTCGTTCTATTCGTCGAACATCTTCGAGCTGGCCGAGTTCGACCACATCGAAGTGCTGCGTGGTACTGCTGCGCTGTATGGCGGCTCGGGCGACCCGGGCGGCATCATCAACATGGTGCGCAAGCGGCCCACTGCCTACAACCAGCTGAAGATGACCCTGTCGGCCGGCAGCTGGGACAACTACCGCCAGGAGTTCGACCTGTCTGGCCCGCTGGGCTGGGATGGCCGCCTGCGTGGGCGTTTGGTGATGTCCAACACCGACCGCCAGTATTTCACCGACAACCGTGCCACCGAGCGGCCGCTGGTCTATGGCGTGCTTGAAGCGGACGTTACCGACGACACCATGCTCACCTTCGGTGCCCGCTACAACAAGTCCCACGAAAACGGCACCAACACCGCGTTGCCCCGTTACAGCAACGGTGCCGATCTGAACTTGCCGCGTCATACCGGTTTGACCAAGAACTGGTCTTACGTCGACGCCACCGCGCGTGAATACTTCGCCAAGGTAGACCACCGCATCAACGACGACTGGAAGCTCAACCTCAGTTACACCAACACCTGGGACCTTGGGCTGTTCAAGAATGCCACCACCCTCAATGCGGTAAACCCGGTGACCAATACCGGTGCGACCTGGTACGGCACGTTGACCCGCCAGGAAAACGAGCAGCACCTGTACGACGGTAACGTCTCCGGGCACTTCCAGGCATTCGGCCTGGACCATGAAGTGGTCTTCGGCGCCGACTACCAGAAGATTGACAGCCGTTGGCTGGGTACCGCGCCCAACGCGGCCACTGGTTCGCCGGCCAACGTGTTCGACCCCGACAGCTCGCCCTTCGACAACCCAGGCACTGCGCGTGACTACAAGCGCGACTACAGCCCCAACTCGCAGCGCCAGTATGGCCTTTACGGCAGCCTGCGCCTGCAACTGGCCGAGCCACTGCACCTGATCGTTGGTGCGCGTGCCCAGCGTTTCCACTTCTGGCAGACCTATACCAATGCGCTGACCACCAATGTGACCAAGACCAGCCCCGAGCAGCGTATTGGTACCAAGGTCACGCCGTTCGGTGGCCTGGTGTACGATCTGGATGATCAATGGTCGGCTTATGCCAGCTACTCGGAAATCTACAAACCGCAATCCAGCCAGATCAGCGGCCCTGCAGAAACCGGTTCGCCGCTTGAACCCATGACCGGCAAAACCTACGAAACCGGCCTCAAGGGTGAGCTGTTCAATGGCGCGCTCAACGCCAGCGTGGCGCTGTACTACACCACCCGTGAAAACCAGGCGGTACAAGACCCGAACTTCCCGGCAAGTTTCGCCGGCTTCTCCGGTAGCTGCTGCTATGTGTCCAACGGCAAGGTAGTGAGCAAGGGCATCGACATGGAGCTGTCCGGCGAGGTGCTACCGGACTGGATGCTGGTGGGCGGCTACACCTTCAACCTCAACCGTAACCGCAGTGCCGACACACCGCTGAGCACGGTAATGCCCAAGCACCTGTTCAAGCTGTACACCACCTATCGCCTGCCGGGCATCTTCAGCGACTTCAAGGTCGGCGGCGGCGTGCAGGTGCAAAGCGCTACCTACGTTTCCGGGATGGTTAACCGCTACGACAGCAATGGCGCGCTTGCGGAGCGGGATGTGCCCTTTGACTTCAACCAGAGCGGCTATGCCATCTGGAACGCCTTGGTCGACTATCGGATCGATGATCACTGGAACGTCACGCTCAATGGCAACAACCTGTTCGACAAGAAGTACTACGAAACCGTGGGTACCTCGACCTATGGAAACATGTACGGCGAACCACGCAACTTCATGGTGACCCTGCGCGGCACCTATTGAAGGTTTGGAAGCGGGGCGGGGCCTGGGTTAAGGTCGTAGCCTGTCCCGCTTCCACCAGGTAAACCCCTTGCCCGTTTTCTACCTGAGCATCAGCTTGCTGCTGTACGTGCTCGCCCTGTTTTTCGATGGTGCGCTGATGAGCGGCGAGCGCCACATGCCGGCCCTGCAGATGCTGCTGTACGGGCCATGGGGCATGCCCTTCGGCTTGTTCCAATGGTTTGCCAACCCGCTGCTGGCCCTGGCCATCCTTGCCCATCGGCGGTTCCGCAGGCTGGCTTTGCTGGCCGGGCTGGCCGCGGTGTACCTGGCCGCCAGCAGCTTCGGAATTGACCGCTTGCCGGACAACCAGAGCTACGCGTTTCATGAGCGCACCGGCTTTGGTGCCGGTTTCTACCTGTGGCTGGCGGCTATGGTGGTGTTTTGTGTAGGCCAGGCCTGGCATTGCTGGAAGGCACGCAGCGCCAACGACATGCCGGGTTGGAACTGGCTTGATGTAGCGTTGATCGCAGCGTTGGCTGTGACGCTTTACGCGGCAACGCAGATGCCATCGTTGCGCTTCGAGCCGGGCAACGTACTGATGCCACCAGAGCAGCCGCAGACGCTTTGATACCCACAAGGAGGGGCGCATGACCAAGCATTATCTGACAGGCCTGGTACTGGCTTGTGTGCTGCCATTGGCAGTGGCGGACGATTACACGCCGGCCTACGGGCAGTGCATGGACAAGGCCTCCAGTACGGTGGCCATGAGTGCATGTATCCAGGCTGAAACACAGGTGCAGGACCAGCGTTTGAACCGGGTGTACAAACAGTTGATGGGCAAGCTGGAGACTGGGCAGCAGAAAAGCTTGCGCGATGTGCAGCGCAAGTGGATGGCCTACCGCGATGGCAATTGCCAGTTCCATGTGCAGGCCAGTGGCGGGACCCTGGCGCAGTTGGAAGGTGGGACGTGTGTGATGGACATGACCCGTGACCGGGCAGCGGAGCTGGAACGGGTGCTTAGCCCGGGGTTGTGAGGTTGTCTCTACCGGCCTCTTCGCGGGTTTACCCGCGAAGAGGCGAGGTGGTGCTAATGATGAGGTTCGCGCAACGCCCGGGCCTTGAGGTACTCGCGCACTTCCAAGGCATCCCCGGCAAATTCGATACGCTCAGCCTTCGCCGCACGCTGGTAGGCATACATCGGGTCGTAATACTCGTTCAACAAGCCTTCGATCCAGCCCCGATGCAACTCCACCGCGCCGCTGCGCTGCTGTTCTTCCAGCGCCTGGGCCAGCAGTGTCGACAACCGCTGATATCGCTCGCCACCCAAGCGCTTGTAGATGTTGGCCATGCTTTGCAGCATGCGTTCGGCAAACAACCGGCGACCTTCTTCCTCGCCATGCACAGCGGCGAACTCGGCACTCAGGTTGACCACATAATCACGCAGGATACGCTCCACGCGGTTGGCAAAGCTGTCTTCCAGCCAAACCAACGGGTATTGCTGCATGCCTTGGTAAAGCTCAAGCGGCACCGTGCAACTGCCGACAATGCGGCCTTCATCTTCCAGTACGAATTGCTCGATCCCGCTGGCACGCTTCTTCAGCACATCGATAGCCAACTGGTTCTCGAAGTCGATTTGCGCCGGTTGCGCAGTAGCGCGCTTGCCGAAGCTGGAGCCGCGATGGTTGGCGTGGCCTTCCAGGTCGAGCACGTTGCCCAGTTGATGCAGTACATCCGTCTTGCCGGTACCGGTAAGGCCGCCCAGTAGCACGAAATCACATTGCGCCACTGCCTGCTGGGTGGTTTCCAGCAGAAAGGTCCGCATGGCCTTGTAACCGCCTTTGACCCGCGGGTACTGGATGCCTGCCTCATCGCGCAACCAGCCCTGCACGATTTGCGAACGCAAGCCGCCGCGCAAGCAGTACAGGTAGCCTTCTGGGTGTGCCTGGGTGAACGCCACCCAGGCCTCCATGCGCGTCTGCTTGGTCGTGCCGCTGACCAGTTGATGGCCCAGGGCGATGGCAGCTGTCTGGCCCTGCTGCTTGAAGCAGGTGCCGACCTTCTGCCGTTCCTGGTCATTCATCAGCGGCAAATTGACCACGCCCGGAAAGGCGCCTTTGGAAAATTCGACGGGCGCGCGCATGTCCATCATCGGCACATCGTCGAGGAACAGCTGATGGAAATCGGTGCAGTCGGGGCGCATCAGATCACCTCGACCGCGTGGCTCTGTCGTTCGACCAGCTTGCCGATTGGCGACAGTTGCAGGCCCAGTTCGACAGCGACTGCCAGGAACGCGCCTTCACCTTCAGGGCTGACAGCCACCAGCAGGCCGCCGCTGGTTTGCGGGTCGCACAGCAGGTGTTTCTGCTCGTCGCTGAGTGCGCCGAGCTTGTGGCCGTAGCTTTCGAAGTTACGCAGCGTGCCGCCGGGGATGCAACCTTCGGCCAGGTAGTGCTCGACACTGGGCAGGCGCGGCACGGCGGCGTAGTCCAGGTGCGCGGTAAGGCCGCTGCCTTCGGCCAGCTCCACCAGGTGGCCGAGCAGGCCAAAGCCGGTGACGTCGGTCATGGCCTTTACACCGTCGAGTTTGCCGAAGCGGCTGCCGGGGGTATTGAGGGTGCACATCCAGTCTCGGGCCAGGCTCTGGTCCTGTGCGCGCAACTTGGCCTTTTTCTCGGCTGTGGTGAGGATGCCGATGCCCAGGGGTTTGGTCAGGTACAGCTGGCAGCCGGCAGTGGCGGTGTCGTTGCGCTTGAGGTGGCGCTTGCTGACCACGCCGGTCACGGCCAGGCCGAAGATAGGTTCGGGGGCGTCGATGGAGTGGCCGCCGGCCAGCGGAATGCCGGCTTCGGCGCACACCGCACGGCCGCCACGAATCACTTCGCGGGCCACTTCCGGTGGCAGCACATTGACCGGCCAGCCGAGGATGGCAATGGCCATCAGCGGGTCGCCGCCCATGGCGTAGATGTCGCTGATGGCGTTGGTGGCGGCGATGCGGCCGAAGTCGTACGGGTCATCGACAATCGGCATGAAAAAGTCGGTGGTCGAGACCACGCCGCGCTCGTCGTCCAGCGCGTACACGGCAGCGTCGTCGCGCGAGGCGTTGCCAACCCACAGCTTCGGGTCCAGGGCCTGGGTGCCGCTTTCGGCAAGGATCACATCCAGCACCTTGGGGGAAATCTTGCAGCCACAGCCGGCACCATGGCTGTACTGGGTCAGGCGAATCGGCTCGCTCATACGCACCTCGGCAGGTCAGATTGTTGCGCGATTGTAGCAAAGCTGGCCTTTGGGCCTTGGCCTCTTATAATCCTTGGAGTCGACGGATTTGTCGGCATTTCCCCGCTATTGAACCGGAGAACACCCATGCTCAAACGCCCCTTGGCGCTCGCCGCCGGCCTTGTGCTGTCTTGCTGTGCCGTTGTCGTCCAGGCTGCTGAAGTGTTGCGAGTCAGCGCGATCCCCGACGAAGCACCGACCGAGTTGCAGCGCAAGTTCAAGCCGTTGGGCAAGTACCTGGCCAAGCAACTGGGCATGGAAGTGAAGTTCGTACCGGTGGCCGATTACCCGGCTGTGGTCGAGTCGCTGGCCGCCGACCGGCTGGACCTGGCCTGGCTGGGAGGCTTCACGTTCGTTCAGGTGCACCTGAAGGACCCGACCGCCACGCCACTGGTGCAGCGTGAGCAGGACGCGCAGTTCACCTCCAAATTCATCACCGCCAACCCCGACGTGAAAAGCCTGGCCGACCTCAAGGGCAAGTCGTTCGCCTTCGGCTCCATCTCGTCTACCTCGGGCAGCCTGATGCCGCGTTACTTCATGCTCAAGCAGGACAACATCAAGCCTGAAGAGTACTTCAGCCGTGTGGCCTACTCTGGCGCCCATGACGCCACCGTGGCCTGGGTGCAGGCAGGCAAAGTCGATGGCGGCGTGCTCAATGCCAGTGTGTGGCAGAAACTGGTGGATGCCGGCAAGGTCGATGCCGCCAAGGTGAAAGTGTTCGCCACTACCCCGACCTACTTCGACTACAACTGGACCGTGCGCGGCAACATGGCACCGGCGCTGAAAGAAAAGATCAAAAAAGCGTTCCTCGACCTCGACCCGGCCAAGCCGGAGCACAAGGCCATCCTCGACCTGCAGGCCGCCAGCCGCTTCATCGAGACCAAGCCTGAAAACTATGTAGGCACCGAGCAAGCTGCGCGTGAGGCTGGCCTGCTCAAGTGACTGCTTCGAACGTGGCAATCCACCTGCACGGTGCCGGCCTGCGCCATGGCCAGGTACGCGCGCTTGACGCAATCAGCTTGCGCATCGAGCAGGGCGAGCGCGTCGCGATCATTGGGCCGTCGGGGGCGGGCAAGTCGAGCTTACTGCACCTGATGGCTACGGCCATCCAGCCCAGCAGCGGGCTCGTGGAGTTGCTTGGTGAGCAGCCCTGGGCGTTGTCCGCCAAGGCGCGCCAGCGCCTTCGGACGCGGGTCGGCCTGGTGCATCAGGCACCGCCCTTGCCACCGCGCCAACGGGTGGTGACGGCAGTATTGGCCGGCCGACTGGGGCAGTGGGGGGTAACGCGTGGCTTGCTCAACCTGCTGTACCCCAGCGATGTGCCGGGGGCGCGCCAGGTGTTGGCAGAGCTCGGGCTGGCCGACAAGCTGTTCGTGCAGTGCGGGCAGTTGTCGGGTGGCCAGTTACAGCGGGTGGGTATTGCCCGGGCCCTTTACCAGCGGCCACAGGTGCTGCTGACCGACGAGCCGGTGTCGGCCATGGACCCTGTGCTGGCCGACCACAGCCTGGCCTTGCTCAACCGCCATGCCCAGGCCAATGGCGTGACACTGGTGGCGAGCCTGCATGCGGTGGAGTTGGCGCTGGCGCATTTCCCCCGGGTGGTCGGTATCCGCGAGGGCCAGGTAGTGTTTGATTGCCCGGCAGAAGCGGTCACCGAAACCATGCTGGAGGCGCTGTACGCGAATGAACAACTGGCTTCGCCGCCAACCCAGGGGCCGATTCTGACGGTGCAGATCCCGCGATGCTGAGGGCCGACACCCGCGACCCGGCCCTGCTGCCACGGCTGCTGCTGGCCTTGCTGGGCGTGGCGATACTGTGGCCGGGTATCCAGTTGAGCGAACTGAACCCCGGGGTGCTGCTGCAGGCAGAGAACCGACAGCAGATCGTCAGTTTCACCAGCGCTTTCTGGCCACCCGCGCACGATGCCGATTTTCTCGTGTTGCTGTATGAAGCCACGCTACAGACCCTGGCCGTGGCCACCGCCGGCATGGCGTTGGCGTTGCTGCTGGCCGTCCCGGCGGGGCTGTTGGCCAGTCGCGCCTTGTCGTTGCGTGCTGCCTCCCGTGGTGGGCGTGCAGGGCTTTGGTCGCGTTTGCTGCGCCTGCCGGTGCGCGGGTTGCTGATCTTCCTGCGCAGCGTGCCGGAAATTGTCTGGGCGCTGTTGTTCGTGCGGGCCGTGGGGCTGGGGCCGACGGCGGGTGTGTTGGCCATCGCCATTACCTACAGCGGTATGCTGGGCAAGGTCTACGCCGAAATCTTCGAGTCGGTCGACCAGCGCCCGGCCCATGCCTTGTTGCAGGCGGGCAGTGGCCGGCTGACGGCGTTTCTCTACGGCATTCTGCCCAATGCGGCGTCCGAGGTGGTGTCCTACACCGTGTACCGCTGGGAGTGTGCGGTGCGGGCCTCGGTGGTGATGGGGTTTGTGGGGGCGGGCGGGCTGGGGCAGCAGATTGACCTGTCGATGCGGATGTTTGCCGGGGCGGAAGTGGCCAGCATGTTGCTCACCTTCCTGCTGCTGGTGAGTTTGGCCGACTTGCTCAGCCGCCTGCTGCGCTGGAGGCTGGCATGAACCGGGTCATCAACCTGTTGCTGCTGGGCGCCATCGTGTTGGCGGTGTTGGCCTCGTTCGCATACCTGGAGCTGGACCTGCAAGCGCTGGTCGGCAACGGTGGGCTGGGGCAGATGGGCGAGTACGCCGGGCGTTTCCTGCACCCGGACCTGTCTGCCGGGCACTTGAAGGCCGTGTGCCATGGGGCGCTGGAGACGCTGGCCATGTCTGGCCTGGGCACCTTGTTGGCGATGGTCATGGGGATGTTGCTGGCACTGCCGGCGGCAGGGCGATTCGGTTGGCCATTGCAAGGCGCGGCGCGGTTGCTGCTGAATGCCCTGCGCGCCATTCCGGAACTGGTGTGGGCTGCGCTGACAGTACTGGCGGCCGGTCTTGGGCCCAATGCCGGCACCCTCGCGTTGGCGCTGCACACTGCCGGTGTTCTGGGACGCTTGTTTGCCGAGGCGCTGGAGAATGCGCCGCCAGAGCCAGCGGCAGCGATTCGCTTGCAGGGCGGCAGCCAGGTGGCCGCGTTCTGTTTTGGTACCTTGCCCAACGTGTGGCCGCAGTTGCTGGCCTACAGTTTGTACCGCTGGGAAAACAATATCCGTATGGCCAGCGTGCTGGGCTTTGTCGGGGCGGGCGGCTTGGGGCAGATGCTGTACACCACGTTGAGCCTGTTCCAGGAGGCCCAGGCCAGTACGGTGATTATTGGCATGCTGGTGCTGGTGTTGCTGGTGGATATGTTGAGTGATGTGTTGCGCCAGCGCTTTGTGAGGGCGTGACCGACAGCCGGGGCCGCGTTGCGGCCCATCGCCGGCAAGCCAGCTCCCACATGGACCGCGCAATCCTTTGAGTTTGCACTGTACCTGTGGGAGCTGGCTTGCCGGCGATAGGGCCCTTGAGGCCGAATGCTAAGCCAACTCCCCACATTGCGCTTCCCGCTGCATCGACTCCAAGTTGCGCTCGATCGTCTCGCAAATGGTGTCCATCTGGATCTGGTGCTCACTGAACTTGAACGGGCTCTGCAAATCCGTGCCGATCCGCTCGATGGCCAGCAACATGAACCCCACCACGGTCGAAGCCAGCGGCGTGAACCAGCCCAGCGACTCCACCAGCCCTACTGGCACGATCAGGCAGAACAGGGTGATGAACAGTCGCGGAAAATACACGTAAGGGTAGGGCAGCGGTGTATTGGCAATGCGCTCCATACCGCCTTGGGCATTGGACAGGTCCACCAGCGTCGATTCCAGCCGCGCCAGACGGATGCTGTCCAGCCGCCCGGCCTGGTATTCCCGCGCCAGCAAGGCCGCCGAGCCACCGAGAATGTCATTGGCAAAGTTGTTCGAGCGGTTGCGCCGTTCGAACTCAGCCGGCGGGATGAAGGCCATCAGTTCATCCGGGCAGCTCTCATCCTTCAAGTGTGCAGCCAGGCAGTTCACATAGGCGATGTGCCGGCGCAGCAGGGTGGCCTTGACCGGGTTCAGGCCATCAGCCGGGTCATCGATCAGGTTTAGCGTCTGCCTTGCGAAGCTACGCGAACTGTTCACCAGCGCCCCCCACAACGTGCGAGCTTCCCACCAACGGTTGTAGGCGCTGCTGTTGCGAAAACTCACCAGCACTACCAGCGCCGAGCCCAGCAAGGTCAGCGGGATCAGCGGCAGGGTGAACTTGCTGTTGAAGAACAGCATGAAATCGATGGTGACAAGCACATCCCAGATCAGCAGCCAGAACAGCGACCAGCCGATGTAGCCGATGGTCTTCACGACCAGGCGGTACTTGCGGGTGATGATGTCTTTCACGCGGGGGGCCTCGAAACGCGGGGGATGCAGAATCGGACGTCGAGGGGAGAGCATGGTTCGGTGCGGTTCGTCTGGGTGTATTACCAGACGTGTTCAGTGCCAGGTTTTGTAGGAATTGGACTGCAGTGTTTTAGGACCACAGTGAAATAGCCCGAGCCAACATCTACGTTGAAAAAGCCCGGGCAAGAAACGAACGGGTTACTCCCACAGGCACTGCACAAGTCTCAAAACCTGCGCAGGTCCTGTAGGAGCGGGTTTACCCGCGAATAGGCCATCAGCCTCACATCTTAAGCCGCTTTCCATCCACAAACGCGACCCGCTCAAGGCTTGGCAGCAACCGCCACATAGCCTTTGACCGAAGCCGGTGCCTGAGGCTTGCCCTTGTGCGCCGTCAGGTACTGAAAGCGTCGCCATTCCTTGTCGATCTCGTTGAACGACATGAACACGCTGATCCGCTCCTTGCCAGCCAGGTCCGGGCGCTTGCCGGCATCGATCTCGCTGGTGGGGATGATGGCCACATTGATGCCGACCACCTTGCCGTCTTCGGCAAACACTGGCCCACCCGACATGCCCTTGGTGATCGGGCCGTCGTGTACCGAATAGAAGACGCTGCCTGGCGTGCCTTCAAGCCGCACCAGTGAAGGGAGCGCATGGCCCTTGCCCTGCATCGGCATCATGAAACTGTTGAAACCCACCGCCGTCACGGCTTCGCCCGGCACATACTGGCGCCAATCCGGCACGTTGCTGGCCTTGTGTTTGAAGAACACCACATCACCGAGGCCCTCGTGGACCACGTTGCGCAGGAAGGGGGTGTGTTTGGCGGTTACGGCGTAATCCTCGTTCCACTGGATGGCGCTGGCCATCAGCAACATGGGCAGCGGGGCACCGGAGGTGACCACGAAAGCCTGGCTGTAGACGGGATCGGAAACGTACGAGGTTGGCACTCCATTGCACCCACTGAGCAGCATCATTGCCGCCATGCAGGGCGCGATTGTTTTCATGGGTCACACGGTGCGTGGTGAAAAGGGAGCGCAACTATGGCGAAGTGCCATTACGCTAACAATACTTTCGGAATATATCCGACGAGTGACAGGTTAAGCGCTGGCGCATATCGTGGCCAATAGGCTTCATGCATGGCTGGAGGCCTTGAAGTCATTGAGGCGGCGTCAAATTGACAAGGGGCTTTAGGCCTTCCGTGTTGTCTTTGTTTTGGGAATTGAAGGGACTCAAGAATGGTTGAATCGAATGCGCTCGTGCCTGAACTCATTGTCAGTGATATCGAACGCAGCCTTGCTTTCTACTGCGGCATACTTGGCTTCAAGGTCGAGTACGAACGGCCTGAAGACCAGTTTGCTTTCCTGTCTTTTGGCGGCAGCCAGTTGATGCTGGAACAGGACTGGCACAGCGAATCACCCTGGCGCGTTGGCCCGCTGGAGCCGCCCTATGGGCGCGGGATCAACCTGTCTATCGCATGCCCTGATGCATTGGCTTTGGCTGCAGCGTTGAATGCAGCAGGGCATGGCCTGAGAAACCCTGTTGAAGAGCGCTGGTACCGCAGCGCTCACGTATTGATTGGCCAGCGCAACTTCCTGGTGCAGGACCCTGACGGGTACCTGCTTCGGTTTGCTGAGGATCTCGGTACCAAACCCGCCTGAGGCTGTGGTCGGCACAGGAATAATTGATCTGATAATCGTTATCATCTAAGGTGCCATCCTCGCCCGGAGGGATACCCGTGATTAACGACGATCTGAGTCAGGTCTATGCCGAGCACAATGGATGGCTCAAGCAGTGGCTATACCGCCGGCTGGGCTGTTCGGCACAAGCCGCCGACCTGGCTCAGGACACCTTCTTGCGGATTCTTCAGGCCCAGCAGAAGGCGGGTGCCAGCCTGAGCCTGCAGCGCCCCCGGGCCTACCTGGCAACGGTGAGCCGGCGGCTGGTCCATGACCATTTCCGCCGCCAGTCACTGGAGCGCGCCTACCTGGAAATGCTCGCGCAATTGCCGGAGTTGTTCGCGCTGTCTGCCGAAGAACAGTGGGAAATGCGCGAAACCCTGCAGCAACTGGATGCACTGCTCGACACCTTCAAACCGGTGGTGCGCTCGGTGTTCCTGCTGGTGCAGCTGGAGGGCCTGACCTATATCGAAGTAGCCCGCCGCCTGGGAATTGGCGAGCGCACGGTGAAGCGGCACATGGCCAATGCCCTGCAAGCCTGCATCCTGTTCGACGAAGACTTCTGATGCCCAGCCAGCAACCCCGCATCACGCCGGAAGTGGCCCGGCAAGCCGCCAACTGGCACATGCTGATGCTCGACGAGGCCGTCAGCCCGGCCCAGCGCGCTGCCTGTAGCCGATGGCGCGCGGCCGCGCCCGAGCATGAGCGGGCCTGGCAGAAGGCGCTTCGGGTGCAGGCCCGGTTGGGCATGCTGCCGCAGCAACTGGCCATGGGCACCTTGAACCGTGAACGCCGCCAGGTGATGAAGCAGATGCTGGCGCTGGCCATCGTCGCGCCGCTCGGTTATGTCGGCTATCGCCAGCTTGTGCCACAGACGGCTTATGCCACCGACGTTGGCCAGCATAAGCAGATGACCTTGGCTGACGGCACGTTGCTGGACATGAACACCGATACCGCTGTGGACGTGGACTTCGACGCGCAGCAACGGTTGATCAACTTGCGCTGTGGCGAAGTACTGGTCGACACTGGCCCGGATACCCACAGCACCTTTCACCGGCCATTGCGTGTCGCCACCGAGCAAGGTCTGCTGGAGGCCCTGGGGACCCGCTTCCTGGTCCGCCAGCGCGAAGGCGCGACGCAACTGGCCGTGTTCCAGGGAGCGGTAAGGATTACGCCTGCCCGTGGCCCAGGGCAAACCCTTGATGCCGGGCAGCAGCTGACCTTCGATGCCTGGGGGCAGGGCGCTTTGGCGCCAGCCCGTGAACAAGACAGCCAGTGGACCCATGGCCAGCTTGTGGTCGACGAGATGCCACTGCGCGAATTCCTCAGCGAGCTGGGGCGCTACCGACCGGGCTGGCTACGCTGCCAGCCTGAAGTTGGGCATCTGTTGATCAGCGGCGCTTTCCAGCTGAAAAACACTGACGCCATTTTGGCCGCGCTGCCAGCCACATTGGCGGTGCAGGTGGACTACCGCACCCGTTACTGGGTAACGGTCAGCAAACGTTAATGAGAATTGGCCCGTTTTTGAAACTCGTCAGTCCTTATCTGTGGAACTGCCACACATAATAGGGACAACTTCTCAATGATCCGCTCTTCTTCACCGGTCGCCACGACCGGCTTCGCCATGGTTCAACCACGCGTGTCCAGCTACCGTCGGATAATCGCCCTGAGCGCCCTGGCCATCGCCCTGCAAGGTGTTGGCGTGCACGCCCTGGCTGCGCCTGTGCAGGCGCCGCAGGCCTACAGCATCGCGTCTGGCTCCCTGGCCCAGGTGCTTGCCCGGTTTGCCAGTGAAGGAGGGTTTACCCTGCAATACACCTCGGAGCTGACCCGTGGCCTCTCCAGCCCGGGGTTGCAGGGCCAGTATGGTGTCGAAGAAGGCTTGCAGCACCTGTTGGCCGGCACCGGCTTGCAGGCCGTGCGCCGGGGCAACAACGTCTATGGCTTGCAACCCGTCCCCCTGAGTGCAGCGTCTGGCGGTGCCGCCTTGAACCTGGAGCCGCTGAACATCAATGGTGTCCAGGATGACGCAACCACCGAGGGCTCAGGCAGCTACACCGCCAACGCCGTCACCATTGGCAAGGGCACCCACCGCCTCAAGGACATTCCACAATCGGTCAGCGTGGTCACGCGCAAGGCCATGGATGACCAGCGCCTCGATACCCTGGATGAAGTGCTGGAAAAAACCACGGGCATTACCACCCTGCAAAGCCCGTCCGGCGGCAAGTACATCTATTCCCGTGGTTTCGAGGTGGAAACCATCCAGTACGACGGCGTGCCACTCGACCGCCGCTACTATGCCATCGGCAGCAGCTTCACCTCCGACACGCTGCTGTACGACCGCGTCGAAATCCTGCGCGGGGCCAACGGCCTGTTGCAAGGCAGCGGCAACCCCGGCGCAGCCATCAACCTGGTGCGCAAACGCCCGAAAGCCGAGCCGTTCTTGTCAGTGACTGCCAGCGCTGGCTCCTGGGACACTTATCGTCAAACCGTCGATGCCGGCGCCCCGCTCAATGCCGACGGCTCGCTTCGTGGCCGTGTGGTGGCCGGGCACGAAGACCAGAACTATTTCTACGACACCGCCGAAAGCCGCAAGAACGTGCTCTACGGCATCCTTGAATACGACCTCAGCGACGCGACTACGGTAGCGGCCGGCGCCAGTGTCGAAGACCTGCATTCAACGCCGTTCTTCAGCGGGCTGCCGCGCAACAAGGATGGCAGCGCCTTGAACGTCAGCCGTTCCACCTACACCGGTGCCGACTGGAACACGTGGGACAACAAGCAGACCACCTACTTTGCCGACGTCACCCACGACTTCAACGAAGACTGGCGCCTGAAGGCTTCCGGCAGCTACATGCGCGAAACCAACTACATCCTCTACAGCTTCGGCCGTGGCGCTGTGGACCCGGCCACCGGCGACGGCATGCGCTCGCGTGCCTACATGTACGACTTCGAGAACATCAACAAGGGCGCCGACATCAACCTGACCGGCAAGTGGCGTGCCTTTGGTCGGGAGCACGAGGTGGTGGTGGGCGCCAACGCCAGTGACCTGCAGACCGACGACCTGCAAGGCGGTTTCCTGAACCTGGGCCCGATGAACATCTACGACCCCGTCTCGCCACAGCGCCCGACCCAGGATCAACTGCTGGGCAACGGCACTACAAACACCTACCCTGGCACTTCCAAGGGCAAGATCCGCCAGAACGGGCTGTACGCGGTCACGCGCTACAAGCTGACCGACCCTTTGACCCTGGTAGTGGGCGGGCGCACCAGCAACTACACCTATGACTATGAACTGCACCGCTTCAACGGCGTGTCGCCAACCCCGGCCCACTCGCGTGAAAGCGGCGAGTTCACGCCTTATGGCGGCCTGATCTACGCGCTGAACGACCAGTGGTCGGCCTACGTGAGCTACGCCGACATCTTCAAGCCGCAGACCGAGCTGAGCGTGGACAACGCCCCGCTCAAGCCCATCGAAGGCGCCAACTATGAGGTGGGCCTGAAGGGTGAGCTGTTCGATGGTCGCGTGAATACCAGCTTCGCGCTGTTCCAGGTTGACCAGGAGAACCGCGCCCAGGCTGCCGAGTGCGGTACTGACGGTGGCGAAAACTGCTACGTGGCCGGCGGCAAAGTGCGCACCCAGGGCTTCGATGCGGAGATCAGCGGTGAAGTGCTGGACCGCATGCAGCTGTTTGCCGGCTACACCTACACCCACACCGAGTACCGCAACGACCCGGCCGATGGCGAGTCGCAGGCCGGCGGCACCTTCAACACCTACACGCCCAAGCACCTGCTGCGCTTCTGGGCGGACTACAACCTGCCTGGCGAACTGGACCCATGGACCGTGGGTGCTGGCGCCAACATCCAGAGCCGCAACTACCACGGTAACTTTGGTGGGACAGACGGGGTAGGGAAGATCGAACAGGCCGGTTATGCGATCTGGAACGCTCGGGTGGCTTACCAGATCAACAAGAACTTCAGCGTGTCGTTGAACGGCAACAACCTGTTCGACAAGAAGTACTTCTCCAGCATCGGTTGGCTGTATGCGGCGAACTACTACGGTGATCCGCGTAACTACACCGTTACCCTGCGGGCGGATTTCTGAGGCCTACGCACGCACAGGTTGGGGTGGCTTGGTCATGATTGGCAACGTTCGTTGATTGCGCGGCGAGGATGGTCGGCTCATAGTTCGTATCCCATGGGATACACTTGAGCCATGAAGACCATCCTCAGGAGGCACCCATGGGTAACGTCAAGTTGAAAAAATGGGACAGTGCCGAACACCTCAAGACGGACGAGGACATGGCGCTTTACCTCGAAGCTTGCATCGAAGAGGCGGGCGATGATGCGGCTGTTATCGCCAAGGCGCTCGGCACCATTGCGCGTGCAAAAGGTATGGCCCAATTGGCCCGTGATACCGGGCTTGGGCGTGAAAGCCTGTACAAGGCGTTGTCCGGCGAAGGGAACCCAAGCTTCGCCACCATCCTGAAGGTGACCAGGGCGCTTGGCCTTCAGCTTCATGCTGACGTTGCATCCACTCATACTGGCTAGCGTGAGCGGGCGGCAACCGTGATCCCTAACGGTTAGGGTGCACAGAAAGTTACGTTATGTGTAATTTTCTGTTGAGTAAAGGAGGGGACGGCTGTGCCGATGCCCAATCAGCAGGCGAAAAAAAAACCGACCATAAGGTCGGTTTTTTCCGGATCTTGGTGCCCCGAGGGAGACTCGAACTCCCACTCCTTTCGAAAACGGATTTTGAATCCGCCGCGTCTACCAATTCCGCCATCAGGGCGTGTGGCGCGCAGTATAGAGAGCTGCCGCTAGTCGGTCAATCGGCTTTCATGGTCAATTTTCACACATTGGGCTAAACTTCCCGGCCCTGCCGAACCGAACATCATCATGCGCGTCGCCGATTTCTCTTTCGAACTCCCTGATTCCCTGATCGCCCGCCACCCGTTGGCCGAGCGCCATGGCAGCCGTCTGCTGGTGCTCGATGGGCCGACCGGCGCGCTGTCGCACCGGCAATTCCCCGACTTGCTCGACCACCTGCGCCCCGGCGACCTGATGGTGTTCAACAACACCCGGGTGATCCCGGCGCGGTTGTTTGGCCAGAAAGCCTCCGGCGGCAAGCTGGAAGTGCTGGTGGAGCGTGTGCTCGACAGCCACCGGGTGCTGGCCCATGTACGTGCCAGCAAGGCGCCGAAAGAAGGCGCGGTCATCCTCATTGATGGCGGTGGCGAGGCCGAAATGGTCGCGCGCCATGACACGCTGTTCGAACTGCGCTTCACCGAAGAGGTGCTGCCACTGCTTGACCGCGTCGGCCACATGCCGCTGCCGCCCTACATCGACCGCCCGGACGAGGGCGCTGACCGTGAGCGTTACCAGACCGTGTATGCCCAGCGTGCCGGTGCGGTTGCAGCGCCCACAGCGGGCCTGCACTTCGACGAGGCGCTGCTGGAAAAGATCGCCGCCAAGGGCGTGGAGCGGGCCTTCGTGACCCTGCACGTGGGCGCGGGCACCTTCCAGCCGGTGCGGGTCGACAAGATCGAAGACCACCACATGCATAAAGAGTGGCTCGAAGTGGGCCAGGATGTGGTCGATGCCATTGAGGCCTGCCGCGCACGTGGCGGCCGGGTGATCGCGGTTGGCACCACCAGTGTGCGTTCGCTGGAAAGCGCGGCGCGTGACGGCGTGCTCAAGGCGTTCAGCGGCGACACCGACATCTTCATCTACCCGGGCCGACCGTTCCATGTAGTTGACGCCCTGGTCACCAACTTCCACCTGCCGGAGTCCACGCTGCTGATGCTGGTCTCGGCATTCGCCGGCTACCCCGAGACCATGGCTGCCTACGCGGCGGCGGTCGAGAACGGGTACCGCTTCTTCAGTTACGGTGATGCCATGTTCATCACCCGCAATCCGGCGCCGCGCGGCCCCGAGGATCAAGCATGAGTCGCACCTGTCGAATGTCCTTCGAACTGCTGGCCACCGACGGCAAGGCCCGTCGTGGTCGCATCACCTTCCCTCGCGGCACCGTGGAAACCCCGGCGTTCATGCCGGTGGGCACCTACGGCACGGTCAAGGGCATGCTGCCACGCGATATCGAGGCCATTGGCGCCGAGATGATCCTGGGCAACACCTTCCACCTGTGGCTGCGCCCGGGCACCGAGGTGATCAAGAAGCACAACGGCCTGCACGATTTCATGCAGTGGAAAGGTCCGATCCTCACTGACTCGGGTGGCTTCCAGGTGTTCAGCCTGGGTGCCATGCGCAAGATCAAGGAAGAGGGCGTGACCTTCGCATCGCCCGTTGACGGCTCGAAAGTGTTCATGGGCCCGGAAGAGTCGATGCAGGTGCAGCGTGACCTGGGCTCGGACGTGGTGATGATCTTCGACGAGTGCACCCCGTACCCGGCTGAGCACGACGTGGCGCGCACCTCCATGGAGCTGTCGCTGCGCTGGGCCCAGCGCTCGAAGAACGCCCACGCCGACAATACCGCGGCACTGTTCGGTATCGTCCAGGGCGGCATGTACCAGGACTTGCGCATGCGCTCGCTGGAAGGCCTGGAAAACATCGGCTTCGACGGCCTGGCCATCGGCGGCCTGTCGGTGGGCGAACCCAAGCACGAAATGATCAAGGTGCTGGATTACCTGCCCGCCGTGATGCCTGCTGACAAACCTCGTTACCTTATGGGGGTAGGCAAACCGGAAGATCTCGTTGAGGGTGTGCGCCGCGGCGTCGACATGTTCGACTGCGTGATGCCGACGCGTAATGCGCGCAACGGCCATCTGTTCGTCGATACAGGGGTGATCAAGATCCGCAACGCGTTCCATCGCCACGATGAATCGCCGCTGGATCCGACCTGTGACTGCTACACCTGCACCAACTTCTCCCGCGCCTATCTGCACCACCTGGACAAGTGCGGCGAAATGTTGAGCAGCATGCTGAATACCATCCACAACTTGCGCCATTACCAGCGCTTGATGGCCGGTTTACGCGAGGCTATTCAACAGGGTAAATTGGCCGCCTTTGTCGACGCCTTCTACGCCAAGCGCGGGCTTCCCGTACCGCCCCTGGACTGACTGTTCGCACACATTATTAGAAAATTACATTAGGAGTGCCCAATGAGCTTCTTGATCCCCGCCGCATACGCGGACGCAGCAGCACCTGCCGCCGGCCCAGCCGGTACCGGCTTCGAGTGGATTTTCCTGGTCGGTTTCCTGGTCATCTTCTACCTGATGATCTGGCGCCCGCAGGCCAAGCGCGCCAAAGAGCAGAAGAACCTGCTGAGCAACTTGCAAAAAGGTGACGAAGTTGTCACCAACGGCGGCATCGCCGGCAAGATCGTCAAGGTTTCCGATGACTTCGTGGTACTGGAAGTGTCCGACACTGTCGAGCTGAAGTTCCAGAAGGGCGCCATCGCGGCAACCCTGCCAAAAGGTACGCTCAAGGCTATCTGAGTTACC
Organism: Pseudomonas sp. LLC-1; assembly: GCF_002992185.1. Classification (NCBI taxonomy): domain Bacteria; kingdom Pseudomonadati; phylum Pseudomonadota; class Gammaproteobacteria; order Pseudomonadales; family Pseudomonadaceae; genus Pseudomonas; species Pseudomonas sp. LLC-1. The sequence goes on along the minus strand of NZ_LUVY01000014.1, from coordinate 258,796 downwards.
GGTTTTATTTTCCAGTCGGGGCGCGCAACGCGCCCCGCGTCTTGAACGGGCGGCGTGATGCTGAACAAATACCCTCTGTGGAAATATGCACTGATCGTGCTGGTACTGGTGGTCGGTTTCATTTATTCCGCTCCCAACCTCTACCCGGATGACCCGGCGGTGCAGATCAGCGGTGCCAGCTCGGCGCTGCAGGTGAACCAGGCCGACCTCGATCGCGTCAGCAAGGCGCTGGTCGATGCCAAGATCGCCGTCAAGGGCGCAAGCCTGGGCGAGAAGGGCAGCGGGCTGATCCGCCTGACCAACCAGGAAGACCAACTGCCAGCCAAGGATGTCGTGCGCAAGGCGCTGGGCGATGATTACGTCGTGGCCCTGAACCTGGCCCAGACTACCCCGCAATGGCTGCGTAACCTGGGTGCAAGCCCGATGAAGCTGGGCCTGGACCTGTCCGGTGGTGTGCACTTCCTGCTGGAAGTGGACATGGACAAGGCCATGACGGCCCGCATGAAAGTCTACGAAGGCGAGGTCAAGACCTTGCTGCGCAAAGAGCGCGTCCGCTACCGCAGCCTGCCTCAGCAGGATGGCGGCATCATGCTGGGCTTCGCTGACGATGCTACCCGCGAACAGGCACGTGCCCTGATCCGCAAGAATTTCAATGATTTCGACCTGACCACCACCGAGCGCAACGAGCTTGCGGTGCTGCGTCTGGCGCTGACCCAGGCAAAAGTTGCCGAAATCCGCGAATACTCGATCAAGCAGAACCTCACCACCGTGCGCAACCGCGTGAACGAGCTGGGCGTGGCCGAGCCGCTGGTACAGCGCCAGGGCGCCAACCGTATCGTGGTCGAGCTGCCAGGCGTGCAGGACACTGCCGAAGCCAAGCGTATTCTCGGTAAAACCGCCAACCTGGAGTTCCGCTTCGGTGCCGAGCCGGGCGCGTCCAAAGCCACTACCGAGGTGTTCGAGTTCCGCGAAGGCGGCCGCTCCGCCCCTGTAGAACGTGGCCTGATCATCACCGGTGACCAGGTAACCGACGCCCAGGCCAGCTTTGACGAGCACGGCCGCCCACAAGTGAACATCCGCCTGGATGGCCACGGTGGCGAGCTGATGAGCCGCGCTACCCGTAGCAACGTTGGCCGCAGCATGGCGGTGATCTTCATCGAGCAGAAGCCGGTCACCCGCTACGTGAAGCAGACGGTCGACGGTGTCGAGAAGGACGTTGCCGTACAAAGCTTCGTGGAAGAAAAGAAAATCATCAGCCTGGCGACCATCCAGTCGCCGCTGGGCAGCCAGTTCCGCATCACCGGCCTGAACGGTCAGGGCGAATCGTCCGAACTGGCCCTGCTGCTGCGTGCCGGTGGTCTGGCCGCGCCGATGTACTTCGCTGAAGAACGTACCATTGGCCCAAGCCTGGGTGCCGACAACATCACCAAGGGTATCGATGCGTCGCTGTGGGGCATGCTGTTCGTCTCGCTGTTCATCATCGCCATCTACCGCGGCTTCGGCGTGATCGCCACCATCGCCCTGGCGGGCAACATGGTGCTGCTGCTGGCCCTGATGTCGCTGCTGGGCGCCACCCTGACCCTGCCGGGTATTGCCGGTATCGTGTTGACCATGGGTATGGCGGTAGACGCCAACGTGCTGATCTTCTCGCGTATCCGCGAAGAGCTGAAAGCCGGCATGTCGGTACAGCGCGCCATCCACGAAGGCTTCAACCGCGCCTACACCGCGATCATCGACGCCAACCTGACCAGCCTGCTGGTGGGCGGCATCCTGTTCGCCATGGGTACCGGCCCGGTCAAAGGCTTTGCGGTCACCATGTCCCTCGGGATTTTCACCTCGATGTTCACCGCCGTCATGGTGACCCGTGCAATGGTCAACCTGACCTGCGGCGGGCGTGACATCAAGAAGCTGTGGGTTTGAGGGAGCTGCGATGAAAACCATCAACTTCATGGGCGTGCGCAATGTCGCGTTCGCCATTACCGTGCTCCTCACCGTGCTGGCGCTGTTCAGCTGGTGGCAGAAAGGCCTCAACTTCGGCCTGGACTTCACCGGCGGTACGCTGATCGAGCTGACCTACGAGCGCCCGGCCGACCTCAAGGCGGTGCGTGCCGAGCTGGTCGATTCCGGCTTCCACGAGGCGGTGGTGCAGAGCTTCGGCGCTACCACCGACCTGCTGGTGCGTATGCCGGGCGATGACCCGCAACTGGGTAACAAGGTAGCTGCTGCCCTGCAAAAGGCGGGCGGTGATAACCCGGCCACCCTCAAGCGTGTCGAGTTCGTCGGCCCGCAGGTGGGTGAAGAGCTGCGCGACCAGGGCGGCATGGGCATGCTCCTGGCCTTGGGCGGCATCCTCATCTACCTGGCCTTCCGCTTCCAGTGGAAGTTCGCCGTGGGTGCGATCATCTCGCTGATTCACGACGTGGTGGTCACCCTGGGTATCCTGTCGTTCTTCCAGATCACCTTCGACCTGACGGTGCTGGCAGCGGTGCTGGCGATCATCGGTTACTCGCTGAACGACACCATCGTGGTATTCGACCGGGTGCGTGAGAACTTCCGCGTCATGCGCAAGGCCTCGTTGATCGAAAACATCAACGTTTCCACCACCCAGACCCTGCTGCGTACCATCGCCACCTCGGTTTCGACCTTGCTGGCCATTGCCGCACTGCTGTTCTTCGGTGGCGATAACCTGTTCGGCTTCTCGCTGGCCCTGTTCATCGGCGTCATGGCCGGTACCTACTCGTCGATCTACATCGCCAACGTGGTGCTGATCTGGCTGAACCTGAACAGCGAAGACCTGATCCCGCCGACCAAGGCGGAAGGTGTGGACGAGCGCCCATAAAGGCTTGTCTCACGCCGTTTGGCTGCCCGAAAGGCGCGAGTATTGAACTCGCGCCTTTTTTTTTGCTCCAAGGCTGGGAGAAGGCGGGCTAACCCCCGCGGGTATGATCAGGAGGTTCATGTGAACAAATCAATGCTGGTGGGTGCGGTACTGGGTGCTGTCGGTGTAACTGCCGGAGGTGCTGTGGCGACCTACAGCTTGGTCAACAAGGGGCCTGAGTATGCGCAGGTCACCGACGTGCAGCCGATCAAACAACAGGTAAAAACCCCGCGCGAAGTCTGCAAGGACGTTGCCGTGACGCGTCAGGCACCGGTCAAGGACCAGCACCAGATCGCCGGTACTGTGGTGGGTGCAATTGCCGGTGGTTTGCTGGGTAACCAGATTGGCGGCGGCACCGGCAAGAAGATCGCCACCGTGGCCGGTGCGGTCGGTGGTGGTTATGCCGGTAACAAGGTGCAGGAAGGCATGCAGGAGCGTGACACCTACACCACCACGCAAACCCGCTGCAACACGGTGAATGACATCAGTGAGAAGGTGGTGGGCTACAACGTGACCTACACCCTTGGCGATCAGGTCGGCAAGGTGAAGATGGACCGTGAGCCGGGGTCGACCATTCCAGTGGACAAGAATGGCAAGCTGATCCTGAGCGAAGCAGGGCAGTAAAACTGTCAGGTACAAAAAAAGCACCCCGCGGGGTGCTTTTTGTTTTCAGGCGATCCGCGCTTAGCGCTTCATGCTCTCTGGCAGGTGCGGCTGGATAGCCGTCAGGACTGCCTTGAAGCACTTGATGTTGCCTGCAACGATGTGGCCCTTGTCGAGGAAGTCGTGGCCACCGTTGAAGTCGCTCACCAGGCCACCGGCTTCCTGGATCAGCAGCACGCCAGCTGCCATGTCCCACTCGGACAGGCCCGACTCCCAGAAGGCGTCGAAGCGGCCGGCGGCCACGTAGGCCAGGTCCAGGCTGGCGGAGCCGGCGCGGCGGATGCCGGCGGTCTGGCCGGTCAGGGCGCGGAACATGCCCAGGTAGTTGTCCATGTCAGCCATCTGGTTGTCACGGAACGGGAAGCCGGTACCCAGCAGGGCGCCTTCCAGGCTGGTGCGCGAGCTGACGCGCAGGCGGCGGCCATTGAGTTGGGCGCCACGGCCACGGCTGGCGGTGAATTCTTCCTGGCGAACCGGGTCGACGATCACGGCGTGCTCAAGGCGGCCACGGTATTTGCAGGCGATGCTGACGGCGAAGTGCGGGATGCCACGCAGGAAGTTGGTGGTGCCGTCCAGCGGGTCGATGATCCACAGGTAATCCTTGCCTTCTTCGCCGCTACCCGCGTGCAGGCCGGTTTCCTCGCCCTGGATGGAGTGGTTCGGGTAGGCCTTGCGCAGGGCGTTGACGATGCTCTGCTCGGCGGCGCGATCAACCTCGGAAACGTAGTCCTTAGCCTCTTTCTCGTCCACCTTGATGCTATCCAGGCGTTCGATGGAGCGGAAAATCAGTTCACTGGCGCTGCGAGCGGCGCGCAGGGCGATATTCAGCATAGGCTGCATGGGCGGGTCACCTGGAGATGTTAAAGAAGAAAGCCGATCATTCTAGCAGAAAACTTTGGCGGCAGAAGTGTCACATTTGCTTTCATGGCGTTACGTCTGTCGGTTCTGTAAGATCGAAGGCCCTGATTCCTGCATCTGTGAGCACAACACCTTGCTGCAAAATATTCGTGTTGTTCTGGTCAATACCAGCCACCCCGGCAACATCGGCGGCGCTGCGCGTGCCATGAAAAACATGGGCTTGTCGCGTCTGGTGCTGGTGCAGCCGAAAGAATTCCCCGCCGTGGATGCCAGTGCCCGTGCCTCGGGCGCCGACGATGTGCTGGATAACGCCCAGGTGGTCGACAGCCTTGAACAGGCGCTGGTCGGCTGCAACCTGGTGATGGGCACCAGCGCCCGCGAGCGCAGCATCCCGTGGCCGTTGATCGGCCCGCGCGAGTGCGGTGCCAAGGCGGTGGAGCATGCCAATGGTGGCGAAGAAATCGCCCTGGTGTTCGGGCGCGAACACGCCGGCCTGACCAACGAAGAACTGCAGCGATGTCACTTCCACGTGCACATTCCCTCCAACCCCGACTTCAGTTCGCTGAACCTGGCCGCTGCCGTGCAGGTGCTCTCCTATGAGGTGCGCATGGCCTGGCTGGCTGGCGGTGCAGCGCCGGAAAAAGTCGAGAAGGTTGACGCCAGCGAGCTGGCGACCATGGACGAAATGGAGCTGTTCTACGACCACCTGGAAAAAACCCTGGTGGGCATCGGCTTCCTCGACCCGGAAAAACCCAAGCACCTGATGCCGCGCTTGCGCCGGCTGTATGGGCGGGTGGCGGTCGAGCGTTCGGAAATGAGCATTTTGCGCGGCATCCTTACCGAGACCCAGAAAGTGGTCCGGGGTGAGCCGCATAAACGGAAGGACTGACAGATGTTCGAACGCCTGCGTGAAGATATTCAAAGCGTTTTCCACCGTGACCCGGCTGCGCGCAATGCCTTCGAGGTGCTCACCTGCTACCCCGGCATGCATGCCATCTGGTTGCACCGCCTCGGCAACGCCTTGTGGAAGCGTGATTTCAAGTGGCTGGCCCGGCTGGTGTCCAACTTCGGCCGCTGGCTGACCGGTATCGAGATCCACCCGGGCGCCACCATTGGCCGGCGCTTCTTCATTGACCACGGCATGGGTATCGTCATTGGCGAAACCGCCGAAATCGGCGACGACGTCACGCTTTATCAGGGCGTGACCCTGGGCGGCACCAGCTGGAACAAAGGCAAGCGCCACCCCACCCTGGAGAACGGCGTGGTGGTAGGGGCGGGGGCTAAAGTGCTGGGCCCGTTCACGGTCGGTGCCGGCGCCAAGATTGGTTCGAATGCAGTGGTGACCAAGGCGGTGCCAGCGGGCGCCACGGCGGTGGGCATCCCGGGGCGGATCATCGTCAAGAGCGAAGACAACGAAGTCGAGGCCAAGCGCAAGGCCATGGCCGAGAAGATCGGCTTCGATGCCTACGGCGTCAGTGGCGACATGCCCGACCCGGTGGCGCGTGCCATCGGCCAGATGCTCGACCACTTGCAAGCGGTCGACGAGCGGCTGGAGGGTATGTGTGGCGCCCTGACCAAGATGGGTAGCGACTACTGTGCCAAGGAGCTGCCAGCCCTGCCGGAAGATGATTTTGCCGAGGAGGCCAAGGTGGCCCAGCGCGACACTCAGTCGCATTGATTGCGCCGCACTGAAATCATAGTGACATACGGGGCGTGTGCTCACGCCCCTCGTCTGCTACACTCGCGCCCGCCTCCCCGATGCAAACCCGACTAAAGCACTAGGTCTTATAGTTGACTTAAATGCTCGGGAATCGCATACTCGCACACATCCCGAAACTCCCGTGGTACCCAATAGCCATGCGACTGACTACCAAAGGCCGATACGCCGTGACCGCCATGCTTGACCTGGCGTTGCACGCGCAGCATGGGCCGGTGTCTTTGGCCGATATTTCCGAGCGCCAGGGCATTTCCCTCTCTTATCTGGAACAGCTGTTCGCCAAGCTGCGCCGCAGCAGCCTGGTTTCCAGCGTGCGCGGTCCAGGCGGTGGCTACCAGCTGTCGCGGGGCATGGAAACCATCCAGGTGGCCCAGGTCATCGATGCGGTCAACGAATCGGTCGATGCTACCCGTTGCCAGGGCCTCGGGGACTGCCATGCCGGTGATACCTGCCTGACCCACCACCTGTGGTGCGACCTCAGCCAGCAGATCCATGAATTCCTCAGCGGCATCAGCCTGGCCGACCTCGTCATGCGCCGTGAGGTGCAGGAAGTCGCCCAGCGCCAGGACTTGCGACGTGTCGCAGGCCGAACCGCCCAGCTGGACAAGATTGAGACGTCCGCCGTCGATTGATCCCCCAGGGACGATGAGCGACGCCACCGCCTGATAGGAGAGACAAATGAAGTTGCCGATCTACCTCGATTACTCCGCGACCACTCCGGTCGACCCACGCGTGGCCCAGAAGATGGCCGACTGCCTGCTGGTCGACGGGAACTTCGGTAACCCGGCTTCGCGCTCCCACGTCTTCGGCTGGAAGGCCGAGGAAGCGGTCGAGAACGGTCGTCGCCAGGTTGCCGAGCTGATTAACGCCGATCCGCGCGAAATCGTCTGGACCAGCGGTGCCACCGAGTCCGACAACCTCGCACTGAAAGGCGTCGCGCACTTCTATCAGACCAAGGGCAAGCACATCATCACCTCCAAGATCGAGCACAAGGCGGTCCTGGATACCGCTCGCCAGCTGGAGCGTGAAGGTTTCGAAGTCACCTACCTTGAGCCAGGCGAAGACGGTATCGTCACCCCGGCCATGGTAGAAGCGGTGCTGCGCGACGACACCATCCTGGTCTCGCTGATGCACGTGAACAACGAAGTCGGCTCGATCAACGACATCGCCGCCATCGGTGAACTGACCCGCTCGCGCGGCGTCCTGTTCCACGTCGATGCCGCCCAGTCGGCCGGCAAGGTCGAAATCGACCTGCAAAAACTGAAAGTCGACCTGATGTCGTTCTCGGCGCACAAGGTCTACGGCCCTAAAGGTATCGGCGCGCTGTACGTCAGCCGCAAGCCGCGTGTACGCCTGGAAGCCATCATTCACGGCGGTGGCCATGAGCGCGGCATGCGTTCGGGCACCCTGCCAACTCACCAGATTGTCGGCATGGGCGAAGCCTTCGCCATCGCCAAGCAGGAAATGGCCGCAGAAAACGTGCGCATCAAGGCCCTGAGCGACCGCTTCTTCAAGCAGGTTTCGGACCTTGAAGAGCTGTACGTCAACGGCAGCCAGACTGCCCGCGTACCGCACAACCTGAACCTGAGCTTCAACTACGTCGAAGGCGAATCGCTGCTGATGTCGCTGAAGGACATCGCCGTTTCGTCCGGTTCGGCCTGCACCTCCGCGTCGCTCGAACCTTCGTACGTACTGCGCGCCCTGGGCCGCAACGACGAGCTGGCGCACAGCTCGATCCGCTTCTCCTTCGGCCGTTTCACCACCGAAGAAGAAGTCGACTACGCCGCGCAGAAAGTCTGCGAGGCCGTCAACAAACTGCGTGAGCTGTCGCCGCTGTGGGACATGTACAAAGACGGCGTTGACATCTCCAAGATCGAGTGGGCCGCCCACTAAGCAGTCGCCGGCAAGAGCGGCTCCCTGATGAGGAAGGAATTGCACCATGGCATACAGTGAAAAGGTCATCGACCACTACGAAAACCCACGCAACGTCGGCAAGATGAATGCCGAAGACCCAGACGTTGGCACCGGCATGGTCGGCGCCCCGGCGTGCGGTGACGTAATGCGTCTGCAAATCAAGGTCAACGAGCAGGGCGTTATTGAAGACGCCAAGTTCAAGACCTACGGCTGCGGTTCGGCCATCGCTTCCAGCTCCCTCGCCACCGAGTGGATGAAGGGCAAGACCCTGGACGAAGCCGAGACCATCAAGAACACCCAGCTGGCCGAAGAACTGGCGTTGCCGCCGGTCAAGATCCACTGCTCGGTACTCGCTGAGGACGCCATCAAGGCAGCCGTACGCGATTACAAGCAGAAGAAAGGCTTGATCTAAGCCGCCTGTTGCGAGGTAAGGAGTCCTGATGGCTATCAGCATGACAGAAGCCGCCGCCAACCACATTCGCCGCTCCCTCGACGGGCGCGGCAAGGGTGAGGGCATTCGCCTGGGCGTGCGCACCACCGGTTGCTCGGGCCTGGCCTACGTGCTGGAGTTCGTTGACGAACTGGCGGACGAAGACCAGGTGTTCGAGAACCATGGCGTGAAGGTGATCATCGATCCCAAGAGCCTGGTCTACCTCGACGGCACCGAGCTGGATTTCGTCAAGGAAGGGTTGAACGAAGGCTTCAAGTTCAACAACCCCAACGTGCGCGGTGAGTGTGGCTGCGGCGAAAGCTTCAACGTTTGAGGCTGGCTGTGGGTACTCCTTGTCATTACGCATTGTTTGACCTCCAGCCAAGCTTCCGCCTGGACCTCGACAAGCTGGCCACTCGCTACCGCGAGTTGGCCCGCGAAGTCCATCCCGACCGCTTTGCCGACGCCTCCGAGCGTGAGCAGCGTGTAGCGCTGGAAAAGTCCGCAGCCCTCAACGACGCTTACCAGACACTGCGCAGTGCGCCGCGTCGCGCCCGCTACCTGCTGGCCATCAGCGGCCATGAAGTGCCTCAGGAAGTCACTGTCCACGACCCGGACTTCCTGTTGCAGCAGATGCAGTGGCGCGAAGAGCTCGAAGAGTTGCAGGACGAAGCCGACCTTGACGGCGTGGGTGTGTTCAAGCGGCGCCTGAAGGCTGCCCAGGACACCCTGAACGAGGACTTTGCCGCCTGCTGGGATGCCCCAGGCGAGCGCGAAAAGGCCGAGCGCCTGATGCGCCGCATGCAGTTCCTCGACAAGCTCGCCCAAGAAGTGCGCCAACTGGAAGAGCGCCTCGACGATTAACCCGGTGTCGCCCGTGATGGCACCTAAGGTATTCAGATAAGCATGGCCCTACTGCAGATTGCCGAACCCGGTCAAAGCCCTCAGCCGCACCAGCGCCGCCTGGCGGTGGGGATCGACCTGGGTACCACCAACTCTCTGGTCGCCGCATTGCGCAGCGGCCGTAGCGAGCCCCTGCCTGATGCGCAGGGTAACGTCATTCTGCCGTCCGCGGTGCGCTACCTTGAAGGGCGCAACGAAGTGGGGCAGGCCGCACGTGATGCCGCTTCCAGCGACCCGCTGAACACCGTGCTGTCGGTCAAGCGCCTGATGGGGCGCGGCCTGGCCGACGTCAAGCAACTGGGCGAGCAGCTGCCATACCGCTTTGTGGGTGGCGAGTCGCACATGCCGTTCATCGACACGGTGCAGGGGCCGAAAAGCCCGGTGGAAGTGTCCGCCGATATCCTCAAGGTGCTGCGCGAGCGCGCCGAAGCGACCCTGGGTGGTGAGCTGGTAGGCGCGGTGATCACCGTGCCGGCCTATTTTGACGACGCCCAGCGCCAGGCCACCAAGGACGCTGCGCGCCTGGCAGGCCTGAACGTGCTGCGCCTGCTCAATGAGCCGACCGCGGCAGCCGTGGCCTATGGCCTGGACCAGAACGCCGAAGGCGTGGTGGCCATCTATGACCTGGGCGGCGGTACCTTCGATATCTCCATCCTGCGCCTGACCGCTGGCGTGTTCGAAGTGCTGGCCACTGGTGGCGATACTGCCTTGGGCGGCGACGATTTCGACCACGCCATTGCCGGCTGGATCATCGAGCAGGCTGGCCTGTCGTCCGACCTGGACCCGGCCACCCAGCGTGCGTTGCTGCAAACAGCATGCGCCGCCAAGGAAGCCCTGACCGACGCCGATGTGGTCAGCGTCAGCCATGGCGCCTGGCAGGGCGAACTGAGCCGCGCCGCCTTCGAAGCCATGATCGAGCCGCTGGTTGCCCGCAGCCTCAAGGCCTGCCGCCGCGCCGTGCGCGACAGTGGCGTGGAGCTGGAAGAAGTCAGTGCGGTGGTCATGGTGGGTGGCTCGACCCGCGTTCCGCGTGTGCGTGAAGCCGTGGGCGCGCTGTTCGGCCGTACCCCGCTGACCTCGATCGACCCTGACCAGGTGGTGGCCATCGGTGCCGCCATTCAGGCCGACACCCTGGCCGGCAACCGCCGCGAAGGTGGCGAACTGCTGCTGCTCGATGTCATCCCGCTGTCGCTGGGTCTTGAGACCATGGGCGGGCTGATGGAGAAGGTGATCCCGCGCAACACCACCATTCCGGTGGCGCGTGCCCAGGAGTTCACCACTTATAAAGATGGCCAGACGGCCATGATGATCCACGTCCTGCAGGGCGAGCGCGAGCTGATCAGCGACTGCCGCTCGCTGGCCCGTTTCGAACTGCGCGGCATTCCGGCCATGGTTGCCGGTGCGGCGAAAATCCGCGTCACCTTCCAGGTGGATGCCGACGGCCTGCTCAGCGTTGCCGCCCGCGAACTGGGCTCGGGCGTGGAAGCCAGCATCCAGGTCAAACCGTCCTACGGCCTGACCGACGGCGAAATCGCCCGCATGCTGAAGGATTCCTTCGAGCACGCAGGTTCCGACAAGCACGCCCGCCAGCTGCGCGAGCACCAGGTGGACGGCGAGCGCCTGCTTGAAGCGGTACAGGGCGCTCTGGACGCCGACGGTGAGCGCCTGCTCAGCAGTGACGAGCGCGAAGCCATCGAATTCCAGATGCAAGAACTACGTGATTTGCTGGCCGGCACCGATGGCGCAGCCATCGAGCAACAGACCAAGCGTCTGTCGCAGGTGACCGACGCATTTGCCGCCCGTCGCCTTGATTCGACGGTCAAAGCCGCACTGGCCGGGCGCAACCTGAATGAGATCGAGGAGTAACCGATGCCGCTGGTGACATTCCTGCCGCATGAGAAGTTCTGCCCCGAGGGGCTGACCGTGGAGGTGCCGACCGGGACCAACATCCTGGAACTGGCCCACGACCATCACATCGAGATGGAAAGTGCCTGCGGCGGCGTCAAGGCCTGTACCACTTGCCACTGCATCGTGCGCAAGGGTTTCGACTCGCTGGAAGAAGCCGACGAGCTGGAAGAAGACATGCTGGACAAGGCCTGGGGCCTGGAAGCGCAGTCGCGGCTTGGTTGCCAGGTGGTCGTCGCTGACGAAGACCTGACCATCGAGATCCCCAAGTACTCGCTCAACCACGCCGCTGAAGCGCCGCACTGAGGTTTGCACCATGAGCCTGAAATGGATTGATGTACTTGAGATCGCCATTCAGCTTGCAGAAAGCAAGCCTGAGGTCGATCCTCGTTATGTGAATTTCGTAGACCTGCACCGCTGGGTGCTGGCATTGCCAGAGTTCAGCGACGATCCGTCACGCGGCGGTGAGAAAGTGCTCGAGGCCATCCAGGCTGCCTGGATCGACGAAGCCGACTAAGCGTCACTTGCAGGTTAGGCAATCCCCCGGAACCCGCGTATAATTCGCGGGTTTAATTTTTCGTGTCACTCATATTCTGGAGTTTTCCATGGCTGTTCAACGTACTTTCTCGATCATCAAGCCTGACGCCGTTGCCAAAAACGTCATCGGCAAGATCACCACTCGCTTCGAAGAAGCCGGCCTGAAAATCGTTGCCTCGAAAATCAAGCAACTGTCCAAAGCCGAAGCCGAAGGCTTCTACGCTGAGCACAGCGCTCGCGGCTTCTTCGGTGACCTGGTTGCCTTCATGACTTCCGGCCCGGTTGTTGTTCAGGTTCTGGAAGGCGAAAACGCCATCGCTCTGAACCGTGAGCTGATGGGCGCTACCAACCCTAAAGAAGCTGCTGCCGGCACCATCCGTGCTGACTTCGCCGAGTCGATCGACGCCAACGCCGTTCACGGTTCGGACTCCGAAGCTGCTGCTGCTCGCGAAATCGCTTACTTCTTCGCTGCTACCGAGGTAACCACTCGCTAAGCGAAAGCTTACGGGTGAGGGTGAATCCATGACGACATCTACTGGCAAAATCAACCTGTTGGGTCTGACCCAGCCGGAAATGGAACAATTCTTCGACTCGATCGGGGAAAAACGCTTCCGTGCCGGCCAGGTGATGAAATGGATTCACCATTTTGGCGTGTCCGACTTTGCGGCCATGACCAACGTAGGCAAGGTCTTGCGCGAAAAGCTCGAGGCCGTTGCCGAGATTCGGCCTCCGGAAGTGGTCAGTGAAGACATTTCCGCCGACGGTACCCGCAAGTGGGTGATCCGCGTTGCCTCCGGCAGCTGCGTCGAGACCGTCTACATTCCTACCGACGACCGCGGCACCTTGTGCGTATCGTCGCAAGCCGGCTGTGCCCTGGACTGCAGTTTCTGCTCCACCGGCAAGCAAGGCTTCAACAGCAACCTCACTGCCGCCGAAGTGATCGGCCAGGTGTGGCTTGCCAACAAATCCTTCGGGACCGTCCCTGCCAAAGTCGACCGCGCGATTACCAACGTGGTGATGATGGGCATGGGCGAGCCCTTGCTGAACTTCGACAACGTCATCGCCGCCATGAAAATCATGATGGATGACCTGGGCTATGGCATTTCCAAGCGTCGCGTCACCCTGTCCACCTCGGGCGTGGTGCCGATGATCGACGAACTGGCCAAGCACATCGACGTGTCGCTGGCCCTGTCGCTGCACGCACCGAACGACGAGCTGCGCAACAAGCTGGTACCGATCAACAAGAAGTACCCGCTGAAAGTGCTGCTGGAATCGTGCATGGGCTACATGTCCACCCTGGGTGGCAAGCGCGTGCTTACTGTCGAGTACACCCTGCTCAAGGACGTCAACGACCAGCCTGAGCATGCCGCACAGATGATCGAGTTGCTGCGCGACGTGCCGTGCAAGATCAACCTGATCCCGTTCAACCCGTTCCCGCATTCGGGCTACGAGCGGCCAAGCAACAACGCCATTCGTCGCTTCCAGGACCTGCTGCACCACGGTGGCTTCAACGTCACCACGCGCACCACCCGTGGTGACGATATCGATGCTGCCTGCGGTCAGCTGGTCGGCCAGGTCAACGACCGCACCCGCCGTAGCGAGCGCTATATTGCCGTGCGCCAGCTTTCCGCAGACGTCGAGCTGCAAGACAGCGCCGCCAGCCACTGACCGGGACCTTGCCCATGAGCCTGCGCGCCGCGCTGTCGATCCTTGCGCTCTCGCTGCTGGCCGGCTGTGTGTCGGGCGGTGCGAGCGACCCCCTGGCCAGCCGCCAGGGCAGGGCGGAGGCGGGGCGGGCTTATGTGCAACTGGGCCTGGGGTATTTGCAACAGGGTTTGACCGAGCAGGCCAAGGCGCCACTGGGCAAGGCCCTGGCCCTCGACAGCACTGATGCCGACGCGCACGCGGCCCTGGCGCTGGTGTTCCAGGCAGAAGGTGAGCCGGCGCTCGCTGAAGCCCACTTTCGCAAGGCCTTGCAAGCCCGCGCCGGCGACACGCGAATGCGCAACAATTACGGCAGTTTCCTTTATGCTCAGGGGCGATTTGCCGAGGCCGAGCAGATGTTTCGCCTGGCCAGCGCCGATACCCTGTATCCTGAGCGCTCACGCGTGTACGAGAACCTGGGCCTGACTGCCCTGAAGCTCGATCGCCGCGACCAGGCGCATGCTTATCTGCTGAAAGCGTTGCAACTCAACCAGCGGCAACCGAAAGCGTTGCTGGAAATGGCTGAGTTGTCCTACGAAAACAGGCATTATGTGCCGGCCCGGGACTACTACGATCGTTTCAGCCAGTTGAGCGACCACGATGCCCGTAGCCTGCTGCTGGGCAGCCGCCTTGCCCGGGTGTTCGACGAGCAGGGCACACTGGCCGAGATGGGCCAGCAATTACAACGACTTTATCCCGGTACGCCGGAATATCAGCAATACCTGTCGGAGCAACGATGAACGCCGCGCATCCCGAAGTAGCAGTAGCGCCTGGCCAGAACCCCGGTGAGCTTTTGCGCCTGGCCCGTGAGAAACGGGACTGGTCTCAAGCCGAGGTGGCCCGCAAGCTCAACCTCACTGTCAGTTCGTTGAACCACGTGGAAACCGGCGCCTTCGACAAGCTGCCCGGGCATACCTTTGCCCGTGGCTACATCCGCGCCTATGCCAAATTGATGGAACTCGACCAGGCCGCCTTGGTAGAGGCCTTCGACCGCTACACCGGCACCCACGCCAAAGGCAGCGAGGTGCACTCGCTGGGCCGTATCGAAGAGCCGGTGCGCCTGTCGCACAACATCCTGCGCGGTGTCAGCCTGCTGTTGCTGGTGGCTGTGGTCGGTGGCGGCTTCGTCTGGTGGCAGGACCAGGGCAGCCTGCGTGGCAAAGACCTGGCCAAGATTGCTTTGGAGCACGTCGAAGTCGAAAGCGCCGACGGCACCACCCAGATTCACCCGCTCGATGAGCCTGAAGACCAGGCTGTATCCGCTGGCCAGCAAGCCGAAAGCGCACCGCTGGCGCTGGAGCAGGGCGCTGCCGAACAGCCCGCCGCCGCCGCTGAACAGGCCCCGGCAAGCCCGGCGCCAACCCTTGCTGCAGTGCCAGTGCCGACACCGGCCCAGCCAGCGCCCGCGCAACCTGCACCTGCTGCAGTGGCTACCCCGGTAGCACCGGCGGCTACCCCGGCACCGGCCGCTGTTGCACCTGCCGCACCGGCGCCGGTCGTGGCCGCCACCGAGCCAGCCGCAGTACCGGCTGGCAGCGCCAAGGTTGCCATCCAGTTCACCGCCGATTGCTGGACCCAGGTGTCCGATGGCAACGGCAAGGTGCTGTTCAGCGCCATCAAGCGCAAGGGGGACAACCTCGAACTGACCGGCAAGCCGCCGTTCGCGGTGCGCCTGGGCTTTGCCCGTGGTGCCCAGGTCAGCTACAACGGCCAGGCCGTCGATGTTGCCCCGTTCACCAGTGGCGAGACCGCTCGCCTGAAGTTGGGACAGTAAGTCATGCACGGCGAATCTCCGATCAAACGTCGCGAATCCCGCAAAATCTGGGTCGGCAATGTGCCGGTGGGTGGTGATGCGCCCATCGCGGTGCAGAGCATGACCAACACCGACACCAACGATGTGGCCGCCACCGTGGCGCAAATCCAGCGCCTGGTCGATGCCGGCGTAGACATCGTGCGCGTTTCGGTGCCGGACATGGACGCCGCCGAGGCGTTCGGCAAGATCAAGCAGCTGGTCAGTGTGCCGCTGGTCGCCGACATCCACTTCGATTACAAGATTGCCCTGCGTGTGGCCGAACTGGGCGTGGATTGCCTGCGCATCAACCCCGGCAACATTGGCCGTGAAGACCGTGTACGCGCCGTGGTCGATGCCGCCCGCGACCGTGGTATCCCGATCCGTATCGGGGTCAACGCCGGCTCCCTGGAAAAAGACCTGCAGAAGAAGTACGGCGAGCCGACCCCGGCCGCATTGGTCGAGTCGGCGCTGCGCCACGTCGAGCACCTCGACCGCCTGGACTTCCAGGACTTCAAGGTCAGCGTCAAGGCCTCCGACGTGTTCATGGCCGTCGAAGCCTACCGCCTGCTGGCCAAGCAGATCGTGCAGCCGCTGCACCTGGGCATCACCGAAGCCGGTGGCCTGCGTTCGGGGACGGTGAAATCCGCCGTCGGCCTCGGTATGCTGCTGGCCGAAGGCATTGGCGATACCATCCGTATCTCGCTGGCGGCCGACCCGGTCGAAGAAGTGAAAGTCGGCTACGACATCCTCAAGTCGCTGCACCTGCGCTCGCGTGGCATCAACTTCATCGCCTGCCCGAGCTGCTCGCGGCAGAACTTCGATGTGGTCAAGACCATGAACGAGCTGGAAGGGCGCCTGGAAGACCTGCTGGTGCCGCTGGACGTGGCAGTGATCGGTTGCGTGGTCAACGGCCCGGGCGAAGCCAAGGAAGCCCATGTAGGGTTGACCGGCGGTACGCCGAACCTGATCTACATCGATGGCAAGCCTACGCAGAAGCTGACCAACGACAACCTGGTCGATGAGCTGGAAAAACTCATCCGCCAGAAAGCGGCCGAAAAGGCCGAAGCCGACGCGGCGCTGATCGCCCGTGGCTGACACACAGAATTCGTAAGGACTATTCGTGAGCAAATCGCTGCAAGCCATCCGTGGCATGAACGACATCCTGCCAGAACAGTCGCCACTGTGGCGCTACTTCGAAGGCACCGTGGCCGGGCTGCTGGACACCTACGGGTACAGCCAGATCCGTACGCCGATCGTCGAGTTCACCGAGCTGTTCAAGCGCTCGATCGGTGAAGTGACCGATATCGTCGAAAAAGAGATGTACACCTTCGAGGACCGCAACGGCGATTCGCTGACCTTGCGCCCTGAAGGCACCGCCGCCTGCGTGCGTGCCGTGCTGGAGCATGGCATCACCGGCAATGGCCAGGTGCAGAAACTGTGGTACATCGGCCAGATGTTCCGCCACGAGCGCCCGCAGAAAGGCCGCTACCGCCAGTTCCACCAGATTGGCGTGGAAGTGTTCAACCTGGACGGCCCGGACATCGATGCTGAGCTGATCATGCTGACCTGGCGCCTGTGGGGCCTGCTGGGCATCCAGGACGCGGTCAAGCTGGAGCTTAACAGCCTGGGTACCAGTGAGGCCCGTGCACGCTACCGTGACGCGCTGGTCGAGTTCCTCTCGGCGCGCCTGGAGCAGCTGGACGAAGACAGCCAGCGCCGCCTGAAGAGCAACCCGCTGCGCATTCTCGACAGCAAGGACCAGAACACCCAGGCCGTCCTGGTGGGGGCGCCGAAGCTGGAAGACTACCTGGACGAAGAGTCCCGCGTGCACTTCGAAGGCCTGAAGGCCCGCCTGGACGCAGCCGGCATTCCGTTCGTGATCAACACCAAGCTGGTGCGTGGCCTGGACTACTACAGCAAGACCGTGTTCGAGTGGGTCACCGACAAGCTTGGCGCCCAGGGCACCGTGTGTGCCGGCGGCCGCTACGACGGCCTGGTCGAGCAGATGGGCGGCAAGCCGACCACCGGCGTTGGTTTCGCCATGGGTATCGAGCGCTTGATCCTGCTGCTGGAAACCCTCGGCAAGGTACCGGAGTCCATCAGCCGCCAGATCGACGTCTACCTGTGCGCCTTTGGCGAGCAGGCCGAACTGGCTGGTCTGCGCCTGTCCGAAAGCCTGCGTGACCGCTTGCCGGGCCTGCGCCTGGCAGTAAACGCCGGTGGTGGCAGCTTCAAGAGCCAGTTCAAGAAAGCCGACAAGAGTGGCGCGCTGTTCGCCCTGATCCTGGGCGACGACGAGCTGGCCAAGCAAGAAATCGGCTTGAAGCCCCTGCGTGGCCAGGGCGAACAACAGAACATTGCCTGGGATGCTCTGGCAGAGCACCTGGAAACCGCGATCGCGCAGGCGTAACGCGGTTCAACAACGAATAGGCGAAAAGGAGTATTGGGGTGTCGAGTACCGATGATGATGATCTGGCAGGCGTCAAGGACTGGTGGAACCGCAACGGCAAGCCGCTGCTGACCGGCGCATTGCTGGCCGGCGTGGTGGTATTGGGCTGGAATACCTGGCACAAGTACCAGAACAACCAGTCGCAAGGTGCCTCGCAGCTGTATCAGGCGTTGCTTGAGACCAGCCTGACGCCGACTGGCCAGCCAGACGCCTCCAAGGTCGCGGAACTGGCCGGCAAGCTCAAGAGCGAGTTCGGCGGTACTGCTTACGCCCAGTACGGCAGCCTGTTCGTGGCCAAGGTGGCAGTCGAGAGCGGCAAGCTCGACGACGCCGCTGCCGAGCTGAAAAGCGTGCTGGACAAGCCGGCCGACGTGACCTTGGGCGAGATTTCGCGCCAGCGCCTGGCTCGCGTGCTGGCCGCCCAGAACAAGGCCGAAGACGCCCTCAAGCTGCTTGACGGCGACGCCGACAAAGCCTTCCTGGCCAGCCGTGAAGAGTTGAAAGGTGACCTGCTGGTGCAACTGGGCCGTGCCGCCGACGCACACAGCGCTTACGAAAAAGCCAAGGCTGCGCTGTCCGATGACGCGGCAGTCGGTGGCCTGCAATTGAAGCTGGATGACCTGGCTAAAGGGGACGCGTAAGTGATCGGTTGGAAACATGCAGCAGTGCTGACCCTGGCCGTACTGGCCGCAGGTTGCAGCAGCAACAGCAAGAAGGAACTGCCTCCGGCCGAGCTGACCAAGTTCACCGAGGAAGTGGTGCTGAAGAAGCAGTGGAGCCGTTCGATCGGTGACGGCCAGGGTGAGACCTACAACACCCTGGTGCCGGCCATCGAGAACGACCGTATCTACGCCTCCGACGTCAACGGCGAAGTGTTCGCCCTGGACCGCATCACTGGCGATGTCGTGTGGAAGAAGGACCTGGAGCTGCAGGTTTCCGGCGCAGTTGGCGTGGGCTACGGCCTGGTCATGCTCGGCACCCTCAAGGGTGAAGTGATTGCCCTGGATTCCAGCACCGGTGAAGAGCGTTGGCGCTCGCGCGTGACCAGCGAAGTGCTGGCCCCGCCTGCCAACAACGGTGACGTAGTGGTAGTTCAGACCCAGGACGACCGCCTGATCGGCCTGGATGCCGCCACCGGCGACCGCCGCTGGATCTACGAAAACTCCCCGGCCGTGCTGACCCTGCGTGGCACTGGTGCACCGATCGCCACCAACCGCCTGGCCGTCGCCGGCCTGTCCACCGGTAAAGTGGTAGCGGTGGACATCAACAATGGCGTACCCGTGTGGGAAAGCCGTGTGGCCATCCCCAAGGGCCGCTCCGAGCTGGACCGTGTGGTTGATATCGACGGCGGCTTGCTGCTGTCTGGTGGTACCCTGTACGTCAGCACCTACCAAGGCCGTGTAGCGGGCCTGGACCTGGAAAGCGGTCGCGAGCTGTGGCAGCGCGATGCTTCCAGCTATGTGGGCGTCGCCCAGGGCTTCGGTAACGTCTACGTCAGCGAAGCATCGGGTACCGTGGAAGGCGTGGATGAACGCTCCTCCAGTGCCCTGTGGAGCAACGACAGCATGGCTCGCCGCCAGTTGACCGCACCTGAAGTGTTCAGCAGCTACGTGGCAGTGGGTGACTTTGAAGGTTACCTGCACCTGCTGAGCCAGGTGGACGGCCGCTTCGTCGGCCGTGAGCGTATCGACAGCGATGGCCTGCGCGCCCGCCCACTTGTGGTCGGTGACACCATCTACGTCTTCGGCAACAGCGGCAAGCTCGAGGCACTGACCATCCGCTGAAGCTATGCTTGAAGCCTTGGCGGGCTTCAAGCCGCGGCGTAGGACACGCCGCCCGTACTCCGGCCGCTGCCTTGCAGCGGCCTTTGCATTTTCAAGAATTCGAGAGTGGAGAGCCGATGGTTCCCGTAATTGCCCTGGTGGGCCGCCCGAACGTCGGCAAATCCACCATGTTCAACCGCCTGACCAAAACCCGCGATGCCATCGTCGGTGACTTGTCGGGCCTGACCCGTGACCGCCAGTATGGCGATGCCAGCTGGCAGGGTCGTTCCTTCATTCTGATCGACACCGGTGGTATTACCGGTGACGAAGTGGGCATGGACGAGAAAATGGCCGAGCAGTCGCTCATGGCCATTGAAGAAGCGGACTACGTGCTGTTCCTGGTCGATGCCCGCGCCGGCATGACCGCCGCCGACCAGATGATTGCCGAGCACCTGCGCAAGCGCAACAAAGAGGCGATTCTGGTCGCCAACAAGATCGACAACATCGACGCCGACGTTGCCCGCGCCGAGTTTTCGCCGCTGGGCATGGGCAACGCCATTCCGGTGGCGGGCTCCCAGGGCCGTGGCATCAACGCGCTGATGGAGGCCGTGCTTGGCCACCTGCCGCGCGACCAGGTCGAAGAAGCCCTGGACGCCGAAGTCGCCGAAGGCGAAGAGGCCGTGCGCATCCCTGGCCCGAGCGAGAAAGATGGCATCAAGATCGCCATCATCGGCCGCCCGAACGTGGGTAAATCCACCCTGGTCAACCGCATGCTCGGTGAAGAGCGCGTGGTGGTCTATGACCAGCCGGGTACCACCCGTGACAGTATCTACATCCCGTTCGAACGCGATGACGAGAAGTACACCTTCATCGACACCGCCGGTGTGCGCAAGCGCGGCAAGATTCACGAGGAAGTCGAGAAGTTCTCGGTGGTGAAGACGCTGCAGGCGATCAAGGACGCCAACGTGGTGATCTTCGTCATGGACGCCCGCGAAGGTGTGGTGGACCACGACCTGAACCTGCTGGGCTTTGCCCTGGAAGCGGGCCGTGCCATCGTCATCGCCCTGAACAAGTGGGATGGCATGCAGCCGGGCGAACGCGACTACGTGAAGACCGAGCTGGAGCGCCGGCTGTTCTTCGTTGACTTCGCCGACATTCACTTCATTTCTGCCTTGCATGGCACTGGTGTGGGCAACCTGTACAAGTCGGTGCAGGCTGCGTTCAAGTCGGCGGTAACCCGTTGGCCGACCAGCCGCCTGACGCAGATCCTGGAAGACGCCGTGAGCGAGCACCAGCCTCCGCTGGTGAACGGTCGCCGCATCAAGCTGCGCTATGCCCACCTGGGGGGTGCCAACCCGCCGCTGATCGTGATTCACGGTAACCAGACCGAGAAGATTCCAAAGTCGTACTCGCGTTACCTGGAGAACACCTACCGCCGCGTGCTGAAGCTGGTCGGTACGCCGATCCGCATCGAGTACAAGGGCGGTGAGAACCCGTACGAGGGCAAGAAGAACACCCTCACCGACCGCCAGGTCAACAAGAAGCGCCGCCTGATGTCGCACCACAAGAAGGCCGAGAAGAAGCGCCGCGACAAGCGCTGATTCCGCGTCTTCCTCTTCGCGGGTAAACCCGCTCCCACAGGTACTGCACAGTTTTCGAAATCTGTGGTGTCCCTGTGGGAGCGGCTTTAGCCGCGAAGAGGCCCGTTGATCCAGCGCAATGCCCCTAATGTTTCAACCTTTTTCCTGACCGCTCGATCCGCTATGCTCGGACTCCACCCCGTGCCGGATACACCCCAGGAAAGAGGGCTCCATGATCCGCAGCAAACTGCCGAATGTCGGCACGACCATCTTCACCACCATGTCCCAGCTCGCCGTGCAGACCGGCGCGCTCAACCTGTCCCAGGGTTTCCCTGATTTCAACGGCCCACAGGCCCTGCTCGATGCAGTAGGCCGGCATGTGGCCGCCGGGCATAACCAGTACTCCCCGATGACCGGCCTGCCGGCCCTGCGCCAACAGGTGGCAGCCAAGGTCGAGCGCCTGTATGGCGCCAAGGTGGATGCCGATCAGGAAGTGACCATCACCCCCGGTGCCACCGAGGCGATCTTCTGCGCCATCCAGGCGGTGGTGCATGCGGGTGACGAGGTCATCGTCTTCGACCCTTGCTACGACAGCTACGAGCCATCCGTGGAACTGGCCGGTGGCCGCTGCGTGCATGTGCAACTCAGCGACGGCGACTTCCGCATCGACTGGCAGAAGTTCAGCGATGCCTTGAGCCCGCGCACGCGCATGGTCATCCTCAACTCGCCGCACAACCCCAGCGGCGCGCTGATCACCCGCGAAGACCTTGACCAGCTGGCAAAGCTTATTGCCGACCGCGATATTTACCTGGTCAGCGATGAAGTCTACGAGCACCTGGTGTACGACGGCGTGCGCCACGCCAGCGTGCTGGCCCATGAGCAGTTGTACCAACGCGCCTTCGTGGTCAGCTCGTTCGGCAAGACCTACCACGTGACCGGCTGGAAGACCGGCTACGTGATCGCCCCTCCGGCGCTTAGTGCGGAGCTGCGCAAGGTGCACCAGTACGTCAACTTCTGCGGCGTGACGCCATTGCAGTGCGCGCTGGCCGACTTCATGGCCGAGCACCCCGAGCACATCGATGAACTGCCGGCCTTCTACCAGGCCAAGCGGGACCTGTTCTGCGGCTTGCTGGACGGTTCACGGTTCAGCTTCACCCGCACGACGGGCACCTATTTCCAGCTGGTGGACTACTCGCAGATCCGCCCGGACCTGAACGATGTCGACATGTCGCTGTGGCTCACCCGTGAGCACGGCGTGGCGACCATTCCGGTGTCGGTGTTCTACCAGCAACCCATCCCCGAGCAACGCCTGGTTCGCCTGTGCTTTGCCAAACGAGAGGAGACGCTGCGTCAGGCAGCGGAACGACTATGCGCGATCTGAGCACACTGCCGAACCTGAAAGTCGCCCTGGTGCAAACCACCCTGGCCTGGCACGACCGCGAGGCCAACTATGCGCACTTCGAGGTGCTGCTGGAGCAGGTGGGCGAGGTGGACCTGGTAATCCTGCCGGAAATGTTCACCACCGGTTTTTCGATGCAATCGGAAAGCCTGTGCGAGCCGGAGAACGGCCCGACCTACAAGTGGCTGAAGGCCCAGGCGAAGAAATGTAACGCGGTGATTACCGGTAGCGTGATCATCCAGGCCGCTGACGGCAGCCACCGCAACCGCCTGCTGTGGGCGCGGCCGGACGGCGAAATCCTGCATTACGACAAGCGCCACCTGTTCCGCATGGCCGGTGAGCACAAGCACTACACCCCGGGCGAGCGGCAGGTCCAGTTCGAGCTCAAGGGCTGGCGAATTCGCCCACTGATCTGCTACGACCTGCGCTTCCCGGTGTGGAGCCGCGATGCCCAGGACACCGACCTGCTGCTGTACACCGCCAACTGGCCGGCTGCGCGCCGCCAGCACTGGAACCGGCTGCTGCCGGCGCGGGGGATCGAGAACCTGTGCTATGTGGCGGCGGTGAACCGGGTGGGTACGGATGGTAAAGGCTTTGCCTATTCGGGGGACAGCCAGGTGCTGGACTTCCAGGGCGAGAGCCTGCTCAGTGCCGGGGAGGCGGACGGGGTGTTTACAGCCGTGTTGAGTGCGGCGGAGCTGGCGGCTTACCGGGCCAAGTTCCCGGCCAACCTGGATGCCGATACCTTCGAGCTGCACTGACAACCTGTACCGGCCCTATCGCCGGCAAGCCAGCTCCAACAGGTACAGCACCCGGCCCGAGGGCAGTAGGGTACCTGTGGGAGCTGGCTTGCCGGCGATAGGGCCGGTACTGGCTACATCAATGATTGATCAGTAAACATCCCGTCGATACCGCCCATCTTCGATCAACTGCTGCACAGCGGCCTCCCCAAGCATACCGTTGAGCGCTGCATCCACCCCCGCAGCCATGCCTTGCAGGCTGCCGCAGACGTACACGCATGCGCCGTCAGCCACCCAGCGCTTGAACTCCTCGGCCTGCTGCAGCAACACATCCTGCACATACACCTTCTCGGCCTGATCCCGCGAGAACGCCAGGTCCAGCCGTGCCAGATCACCGCTTTCCTGCCAGCCTTGCAGCTCATCGCCACACAGCAGGTCATGCGCCCGGTTACGCTCGCCGAACAGCAGCCAGTTACGCTGCTCGCCAGCATTCACCCGCGCCCGGATCAGGCTACGCAGGCCGGCCAGACCGGTGCCGTTACCGATCAGAATCATCGGTGCAGTACTTTCCGGCAGGTGGAAGCCGCTGTTACGCCGCAGGCGCAGGCTCAAGGTGCCGTTCAGCGGCAGGTACTCGGTCAGCCAGCCCGAGCCCAGGCCCAGGTGGCCATCGGCATGGCGTTCCTGGCGCACGATCAGCTCCAGCACGCCATCGCTGGCGATCGAGGCGATGGAGTATTCGCGACTGCCGATCGGCACCAGTGCATCGATCAACGCCTGCGGCTGCAAGCCGATCAAGTGATCACGGCGTGCCGGCAACTGGCGGCCAGCGAGGGCCTGGGCCAGGGTTTCGCTCAGGCCATTCACCTGCACCTTGGCACTGGCGTCTAGCGCCAGGCCATTGAGGAAAGCGTCGACACGGGGCTGGCCATTGAGTGGCAGGATCTCCACCAGGTCCCCGGCCTCCCAGCTGGCAGGCGCTTGCGGTTGCAAGCCAAGCAGGTACACCGGCTGCCCCTGGCTGCCAGGGTTCAACAGTTCGCGGCGCACCAGTGACCAGTTGCCAAAGCTCGGCGGCTGCCAGGCGGCCACCGGCTGGGCGCCGGTCAGCTGCGCCAGTTCTTGCTGCCACTGCTGCAGCGCTGCCTGGTCGGCATTGTCCACTTCCACCGGGCTGAACGCGCTGCTGGCGCCGCGCTCACCCAGCCATGCCTGCAAGCGGCGGGCGAAGCCGCAGAAGTGCGGATACTGGCGGTCGCCGAGGGCGAGTACAGCGTAGCTGAGGTTGTTCAGCGCCCAAGGTTGGCCAAGCACCTTGCGCTCGAAGGCGCGGGCGCTGTCGGGGGCTTCGCCGTCGCCGAAGGTGCTGACCACGAACAGCGCGCGGCGGGCTTGGCGAAGGTCGTTTTCACCCAGTTCGGCCAGGGCGCGCACCTGTACCGGCATGCCCGCTGCTTGCAGCTGCCCGGCGCTCTGCCAGGCCAGTTGCTCGGCAAAGCCGCTTTGGCTGGCAAAACCGATCAGCCAGCTTTCGCCGCTGCCATCGTTGCTGGCAACGTTGCCTCGTGCCTCGCGCACCTGGCGCTTCTTGCGGCGGCGGTCGAGGTACAGCAGCCAGCCGGTGACGAAGAACAGCGGCATGGTCAGGCTGGCGATGGTGACGATGATGCGGCCCGGCAGGCCGAAGTATTCGCCAACGTGCAGGGCGTAGACGCTCTGCAGCAGCTGGGCCTTGAAGGACTTGTCGGTGTAACGGTCGTGGTTTTTCACCTGTCCGGTGGCAGGGTCCAGCACCAGGGTGTTGAAGGCGCGTGGGTGGGCGGAGTCGTCCAGCAGGTAGAACAGGTTGGCCGGCTGGCCGCCAACCGGTGGCAGGCGCAGGTTGTAGGCGGCAAGGCCCGGGCCGGCAGCGTCCTTGAGGTTGGCCCAGATCGCGTCATAGTCGACCACCAGCGGCGGGGCGTTCTTGTCGACTTTCTGCGGCCCGTGGCGGCCACGGCCTTCGCCGCGTTTTTGTTGCTGGCCGGCGGCCGGCGCGTCGGCCAGCAGCTTGTTCAGTCCTTCGCGGTACCACTCGTAGGACCAGAACAGGCCAGTCAGGGCGAATAGCAGATAGAACAGCAGGCACCAGGTGCCGGCCACGGCGTGCAGGTCCCAGTTGAAGGCTCGGCCTTTCTTGGCCCAGTCGAAGGTCAGCCAGGTGCGCCAGTCCAGCGCCTTGCGCGGCCAGCGCAGGTACAGGCCGGAGAGGCAGAAGAACACCAGCATCAGGGTGCAGGCACCGGTAATCTGCCGGCCGGTGTCGCCCATGGCCAGGAAGCGGTGCAGGTTGAGCATGAGGTTGAAGAAGCCTTGCCCGGCCACTTCGCCCTTGAGTTCGCCGGTATAAGGGTCGGCATAGCGCAGCTCGCCACGGCGTTCGCCCGGTGGCGGCATGAAGAAGACCCGTGCGGCGTTACCTTCACGCACGTCGACCCACAGCATCGACACCTTGTCGTGTTGCTGGGCCTCTACACGCTGCACCAGTTCGACTGGCGGCAGCACGCCTTCGGCGCGCACCTCTACCTTGAGCACATCGGCATTGAATGCGCGCAACAGTTCTTCCTGGAACGAATACAAGGCCCCGGTGATGCCCATCAAGGCCAGCACCAGGCCAGCGGTGATGCCAAAGAACCAGTGCAATTGGAACAGCGTCTTCTTCACCACGTCTCTCACCTTGTGTTGCTGCCGCTACCTGCGCGGCGTGCATTATGCCTTGATACGCAAAAGCCCCGCTCACTGGAATGAACGGGGCTTTGGGTTGCTGCTTTAGAAGTGAACGCTGGTGGTCAACAGTGCAGTCCGCCCGGCCGCCTGGTTGGCGAAGTGGGTGGAGAAGGCCTTGTCGTAATACACCTCGTTGGTCAGGTTCTGCACGTTCAGCTGCAGGTCGACGTTCTTGGTCAGCTTGTAGGCGGCCATGGCGTCGTAGCGTACATAGCTGTCGACCATGGTGGTGTTGGCCACGCTGCCGTACACGTCATCCACGTAGAACGCACCACCACCGATGGTCAGCTTTGGTGTGATCGCGTAAGTGGTCCACAGGCTGGCGCTGTTGTTTGGCGTGTTCGGCAGCTGGTTGCCGTCGTTGGCCTTGCCCAGCGGGCCGCCGTCGATCTGGCGGGCCTGCATGTAGGTGTAGCCGGCGAACACCTGCCATTTGTCGGTCAGCTTGCCGCTGGCAGACAGTTCAATACCTTGCACGCGGGTTTCACCGACGTTCTCGTAGGTGTTGGTGTTGACCTGTACCCGGGCGTTTTCTTTCTCGGTGCGGAACAGCGCCGCAGCCAGAGACAGGCGCTCGTCAAGCAGGTTCCACTTGGTGCCGATCTCGTAGTTGGTGGTTTCTTCCGGCTCCATATCGCTGGCCAGCAGATTCCCGTTGCGGTCAGGTGTGCCACCCAGCGGGTTGCCTTCGGTACCTTCGCCGAGCATGGCGCCTGGTGGCGTAGCCGAGGTGGCGTAGGACACGTAGATGCTGCCGTTTTCGGCCGGCTTCCACACCAGACCCAGTTGGCCGGTCACGAACTCGCTGACGTCGTTGCCTTTGGCAGTGGTGGTGCCAGCGGCGTTGTAGGTTTTGTAGTCGGTGTCGAAGTGGTCGTATCGCAGGCCCATGTTGACCAGCCACTCGGGGGTCAGCTCCAGGGTATCGAACACGTAGATCGCACGGGTCTTGCTGTTGGTGGTGGTGCCAGCGTAGTTGCGCGAGATGGTGCCGTTCCACGGATCATCCGGGTTCGGGTTGCTCAGCGAGGTGCAGTTGTAGCCGCTGGTGGCGCCGATCATGCCCGGGGTGCAGTTGGTGTTGGCGCTGCCGCCTGGGACGGTGTCGGTGTCAACGGTGTAGCTGGAGCGCTCGCTTTCTTCGCGGCTCAGTTCGATACCGGTGGAGAAGCTGTTCTTCAGGCCACCGACGTAGAACTCGCCAAACAGGTCGGTCTGGTTGGTGGTGGTAGCGGTGTTGCCCACACGGGTGTTGGCCCGGCGCCATACGCTGCCGTTGTTGACGTTGCCCTTGCTGTCGTCAGGCTGGGTCAGGATGTAGTCCTGCATGCTGTTGCCGTGACGCAGGGTGTTCTTGATGGTCAGCGAGTCGGTCAGGTCGTGCTCGATGGCGAAGGTGGCGATGTCCACGCGGGTCTTGCGGAAGTCGCGCCCGGTCAGGCCGTAGAAGTTGTCGCTGTCGCCGCCGTCATCCGGTTTGCTCGGGTGCGCCGAGGTGCGCCCGCCGCTGCCATTGGTCGGGATGGTGTACGGAATGCCCGAATCCGGCAGGTCGTCGCTTTCCAGGTGGTAGTAGTCAAGGTTGACGCGGGTCGGCGTGCCCAGGCCGAATGCCAGCGACGGGGCGATACCCCAGCGGTCGTAGTTGACCTTGTCGCGGCCGGAGACGTTGCTTTCGTGGGTCATCAGGTTCAGGCGGCCGGCAACGGTATCGCTGAACTGGTAGTTGCCATCGAAGGTGTAGCGCTGGGTCTGGTCGCTGCCCCAGGTCCAAGCACCGTCCAGCGAGTTACCCAGATGCGCACGCTTGCTCACCAGGTTGATGGTACCGCCGGCAGCGCCACGGCCACCGATGGCCGAGTTAGGGCCTTTGGCCACTTCCACCGATTCGATGGCGAAGATTTCGCGGGTTTGCGCGCCAGTATCACGCACGCCGTCCAGGTAGGTATCGCCCTGGGCGTCGAAGCCACGGATGAACGGGCGGTCGCCTTGCGGGTTGCCGCCTTCGCCGGCACCGAAGGTAATGCCCGGCACAGTGCGCAGTGCGTCCTGCAGGGTCAAGGCATTGGTGTCCTTGATCACTTGCTGCGGGATCACGGTAACCGAGCGCGGGGTGTCTACCAGCGGCGCGGTGTACTTCTGCGAGGAGGCCTTTTCGACCTTGTAATCGGTGCTGGCTTGTTCAGCCTTGCCATTGACGCTGGTGGCGTCGAGGGTAATGGCGCTGTTCGCGGCCGGGTCGGCGGCGTAGACCGACGTGGCGCTAAGGGCGACACCGATGGCAGACACGATCAGGCGTGGTGAGCTCACTGCAGATGGTACGGACTGGCGCATTGCTAAGGACCTTCCCCAAGGTGTTGAGGCGGCGGATCTTAATGTAAGCAATTGTGACTCACAATTGAGAGTCGTTACCATTCGTGAAGAATTTACAATCTTTACAATTTGCCTTTACGGTTTCATACAGCTGAAACGTCTTAAGCGGCGAATGGGGC
The DNA here is from genome assembly GCF_002992185.1 of Pseudomonas sp. LLC-1. Lineage (NCBI taxonomy): Bacteria > Pseudomonadati > Pseudomonadota > Gammaproteobacteria > Pseudomonadales > Pseudomonadaceae > Pseudomonas > Pseudomonas sp. LLC-1. The sequence goes on along the minus strand of NZ_LUVY01000014.1, from coordinate 230,306 downwards.
TTGTGCAGCGCAAAAGGGAATCAATATCATTGGCGCCTTTACACTTCCTAACGGTGCTGCTGCCATGCTGCTTCACATCCCAGGCCTGTTCGACGCTGATGAGCTGGCCCGTATCCGCGAGGCGCTGGAGCAGGCCGACTGGGCTGATGGCAAGGCTACGGCTGGCTACCAGTCGGCCAAGGCCAAGCACAACCTGCAGTTGCCGGAAGGGCACCCGCTGGCCAAGGAGATTGGCAGCGCGCTGATCGACCGGCTGTGGAAAACCCCGCGCTTCATGTCGGCGGCCTTGCCACACAAGGTGTTCCCGCCGCTGATCAACTGCTACCGCGAAGGCGGCAATTTCGGCTTCCACATCGACAACGCCCTGCGCCAGCCCAAGGGCAGCCCGGAGCGGGTGCGTACCGACCTGTCTTCCACGCTGTTCCTCAGCGACCCGGACAGCTACGACGGTGGCGAGCTGGTGATCCAGGACACTTACGGCGTGCAGCAGGTCAAGTTGGCCGCCGGTGACCTGGTGCTGTACCCCGGTACCAGCCTGCACAAGGTAAACCCGGTAACCCGTGGCCAGCGTTACGCCGCATTTTTCTGGACCCAGAGCCTGGTGCGTGAGGACAGCCAGCGGACGCTGTTGTTCGAGATGGATAACGCTATCCAGCAATTGACTGCCGATGTGCCGGACCATCCGTCGCTGCTGCAACTGACCGGCACCTACCACAACCTGCTGCGCCGCTGGGCCGAGGTCTGAGCCGTGTCCTACCAGTTGCGACGTGAGGAAGTGGTGGATGTGGCCGGTTTGCAGGCCATGCTGGAGGAAAGCCCCGGCAAGGCCGCGCAAGCGATTCTGGCGGCGGCGGGGCAGGGCGCGGTCGAGGCGCAGTTGCTGCTAGGCCAGATCCTGCTGGATGGCCGCGGTATCGAAGAAGATGCCACCGTGGCCCGGCGTTGGTTTGGCATCGCCGCACAGGGTGGCAGTGCCATGGCGCACAACATGCTCGGGCGTTGCCTGGAGCATGGTTGGGGCGGTGAGCCGAGCCTGACGCAGGCGGCCATCCACTATGCGCGTGCCGCCGACGCGGGACTGGACTGGGGCCTGTACAACCTGGGCAACCTGTTGGCCACCGGACGTGGGGTGCCGGCCGATCAGGGGCAGGCCCTGATGTGCTACGAGAAGGCTGCGCAGATGGGGCATGCCAAGTCGATGAACCTGTATGGGCGTTACCTGGAGCAGGGCATTGCCACGGCACCCAGCCCGGCGCGGGCAGTGCGCTGGTATCGGCGCTCGGCCGAGGCGGGCGATTTTCGCGGGATGTTCAGCCTGGCGCTGGTGCTGGTCGAGCGTGGGCAAATGGCGGAGGCCGGGCAGTGGCTGGAGCGGGCGCGGGTTGAGGGGAACATGAATTTCCTGCGCGCTGCGTTGGTGACTTTGCAGAAAGCAGGACCGGTGTTGATGGCCTTTGCGGCAAGGTATGCCGAGGAAATCGAACGGCGCGGGGACTAAGGTTGCCTGTGCCGGCGATAGGGCCGGTACAGGAAAGCACAAATGAAAACGGGGCCTCGCGGCCCCGTTTTGCATTACAGGTAGTAAGCCTTCAGCGGCGGGAAGCCGTTGAATTCCACCGCGCTGTAGCTGGTGGTGTAGGCGCCGGTCGACAGCCAGTACAGGCGGTCACCGATGGCCAGGTTCAGCGGCAGGCCGTACTTGTAGTTTTCGTACATGATGTCGGCGCTGTCGCAGGTTGGGCCGGCGATGACCACTTCTTCGGCTTCGCCTTTCTTCTCGGTCCAGATCGGGAACTTGATGGCTTCGTCCATGGTTTCGATCAGGCCGGAGAACTTGCCCACGTCGGTGTAGATCCAGCGCTCGACGGCGGTACGCGACTTGCGCGCCACCAGCACCACTTCGCTGACCAGGATACCGGCGTTGGCAATCAGCGAACGGCCTGGCTCCAGGATGATTTCCGGCAGCTCGTCACCGAAGTCTTCCTTCAGGAAGCGGATGATTTCTTCAGCGTAGGTTTCCAGGCTGTTGGTACGGGTGATGTAGTTGGCCGGGAAGCCGCCACCCATGTTGATCAGCTTCAGCTCGATGCCGTCTTCTTCCTTCAGGCGCTCGAAGATCACCTTGACCTTGGCAATGGCAGCATCCCACACGCTGATGTCGCGCTGCTGTGAGCCCACGTGGAACGAGATGCCGTAAGGCACCAGGCCCAGGTCGCGGGCGAGGATCAGCAGGTCCATGGCCATGTCGGTCTGGCAGCCGAACTTGCGGGACAGCGGCCAGTCAGCCGTGGTCGAGCCTTCAGTCAGGATACGCACGTACACTTTCGAGCCCGGTGCGGCCTTGGCGATGTTGCGCAGGTCGGCTTCGGAGTCGGTGGCGTACAGGCGCACGCCCTTCTCGTAGAAGTAGCGGATGTCCTTGGACTTCTTGATGGTGTTGCCGTAGCTGATACGGTCGGCGCTGACGCCACGGCCCAGCACTTTGTCCAGCTCGTAGATCGAGGCGATGTCGAAGCTCGAACCTTTCTCTTTGAGCAGGTCGATGATTTCGACGGCCGGGTTGGCCTTGACCGCGTAGTACACCTTGGCGAATTCGAAACCGGCGCGCAGGTCGTCATAGGCCTGGCTGATCATCTGGGTATCGATGAGTACGAACGGGGTTTCCTGCTTGTCGGCGAACGCCTTCATTTTCTGGAAGGTGTCACGCGCGAAATAGTCTTCGACCTGGATCGACATGCTCAGGGACTCCATGGGCAAACTGAAAGAATAAGTGGCTGCAAACTGAACGTCCTCCGTATCCCCACTTTGGTTCGCCTACTCAGTACTTGAGCCGGATGGATCGTTTCCAGCATGGACGTTCGGCGCGCACTTTAGGGCGTGAAGAATGCAGAATCAACAGGTAATCCGGGCGTGATCGGCGTGGATCGACGACCAGCCATTTGAATAACCGACCCATGTGACCGGCTGATGTTCCCCACGATGTTTCAAGCGTTAAATATTGTGGAATAGACCGTATTGGCTCCTTCGCGGGCGCGCCCGCTCCCACAGGCATCGCGCGCTTTGTGTGGGAGCGGGCGTGCCCGCGAAAGGGCTTCAGGTGTTCATATTTATGGCCACATTTTCCTGGCACCCACGTACAGGAAATCGCGCATAAATTTTTTGTTACCGACTGGCGGATTTGCTGGTTTTGATGAGAAACATTACTATTCGCACCCTTATCTGCCTCCCTGATGACCCCCGACCGTGTCCGGACACAAAGGCTTCCTCGACCATTACCATGAGCTGATCGGCACCTGGACGCGCAAACTGCGCAGTCGTCAGCAGGCCGAGGACCTCACCCACGATGCCTTTGTCCGGGTACTGGAAAACCCGCGCGAACAGGTTGAGCAGCCGCGCGCCTATCTGCACCAGACCGCACGCAACATTGCCGTGGATGGCTTCCGCCGCGAAGACCGCCGCCAGGCCCTGGAACTGGAAACCTTCGACGAGGGCAGTGGCGGCAGTGGCGACCCGGAGGCCTACGTGCAGGCCCTGGAGCTGGCCGACAGCGTCGAGCGGGCACTGGCCCAGTTGCCGCTCAACTGCCGGCAGGTGTTCATCTGGCAGAAGCTCGAAGGCCTGACCCAGGCCGAAATCGCCGAGCGCATGGGGCTGAGCAAGAACATGGTCGAAAAGTATATGATCCGCACGCTCCGGCATTTGCGTGAGCATCTGGATGTGTCGGCATGAAGCGTCAGGAGACCTTTTCGATGAAACAGCACGGTACCGATACCGTCCGCGAGCAGGCGGCCGCATGGTTTGCCCGCGTGCAGGATGCGCCTCGGGATGCCGGGTTGCAGACCCAGTTGCGCGCCTGGCTGGTGAGCGACGAGCGCCACCGGGAAGAGTACGAACACCTCAACCGCGTGTGGCAGGCCGCCACCTTCATTCCACGTCAGCGCCTTGAAGCGCTGTGCCAGCCAGACCCGGTGCAGCAACTGCCACGTCGGCGTTTCGTGCGTCAGGCCTTGGCCGCCAGTGTGGCGGTGTTGGCGTTGGGCCTGGGCTGGGGCGGCTGGCATTACCAGCAACTGAACCATCAGGGCAGCCTGCAGACTGCCTTTAACGAGCGCCGCCAGGTTGAGTTGCCGGATGGCACGCACCTGGAACTCAATGGCAATACACAGGTGCAGGTCGATTTCAGCGCCGGCCAGCGGCATATCCGCCTGAGCGCCGGCGAGGTGATGTTCAGCGTCGCCCACGACAGCGCCAGGCCGTTCGTGGTCGATACTGCCCAAGGCAGCGTGACCGTAACCGGTACCCGCTTTGATGTACGTCTGGACCCGGCCAGCACCCGGGTGGCGGTGGAGCAGGGCTCGGTGCGCGTGCAGGGCAAGGGGGCTTCGCTGGCGCAGCTAACGGCCGGGCAGGGTTCGCATATAGATGCACAAGGCGTGGTTGCCGCACCTTATGCCGTCAACGCGGCTGCGGTAACGGCCTGGCGTCAGGGCAAGCTGGTGTTCGATAACGCCACCCTGGCCGAGGTGGTGGCCGAAGCCTCGCGTTATCGCAGCCAGCCGCTACGGGTTGCTCCTGGGAAAGTCGCCCGGATGCGCCTGTCCAGCACCTTCAGCACTGACGATACCGACGCCCTGCTGCGGGCCTTGCCGAGCATCCTGCCGGTGGCCATCAAGGCCCATGAAGACGGCTCTCGCGAAATAATTGCGAAATAGATTCAGGTTTTTTTCCACTCGTTCGTCTTCCTCGCCAGCTGCAACTGCCAAGCATTTCCATTTGCACGCGGTTGGCGTTTATTCCGCATTCAGGATGTTTCGACGACGTGAACAACAACAAGCCTTTCCCACGCTTCCGCGCCCTGGCGCTGGCCCTGGCGGTCAGTGCCGTGGCCGTCAACAGCCAGGCTGCACAGGCCGGCAACACCATCCAGATCCAGGCCCAGCCGCTGGGTTCGGCGCTGAGCCAGCTTGGCCAGCAGACCAACCTGCAACTGTTCTTCAGCCCCGAGTTGGTGGCTGGCAAGCAGGCTCCGGCGGTGTCCGGCAACCTGGCGCCGGTGCAGGCGCTGCAACAGTTGCTGCAAGGCAGCGGGCTGACCTTCGAGATGTCCCAGGATACCGTCGTGGTAAAGCCGCTGCCGACTACCCTTGACCTGGGCAGTGGCAGCCTGGAGCTGGCGCCCACCGACATCAAGGTAGTCGGTGACTGGCTGGGCGATGCGCAGCAGAGCGTGGTGCAGAACCACCCCGGCGCGCGCACCGTGGTGCGCCGCGAGGCGATGGTAGAGAAGGGCGCGATGAACGTGCGCGATGTGCTGCGCGGCATCCCGGGTGTGCAGGTGCAGGACTCCAACGGCACTGGCGGCAGCGACCTGTCGCTGAACGTGGGCGTGCGCGGCCTCACCTCGCGCCTGTCGCCGCGCTCCACCGTGTTGATCGACGGCATCCCGGCCGCGTTCGCGCCGTATGGCCAGCCGCAGCTGTCGATGGCGCCCATTTCCTCGGGCAACCTCGACAGCATCGACGTGGTACGTGGTGCAGGCTCGGTACGCTATGGCCCGCAGAACGTGGGCGGGGTGATCAACTTCGTCACCCGGGCAATTCCGGAAAAGGCCTCGGCAGAGCTGTCCACCACCCTGGAAACGTCCCAGCACGGCGGCTGGAAGCACACCGAGTCGGCCTTCGTCGGCGGCACGGCAGACAACGGCATGGGTGTGGCACTGCTGTACACCGGCGTGAACGGCAACGGTTACCGTGAAAGCAACAACGGCAACGACATCGACGACGTTATCCTCAAGACCCACTGGGCGCCGACCGATGTCGACGAGTTCTGGCTCAACTTCCACTACTACGATGGCCGCGCCGACATGCCCGGTGGCCTGACCCAGGCCCAGTACGACAGCAACCCGTACCAGTCGCTGCGCGACTACGACTACTTCGCCGGTCGGCGCAAGGACGTGTCGTTCAAATGGCAACGCCAGCTCGACGATGCCACCCAGTTCGAAGTGCTGACTTATTACACCGACAGCTTCCGTGGCAGTGCCATCGCTTCGCGTGACATGAAGACCCTGTCGTCGTACCCGCGCAACTATCACACCTTCGCCATCGAGCCGCGTGTGTCGCGCATCTTCTTTGCCGGCCCGACCACCCAGGAAGTCAGCGTGGGTTATCGCTACCTGAAGGAAGCGATGCGTGAGCAGTCGACGCGCCTGGCGCTGATCGACAACGTGCCCACCGTGACCCCGACCTCCGACGGCCATGTGTTCCAGGACCGCAGCGGTGGCACCGAGGCCAGCGCCTACTACATCGACGACAAGATCGACGTGGGCAACTGGACCATCACCCCGGGCATCCGCTTCGAGCACATCAACACTGACTGGCGCGACCGCCCGGTGCTGGATGCCAACAACCGCCCGGTGGCGGAGAAGAAACGCAGCATCACCAGCAACGAGCCGCTGCCGGCGCTGAGCGTGATGTACCACATCTCCGACGCGTGGAAAGTGTTCGCCAACTACGAAACTTCGTTCGGCAGTTTGCAGTACTTCCAGCTGGGGCAGGGCGGGACAGGCAACAGCACGGCCAATGGCCTGGAGCCGGAAAAGGCCAAGACCTACGAAATCGGCACGCGTTATGACGATGGCGGTTTTGCCGGTGAGCTGACGGCGTTCTACATCGACTTTGATGACGAACTGCAATACATCAGCAATGACGTGGGCTGGACCAACCTGGGTGCGACCAAGCACCAAGGGATCGAGGCTTCTGTGCGCTATGACCTGGCCGGGCTGGACCCGCGCCTGGATGGCTTGTCGGTGAGCGGTGGCTACACCTTTACCCGTGCAACCTATGAAGGTGAGATCCCGGGCTTCAAGGGCCGTGACTTGCCGTTCTATTCACGTCAGGTGGCCACTGCCGGCGTGCGCTACGCGGTCAACCGCTGGACCTGGAGCCTGGATGCCTACGCCCAATCCAAGCAGCGTGCGCCGGGCACCGGGATCAACGCCGACGGCAGCTTCAATGGTGACTACATCACCGAGCCGAGTGCGGATGGGCAGTATGGCGATATTCCGGGTTACGTGACCTGGCATGCCCGTGGCGGGTATGAGTTCGGGCCAGAGATGTCCAACCTGAAGTTGGCGGCGGGGGTGAAGAACCTGTTCGACAAGCAGTACTTCACCCGTTCCAGCGACAACAATGCCGGCATTTATGTGGGTGAGCCGCGGACCTTCTATGTGCAGGCCAGTGTAGGGTTCTAAGCAACGCCGGGGCCGCTGTGCGGCCCATCGCGGGCAAGCCAGCTCCCACAGGTACAGCGCAAACCTTGAAATTGGCGCTGTACCTGTGGGAGCTGGCTTGCCTGCGATGGGGCGCAAAGCGCCCCCAGCAATTACGAAACCACCGCCTCAGCCGGCGAAAAAATGCTGGTTTTCGCCCCCCGCGAGCGCCCCGAGCTCAGGTACGCAGCAATCGACTCCTGCGTCACCTCGCCCAGAAACACCTGCTCGGCATCCAGCACCGGCAACCACGCCCGGTTGAACTCGTACATGCGCGACAGCAGGATGCGCAAATGCTCATCATGCGACGCCGTGGCATTGAACGGCCGCAGGAAGTCACCACAGGTGCCCTGCTGGCGGTGCATGTCACGCCGGCGCACATACCCCAGCGCCTTGTTCTGCGCATCGGTCACCACCACATAGCGGCGGTCGTGTTCATCCAGCAGTTCCAGTGCATCGCTGACCGGCGTTTCCGGGCTCACCGACGGCGCGTTGTCCGCGGCATCCTCGGCACGTACCAGCAATAGGCGTTTGAGGGTGCTGTCCTGGCCAACGAAGTTGCTGACAAACTCATCCGCCGGGTGCGCCAGCAGGGTGTCCGGGTGGTCCAGCTGCAACAGTTTGCCGGCACGGAAGATGGCGATCTTGTCGCCCAGCTTGATCGCCTCGTCGATGTCGTGGCTGACCATGATCACCGTCTTGTTCAGCGCCCGCTGCATCTCGAAGAACTCGTTCTGGATCATTTCGCGGTTGATCGGGTCGACCGCGCCGAACGGCTCGTCCATCAGCAGCACCGGCGCTTCTGCCGCCAAGGCGCGGATCACGCCGATGCGCTGCTGCTGGCCACCGGACAGCTCACGCGGGTAGCGCTGCAGGTACTGCTTGGGCTCCAGCTTGATCATGTGCATCAGCTCGCGTGCACGCTCGTGGCACTTTTGCTTGTCCCAGCCGAGCAGGCGCGGGACCACGGTGATGTTCTCTTCGATGGTCATGTTGGGGAACAAACCGATCTGCTGGATCACATAGCCGATGTGCCGGCGCAGGGTCACTTCGTCCAGCCCGGTGGTGTCTTCGCCATTGATGAACACCTGGCCCGAGGTGGGCGTGATCAGGCGGTTGATCATTTTCAGCGTGGTGCTTTTGCCGCAGCCCGAGGGGCCGAGGAACACGCAGATTTCCCCTTCGTTGACGGTGAGGTTTACCGCGTCGACGGCTTTCACGTCCTTGCCGTTGACGTTGAAGGTTTTGCTGAGGTTCTTCAGTTCGATCATGAGCGCAGTCCTTCTGGAGTCAGGGCACGTTGCAGGGTTTGCAGGAGCAGGTCGGCAATGATCGCCAGCAGGCTGACCAGCACAGCGCCGACCAGCAGCATCGACATGTCGCTGCGGCTGATGGAGGTGAGGATGAGTACACCCAGGCCGCCAGCACCGATGGTGGCGGCAATGGTCATGACGCCGATGTTCATGACCACGGCGGTGCGCACGCCGGCGAGGATCACCGGCACGGCAATGGGCAGCTCGACCATGCGCAGGCGCTGGCCGAAGGTCATGCCGATGCCGCGTGCGGCTTCACGGATGCCGGGCTCGACGTTGGTCAGGGCCAGGTAGGTGTTACGCATGATCGGCAGCAGCGAATAGAGGAACACGGCAGTGATCGCCGGGAGTGGTCCAAGGCCTTGGCCGAATTTGGAGTAGAACGGCAGCAGAAGGCCGAACAGGGCGATGGAGGGGATGGTCAGCAGCACCGTGGCGCTGGCCTGCAATGGGCCAGCGAGGGCCGGGAAGCGCGTCATCAGAATGCCCAGCGGCACCCCGACGAGGATCGCCAGGCCTACAGCGATGCCCACCAGCATGATGTGCTGCCAGGTCAGTTGCAGTACCTGGGCCCAGTCCAGGTGGCTGAAGGTATCGATCAGGTTCATGGCTGGCCCTCGCTGTTCAGTGGGTGCTCACGCAGGAAGGCGGCGGCAACGGCGGTCGGGTTCTGGTGCTCGACGTCGACCTTGGCGTTGAGCTGGCGCATGGTTTCGTCATCCAGCTGCTCGGCCAGCGGCTTGAGCAGGCCGGCCAGTTGCGGGTTGGCGTCGAGCACGGCTTTGCGCACCACCGGGGCGGCGGTGTAGTCCGGGAAGTAGTGCTTGTCGTCTTTTAGCAGCTTGAGGTCGAAGGCGTTCAGGCGGCCATCGGTGGTGTACACCAGGCCGACGAACACCTGGTTGTTGCGCATGGCCGTGTAGACGAGGCCGCCGTCCATCTGGCGGATGTTGCGACGGTCCAGCGGCAGGCCGTACATCTCGCGCAGGCCGACCAGGCCGTCGGGGCGGTTGGCGAACTCGGTGTCCAGCGCCACCAGGTGGGTACGCTGGCTTTCGTCACGCAGCACCTGGTTAAGGTCGCTGATGGTGTTCACCTGCGGGTAGGCTTCGGCCACTTGCCGGGGCAGGCCCAGCGCATAGGTGTTGCTGAACTTCGACGGGGTCAGCCAGATCAGGTCCTTCTTGGCATCCAGTGCCTTTACCCTGGCGAAAGTGGCTTCGGCGTTGGGCATGCGCTCGTCGATGTGGTTATACGACACCAGCGACACGCCCGTGTATTCCCACATCAGGTCGAGCTGGCCAGTCTCCTGGGCCTGGCGTGCGATGTTGCTGCCAAGGCCGGTGGTGACGCGCACGTCGAAGCCATTGGCACGCAGGTATTGCGCGGTGATTTCGGCGAGCACGGTCTGTTCGGTGAACACCCGCGCGCCGATGCGCACCAGCGGTTTTTCCGCTGCCTGGGCAAATCCTGCGAACAGCAGGGCCGCGCCCAGCAGCAAGGCGATTCTTTTCTTCATACGTTCCCTATCCTTATTGGGCCAGGCCACGTTCCAGCCAGCGCTTGCTGGAGAAACTCACCGCTGCGTCCAGCACCAGGGCCAGCAGCGCGGTGCACGCGGCGCCCAGCAGCAGCTGTGGCTGGTTGTTCAGGGCGATGCCGGGGAAGATCAGGCTGCCCAGGCTGTTGGCGCCGATCAGGAATGCCAGCGGCGCGGTGCCCACGTTCAATGCCAAGGCCACGCGTACACCCCCGACGATGATCGGCACGGCATTGGGCAGTTCCACCTGCCACAGTTGCTGGCGCGGGGTCATGCCGATGCCGGTGGCGGCTTCCTTGAGCGAGGCGGGGACGTTTTTCAGGCCTTCGTAGGTGTTGCGTACGATGGGCAGAAGAGAGGCGAGGAACAGTGCGAAGATCGCAGGCCCGGCGCCAATGCCCAGGATACTGAGCGCGATGGCCAGAACGGCCAGGGGAGGGATGGTGTTGCCAACGTTGAAGAACTGCATGAAGCGCTCGGCTTTGTCGACCCGGTGCGGTCGACTGAGCGCAATGCCGGCGGGGATGCCCACGGCCAACGCCGCCGCCATCGAAGCCAGCACCAGTACCAGGTGCGCTTGCAGGTAGAACCCAAGATCATCGCGATAACGCGTGATCGTGTCGATGCCGATCCAGTGGATCAGCAGGGCCAGGATGACGAGCACGGTGGCGCATCCCAACAGCCCTTTTCCGTAGCGTTTAGCCACAGGCGGACTCCTTGTGTTGTCGGCGAGCACACTTCTTTTTTGCCGGCCAGTGCTGGCGGCGAATGGTGTGTTCGCGAGTAGCAGCTTGATACACGCCGAAGGCTGCGATCAGGCCATGAGCCGAACCCCGTCGGGCCCGAAAATGCTGATGAAACCAGTCCCCAACCGAAGCGGGTTGCAGGGGAGTGGACGTCTCCGTGGGCGTAAAGGTTCCCATCTGAAGCGGCATTTGGCCAGCGCCAATTTCCCATGCGTTGGCATTTTCCAGGTGCCTTGCCCTACGCGACGGCCCTTGAATAGCGGTCAGCGACAGGATTTTTCAACCTGCTCGCAGACCATCTACTGAAGGGAGTATCCAATGCTCGTTCATGACTATGACCGGTCCTTCGTTGCCCATGTCGCGTGTACCACGCCTGGCTTCGAGGGCTACCTGGATTGCGCAAAACTGGCAGAAAAAGACGGCTTGGCGGCACGTGTGGCCGATGACTGGCTGGTGGTGACATCGCTGGTGGCCCCTGAGCCGCACCGGTTCTGGTTTCGTTGCATGGTGGACCAGGCAAGGGGGCGTCGGTATTACGACATACAGTCCTGGAGCCGGCGCACGGGCCGCGACTTCAATTCGAAAAAACGTTATCTGGACCGCAGCGGCAAGGGCTACGGTTGCCTGTATGACGAAAAAGTCGCTGATGACAGGCTGTGGAAGGTTATGGTGCCGGGCGAGCAAGGGCATGTCAGCATGGACCAGAGCCTGCAGGCCGGTGATTGCGTAGCGGTGCGCATCTGGACCCGCACCACCAACATCGAGCTCTGCGCTGCCGGCCGCGAAGACCTGCTTGATCACTGGTTTGCCCATGCTTGTGCAGGCCAAGGCGAGCCGCTTGACCTGGAAATCCGCATTACCGACATCGGTGAAGAACTGCTGGATGACCATTGAAGCGCAACTGGCATGTCGCTTGAACGGATGACATGCCGGTGCTTTGGTTATCGGTTTCGGGTATAATCTCGGCCCTTTTTGATCCCCAGTCAGGCGATTTCCCATGACCAACCAGGCCGCCGAAGTCGCGAAGCGCCGCACTTTCGCAATCATTTCCCACCCCGACGCCGGTAAAACCACCATCACCGAGAAGCTGCTGCTGATGGGCAAGGCCATTGCCGTCGCCGGTACCGTGAAGTCGCGCAAGTCCGACCGCCACGCCACCTCCGACTGGATGGAAATGGAGAAGCAGCGCGGCATCTCCATCACCACCTCGGTGATGCAGTTCCCGTACCGCGAGCACATGATCAACCTGCTCGACACCCCCGGCCACGAAGACTTCTCGGAAGACACCTACCGCACCCTGACCGCAGTGGACTCGGCGCTGATGGTGCTCGACGGCGGTAAAGGGGTTGAGCCGCGTACCATCGCCCTGATGGACGTGTGCCGCCTGCGCGACACGCCGATCGTCAGCTTCATCAACAAACTCGACCGTGACATCCGTGACCCGATCGAACTGCTGGACGAGATCGAAGCCGTACTGAAGATCAAGGCCGCGCCGATCACCTGGCCGATTGGTTGCTACCGCGACTTCAAAGGCGTGTACCACCTCACCGGCGACTACATCGTGGTGTACACCCCTGGCCACGGCCATGAGCGCACCGAAGCCAAGATCATCCAGAAGCTGGACTCGGACGAAGCCCGCGCACACCTGGGTGACCAGTACGATTCGTTTGTCGAGCAGCTGGAGCTGGTGCAGGGTGCCTGCCATGAGTTCAACCAGGAAGAGTTCATCAACGGTCAGCTGACCCCGGTGTTCTTCGGTACGGCACTGGGCAACTTCGGTGTGGATCACGTGCTCGACGCCGTGGTCGACTGGGCGCCGCGCCCGCTGGGCCGCGTTGCCCACGAGCGTACCGTCGAGCCTGTGGAAGAGAAGTTCACCGGCTTCGTGTTCAAGATCCAGGCGAACATGGACCCGAAACACCGCGACCGTATCGCCTTCATGCGCATCTGCTCGGGCAAGTACGAGAAGGGCATGAAGATGCGCCACGTGCGCCTGAACAAGGACCTGCGTATCGGCGATGCGCTGACCTTCTTCTCCTCCGAGCGTGAACAGCTGGAAGAGGCCTTTGCCGGTGACATCATCGGCCTGCACAACCACGGCACCATCCAGATCGGTGACACCTTCACCGAAGGCGAAGCGCTGGGCTTCACCGGTATCCCGCACTTCGCCCCGGAGCTGTTCCGTCGCGTGCGCCTCAAGGACCCATTGAAGTCCAAGCAGCTGCGCCAAGGCTTGCAGCAGCTGGCTGAAGAAGGTGCCACCCAGGTGTTCTTCCCGGAGCGCAGCAACGACATCATCCTGGGTGCGGTCGGTGTGCTGCAGTTCGACGTGGTCGCCAGCCGCCTGAAGGAAGAGTACAAGGTCGAGTGCGCCTACGAGCCGATCACCGTGTGGTCGGCCCGCTGGATCAGCTGCGACGACAAGAAGAAGCTTGAGGAATTCCAGACCAAGGCCATGGAAAACCTGGCCATCGACGGTGGTGGTCACCTGACCTACCTGGCCCCGACCCGGGTCAACCTGTCGCTGATGGAAGAGCGCTGGCCGGACATCAAGTTCCGCGCTACTCGCGAACATCACTGATAACTGAGAATGGGGCCGCCAAGCGGCCCCTTTTCAATTCCCGGCTTTGATACTGGTCCAGATCCGCGTGCGAATGCGGTCGATCTTCGCCGGCATCGCTTCCAGCGCATACAGCTTGCCCATCACATCCTCGCTCGGGTAAATCATCGTATTACCCTTCATCGCCGGGTCCACCAGCCCGTCCGCCTTCAGGTTGCCGTTGGCGTACTGCACATGGTTGCTGATGTTGGCCATCACGTCCGGCTGCAGCAGGTAGTTCATGTAGGCATACCCGGCTTTTTCATCCGGAGCATCCGCCGGCATGGCCACCATGTCGAACCACATGGGCGCGCCTTCCTTGGGGATCGAGTAGCCCACCTTCACCCCGTTCTTCGCTTCTTCGGCACGGTTCTTCGCTTGCAACACATCCCCCGAGAAGCCCACCACCACGCAAATGTCGCCGTTGGCCAGGTCGCCGGTGTACTTCGATGAGTGGAAGTAGCTGATGTACGGGCGTACCTGCATCAGCAATGCCTTGGCCTTGTCGTAGTCCGCCGGGTTCTGGCTGTGGTGCGGCAAGCCGAGGTAGTGCAAGGCAATCGGCAGCAGTTCAGGGCCGTTGTCCAGCACGGCAACGCCGCAGCTTTTCAGCTTGCTCATGTACTCGGGCTTGAAGATGAGGTCCCACGAATCAACCGGCGCATTGTCGCCGAGCACCGCCTTGACCTTGTCGATGTTGTAGCCGATGCCGGTACTGCCCCACAGGTACGGGAAGCCGTACTGGTTGCCCGGATCGTTCACCTCCAGTGCCTTGAGCAGCACCGGGTTGAGGTTTTGCCAGTTGGGCAACTGCGACTTGTCCAGGCGCTTCAGGGCCTTGCCCTGGATTTGCCGGGCCATGAAGTGGTTGGAGGGGAACACTACGTCGTAGCCGGAGTTGCCGGTCATCAGCTTGCCGTCGAGGGTTTCGTTGCTGTCGTACACGTCATAGGTGGGCACGATGCCGCTGGCTTGCTGGAAGTTCTTCAGCGTGTCGGGGGCGACATAGCTGGACCAGTTGTAGATCTTCACTGTTTCGGCGGCGCCGGCCACGCTGGCGGCCAGCATCAGGGGTGCAAGAAGGAGCGTGCGCATGTCGGGGTTACCTTGCTTTGTCTGTTGTTATCGAAGGCAGGCGATCAGCGGATCAGAAGATAAGGACGTAGGTCTTGCGCACGGTCTCCTGGATGTCCCAGGTGCCGGTGCTGTTGGCCGGTAGCATCAATGCGTCTCCGGCTTCTATGACCAGGGGTTCGCCACCGTCGGGGGTGAAGGTGCAGCGGCCCTTGATGAAATGGCAGAACTCCTGCTGCACGATCTGCCGGCGCCAGCGCCCGGGGGTGCATTCCCAGATGCCGGTTTCCACGCCGTCGCTGCGCTCCACGCAGGTGACCGACGTCACGGCTACGGGTTCGCCAAGCGGTACCGCGACCGGGTTGCTGCTGTCGAGCACGGCGCTGTCGGTGTTCTTGAACTGGGTGATGCTCATGACCGGTGGATCCTGTGTAGGGGAAAGGAAAGTCAGTGCATGAAGCCTTCCATGAAGTCCGCAAGCGAGCTGGCCAGGCGCCGCCTCCAGGGCGCGCTGGCGGGGTTGGCGAGGGTCCGGTCCTCGTGGACGAAGCTTTGGATGATGGCGTTGTAGCCCAGCCAGCGGCAGGGTTCGGGTGGCCAGCTGGCCAGGCTGGAAACCGGGCGGTTGTCGAGCACCCAGGGCTGCGCGGTCAGTTCGTTGTGCTGGTTGAGGATCAATGCTGCAAGCGTGCGCCCGCCCAGGTTGGTGGCGCCGACACCTTCGCCGCCGTAGCCGCCAGCCAGGGCAATGCCACGCTGGCGGTCGCACAGCATATGCGGGCGGAAGCGTCGGGCCATGCCCAGGTTGCCCCCCCAGGAGTGGGTGATGCGTACGTGTTTCAGTTGCGGGAAAAGCTCGCTGAACAGGTAACGGCGCAGTTCGATTTCATGCGCGTCGAGGTTGAAGTTTTCGCGCAGTCGGCCGCCGAAGCGATAGCCTCCGCGGGCACCGAATACCAGGCGGTTGTCGGCGGTGCGCTGGCCATAGGTGACCTGGCGGCTGCTTTCGCTGAAGGCCTGGCCTTGGCTCAGGCCGATCTGCTCCCAGGTCGAGTCCGGCAGCGGTTCGGTAGCCACCAGCAGGCTCTGTACGGGCAACTGATGTCTGCCCAGTGGCGGCAGGCTGGCAGCGTAACCCTCCACGGCGGGCACTACCCACTGGCAGCGAATCCGTGCCAGCGGCGTGCGCACCTCGCCGGGCTGCCAATCGATGGCCGGCGTGTTTTCATAGATCGGCACGCCCATCGCCTCCACTGTCCGAGCCAAACCGCGCACGAGTCTGGCCGGCTGGATGGTCGCGGTGTGCGGGCTGTAGATGGCACCAAAGGCATTGCTGACCCGCAGTTGGGCGTCCAGTTGCTCGGGGCGCAGCCAGCGGTAGTCGTCTTCGGTCATGCCTTGGCGATACAGATCGTCCAGGTAAGCGCGCAGGCTGCGTTCCTGCTCCGGGTAGCGTGCGGCGCAGTACAGCACGCCGCCCTTGCGGTAGTCGCAGTCGATGCCTTCGCGTTGCAGCACACGCTGTACTTCATCGGGAATGCCGTGCAGCAGATCGATGCTGGCGCGGCGCTGTTGTGGTGACAGGGTGGCCAGCAGGCGGTCTTCGCCCAGCAGGTTGCCCATCAGCCAGCCGCCGTTGCGCCCGGAGGCACCGAAACCGGCGATGTTGGCGTCGATCACCGCGATGTTCAGCTGCGGGGCCTGGCGCTTTAGGTAGTAGGCAGTCCACAGGCCGGTGTAGCCGGCACCGATGATGCACACGTCCGCAACCAGGTCTTCACGCAGGGCCGGGCGAGCGCACAGTGGCTCGTCGAGCTGGTCCATCCACAGGCTGAGCGTGCGCAGGGGTTGCATCGGGTCGGGCTCCACATCCGTCAAGGTCTGTGGGCGATCCTAGTGGGGTGTGCGGGCGGCTGTCTTACGTGCGTGCACGCAGGGAAATTTGCTTCAGGTATGCCTTGGGCGTGAGGCCGGTGTGTTCCCGGAAGCACTTGTAGAACGCTGACAGTGAGTTGAAGCCGGCGCTGAACGCCAACTCGTCAATCGTTGCCTCGACGCTGTCGTCGTCCAGGCTGGCCATCAGGTGTTGCAAGCGCGCCTGGTTGACGTAGCGGTAGAAGCTTTGCCCAAGCACCTGGTTGAGCAGGTAGGAAATCTGGTTGCGGCTGTAACCACTGGCGTCGGCGACCTGCTGCAGGTCCAGCTCCGGGTCCAGGTAGGGGCGCTGGCGCTGGAAGTAGTGTTCCAGGTCCTGGGCCATGGTCGACAGTTGCCGTGGTGACAACCCCAGGCGGCTGGTGGCAGGGCGCGGGCCGGTACTGGCGTGCCCGCTGCTGTTCTGGCGAACCAGCGTGGCGTATTCGTTGACCCGCCAGATCAGGCCATCCTTGACGGTGATCGCTTCGCTGGACTGGAACGCCACCAGCCCATCGCCACCCTGGACCGTGACCTGGTACTGGATGAATGCGGTGCAGCCATCGACGCGGATGCGGTCGCTGTGGACGATCTCTTCGCCGGCTTCATGGGGCAGGCAGGCGCTCACGTAGTCACGCAGTTCGCGGTAGCCGAGCACGCGGTTCTGGAAGAAGTCGTGGTACTGGACGTCGGGGTGGTAAAGCGCGATGACGCCGTCGAGGTCGCGGTGCTTCCAGCACAAGTGGTAGCGCAGCACGGTGTCGGCGGTGAGCGGGGTTTGCTCGGGGCCGTCGGGGAGGGTGGTGGCGGTCATGAAACTGATAGTGCATTGCAGAACACCCAGGTGCAAGGGTGTGGATCTGGCATTTTGCACGGTTTGATCAAGCGGTTCTGAGGCTAAGCCTTTGAATTATTTAAAAGTAATTTTTTGATACAGCTGGCATGGGCGCTGCACTGGTTTTAATTAACAACGAACAAGGAGAAAGGCCATGCGCTCGATACTGCTGTGGATGATTGGGGTGCCGATTCCAGTGATTATCCTGATCTGGTTCTTCATGCATTGAGAACCTGGGGCCGCTTTGCGGCCCATCGCCGGCAAGCCAGCTCCCACAGGTCTGGCACAGGCCTTGAGGGCTGTGGAATACCTGTGGGAGCTGGCTTGCCGGCGATGAAGGCGACACCGATCTAGCTAGAGAAACTGCTCGGCATAGTGGCAAGCCACCTGCCGGGTGCTCACCAGCCGCAAAGCGGGCACTTCCTTGGCACACCGCTCGGTCGCATGCGGGCAACGCTTGTGAAACGCGCACCCGTCAGGCGGGTTCAGCGGGTTGGGTAACTCGCCGGCAATGCGGATCTTCGGCTTCAGCGGGTCCGGGTGAATAGCGGGAGTTGCCGACAGCAACGCCTGGGTATAGGGATGCAACGGCTTCTCGTAGATATCCTCTTTAGGCCCCATCTCTACCGGCCGCCCCAGATACATCACCAGCACCTGATCGGCCACATGCCGCACCACCGCCAGGTTGTGCGAGATGAACACGTAGGCAGTGTTGAATTCCTTCTGCAAGTCCATGAACAGGTTCAGTACCTGCGCCTGGATCGACACGTCCAGTGCCGAAGTCGGCTCGTCCGCTACCAGCACTTTTGGCTGCAGCATCATCGCCCGGGCAAGGGCGATACGCTGGCGCTGGCCACCCGAGAACATGTGCGGGTAGCGTTGGTAGTGCTCGGGGCGCAGGCCCACCTGCTCCATCATCTTCTGCACTTTGTCGCGCCGTTCGGCCTTGCTCAGTGACGTGTTGATCAGCAGGGGCTCGGCCAGCTGGTCGCCAATCTTCTGCCGTGGGTTGAGCGAAGCGTAGGGGCTCTGGAACACCATCTGCACGTCGCGGCGCAGTTGCTTGCGCTCAGCCTTGCTGGCGCCTTTCACCTCGGTGCCGGCGATTTGCAGCGACCCGGAAGACGGCTCTTCGATCAGGGTGAGTGCGCGGGCCAGGGTCGATTTGCCACAGCCGGACTCGCCAACCACGGCCAGGGTCTTGCCGGCTTCCAGCTCGAACGACACACCATTCAGCGCACGGACCAACGCATGGCCTTTGAACAGCCCGCGGGAGACTTCGTAATGCCGGGTCAGCTCCCGGGCGGATAGAACGACGGTCATTACGCCACCTCCTGGTTCAGCGGGTAGAAGCAGCGCACCAGGCTGTGAACCTGGGGATCAAGGGGCGGGCGTTGGTGGCGGCAGTTGTCCTGCACATAGGGGCAACGCGGCGACAACAGGCAGCCGGCAGGACGGTCGTAACGGCCGGGGACGATGCCGGGCAGGGTGGCCAGGCGTTCGGCGCCGATGCTGTGCTCGGGGATGGCCGCCAGCAAGGCTTCGCTGTAAGGGTGGGCGGGAACGTCGAACAGCTCCGGTACCTGGCCTACTTCCACCGCCTGGCCGGCGTACATCACGCACACGCGCCTGGCTGTTTCGGCGACCACGGCGAGGTCGTGGGTGATCAGAATGAGCGCCATGTTGCGCTCCTTCTGCAGGTTGACCAGCAGTTCCATGATCTGCGCCTGGATGGTTACGTCCAGTGCGGTGGTCGGTTCGTCGGCGATCAGCAGTTTGGGCTCGCCGGCAATGGCCATGGCAATCGCCACACGTTGGCTCATACCGCCGGACAGCTGGTGCGGGTAGGCATCCAGGCGGCTTTCCGCAGCCGGGATCTCGACTTTTTTCAGCAGCTCCAGGGCACGCTGGCGCGCGGCCTTGCCCTTCAAACCCAGGTGTTGGCGCAGCACTTCCTCGATCTGGTAGCCCACGGTGTAGCTGGGGTTGAGTGCGGTCATCGGGTCCTGGAAGACCATGGCGATGTCCTTGCCCACCACCTTGCGTCGCTGGCGGCCGCTGAGCTTGAGCATGTTGGTGCCATCGAAGGTGAGGGCGTCGGCGGTGATGCGTCCGGGGGCGTCGATCAGGCCCATCAAGGCCATCATGGTGACCGATTTGCCCGAGCCGGATTCGCCGACGATGGCCAGGATTTCGCCGGCTTCTACCGTCAGGTCCAGGCCGTCGACCACCGGTACCGCCGTGGCGTCGCCGAAGCGCACGTTCAGGTTGTTGATCTGCAACAGTGACATGGCGTTCTCCTCAGGCGGCGTTCTTGAGTTTCGGGTCCAGCGCATCGCGCAGGCCGTCGCCCATCAGGTTGATTGCCAGCACACTGAGCAGAATGGTCAGGCCAGGCAGGCTCACCACCCACCAGGCGCGCTCGATGTAGTCACGGGCCGAAGCCAGCATGGTGCCCCATTCCGGGGTCGGCGGTTGCACGCCCAGGCCGAGGAAACCCAGGGCGGCCGCGTCGAGGATCGCCGAGGAAAAGCTGAGGGTTGCCTGCACGATCAGCGGTGCCATGCAGTTGGGCAGTACGGTGACGAACATCAGCCGTGGTAGCCCGGCACCGGCCAGGCGTGCTGCGGTCACGTAGTCGCGGTTCAGCTCGCCCATCACGGCGGCGCGGGTCAGGCGCACGTAGGAGGGCAGGGAAACGATGGCAATGGCAATGACGGTGTTGATCAGGCCCGGGCCGAGGATGGCAACGATGGCCACCGCCAGCAGCAGCGAGGGCAGGGCCAGCATCACGTCCATCAGGCGCATGATCGACGGGCCGAGCATTTGCGGGAAAAAGCCGGCCAGCAGGCCCAGCAGGATGCCCGGGATCAGCGACATCACCACTGACGACAGGCCGATCAGCAGCGACAGCCGCGCGCCCTGGATCAAGCGCGAAAGCAGGTCGCGGCCCAGCTCGTCGGTGCCGAGGATGAACTGCCAGGTGCCGCCCTCCAGCCACACGGGCGGTGTCAGCAGGAAGTCGCGGTACTGCTCGCTGGGGTCATGCGGGGCGACCCACGGTGCAAACAGCGCACAGAACACCACCAGGCTCATGAAGGCCAGGCCCATCACAGCGCCTTTGTTGCGCGCGAAGGCTTGCCAGAATTCTTTGTACGGCGAGGGGTAGAGCAGGCTCTGGTCCACCGGGCTGGCCGGCGACACGGGTTTGGGAATCGGGCTAGTCATGGCAAGGGCCTCAGCGCTGATGACGGATGCGTGGGTTGGCCAGGCCGTAGAGAATGTCCACGACGAAGTTGACCAGGATCACCAGGCAGGCGATCAACAGGATGCCGTTCTGGACCACGGGGTAGTCACGGGCGCCGATGGCTTCGATCAGCCATTTGCCGATGCCCGGCCAGGAAAAGATGGTTTCGGTCAGCACCGCACCGGCCAGCAATGTGCCGACCTGCAGGCCGAACACGGTCAGCACCGGGATCAAGGCATTGCGCAGGCCATGCACGAACACCACGCGCGCTGGCGACAGGCCTTTGGCGCGGGCGGTGCGGATGTAGTCTTCGCGCAATACTTCGAGCATCGACGAGCGGGTCATGCGGGCGATGACCGCCAGCGGGATGGTGCCGAGCACGATGGCCGGCAATATCAGGTGCATCACCGCGTCCTTGAACGCGCCTTCTTCGTCGCTGAGCAGGGTGTCGATGAGCATGAAGCCGGTTTTTGGCTCGATGTCGTAGAGCAGGTCGATGCGCCCGGACACCGGGGTCCAGCCCAGGCTCACCGAGAAGAACATGATCAGGATCAGGCCCCACCAGAAGATCGGCATCGAGTAGCCGGCCAGGGAAATACCCATCACCCCATGGTCGAACAGCGAACCGCGCTTGAGCGCGGCGATCACCCCGGCCAGCAGGCCGACGATGCCGGCGAACAGCAGGGCGGCGAAGGCCAGTTCCAGGGTGGCCGGGAACAAGGTGAGAAACTCGCTCCACACGCTTTCGCGGGTACGCAGCGATTCACCCAGGTCGCCTTGGGCGAGCTTGCCTACGTAGTCCAGGTACTGGACCGGCAGTGGCTTGTTCAGGCCCAGGCGTTCCATGGCCTGGGCATGCATTTCAGGGTCGACCCTGCGCTCGCCCATCATCACTTCCACCGGGTCGCCGGGGATCAGGCGTATGAGCGCGAAGGTCAGCAAGGTGATGCCGAAAAAGGTCGGTATCAACAGGCCCAGGCGCCGGGCAATAAAGCTCAACATTGTCGGGGTTACCTCTTCAGACCGTGCGGCCAGCAGCACGCCACGGCAGTGCCGCCGGTTCCCGTGTGGGTTGCCGGCGGTCGTTGTTGTTCTACTTCACCTTGGTGGTGGCGAAGTTATTTTTGGTCAGAGGGCTGATCACGTAGCCCTCCACGTTGTCACGCATGGCCACGAACACCTTGGGGTGGGCCATGCTGATCCAGGGTTGGTCGTCATCGTACACCTTCAATGCCTCGCTATAGAGCCTTGCACGTTCCTCGTCATTGATCACTTCGCGGGCGCGGGTGATCAACTCCTGGAATTTCGGGTTGCACCAGCGGGCGTAGTTTTCGCCGTTCTTCGCTGCTTCGCAGCTCAGCAGCGGGGTGAGGAAGTTATCGGGGTCGCCGTTGTCGCCGGCCCAGCCGACGGACACCAGATCGGCTTCGCCATTTTTCGCACGGCGTAGCATTTCGGCCCACTCCATCACCCGAATGTTCAGCTTCAGGCCGATCTGCTTCAGGTCGGCTTGCAGCATCTCGGCGGACAAGCGCGGATTAGGGTTGGTCATGCCGCCACCGTTGCGGGTGAACAATGTGATGACGGTACCCTCCGGTACGCCAGCTTCCTTGAGCAGGGTGCGCGCCTTGTCGAGGTCTCGTGGCGGGTTCTTGTTGCTGGTGTTGTAACCGATGATGGTTGGTGGGTAAGGGTTCACGCCGACCAGCGCATTGCCTTTGCCAAAAAGCTGGTCAACGTGGGCCTGGCGGTCGAAGGCCATATTGATGGCTTTACGCACGCGCACATCGCTGAGGTATTTGTGCTCGGTATTCATGGCGATGTAGCCGGTGACCAGCGCTTCGGTCTCGGCCAGTTTGAGCTTGGGGTCGGCCTTGATCGAAGGTACATCTTCCGGCTTGGGGTATAGCGCGACCTGGCATTCATTGGCGCGCAACTTCTGCAAGCGAACGTTGCTGTCGGTGGCGATGGCGAAAATCAGGGCATCGGCCGGCGGCTTGCCGCGGAAGTAGTCCGGGTTGGGCTTGAAGCGGACCTGGGCGTCCTTGTTGTAGCGCTGGAAGATGAACGGGCCGGTGCCGATCGGCTTGCTGTTCAGCTCGGCGGTTTTACCGGCCTTGAGCAACTGGTCGCCGTATTCGGCGGAATAGATCGACGTGAAGCCCATGGCCATGTCGCGCAGGAACGGTGCTTCGGCCCGGGTTAGGGTGATCACCACGGTGTGGTCGTCGGTCTTGTCCACCGACTTGAGCAGGCGCTTGAAGGCCATGCTTTCGAAATACGGGTAACCGACACTGGTTTTGTCATGCCAAGGGTGCGCAGGGTCGAGCTGACGGCGCAGGCTCCATAGCACATCGTCGGCGTTGAACGTGCGCGTGGGGGTGAAGTAGTCGGTGCTGTGGAATTTGACGCCCTGACGCAAAGGGAAGGTGTAGGTCAGGCCGTCTGGGGAAATGTCCCAGCGTTCGGCCAGGGCCGGCTCGATGTCGGTGGTACCTGGCTTGAAGTCGACCAGGCGGTTGAACAGCGTCTCGGCGGTGGCATCGAACGTGACGCCGGTGGTGTACTGCACAACGTCGAACCCTTCCGGGCTGGCCTCGGTACACACCACCAGCGGTTTGGCCGCCAGCTGCGTGGCGCTGCTCAGCACCAGCGCGGCCAGGGCAAGGCGTAACGGTATCGATTTGATGAAAGCGCTCTGCATGGGTCACGGACTCCCGGCTTGCATTGATTCCAGCGTAGCTGCCACGGCCCGCAGCGAAACGGGCCGTGGCGCCAGCGGTCAGAGAATGTTGAACGGAATGGTGGTCACCACCCGGAACTCGTCGAGGCTGCCGTCACCTTGTGCCTTGCTGGCGCGGTGCGCGGTATAGGTGGCGCGGATGCTGGTGTCTTTCAGCGGCCCGCTTTGCACCGCATAGCTGGTGCCGATGCCCCACTCGTAGTGGTTTTCGCCGTCCAGGCCATTCACGTCGTAGGCCGTGCCACGGTAATGGGTGCCGTCGATACCCCAGCCACGGGCGTTGTACAGGTTGAACTTCAGGCCCGGCACGCCGTAGGGCGCCATGTTCAGTACGTAGGAGATCTTCAGCGATTTTTCGTTGGGGCCGTTGAAGTCCGACAGCAGCGAGTTGGCCAGGTAGATGCCGTTGGTCTCGTGCAGGTAGTCGAAGTACTCGTTGCCGTTGACCTGCTGCCAGGAGGCACCGAGGGTGTGGGCCTGGTGGGTCAGGTCGAGCGACAGGCTGTAGACGTCGTTGTCGATCTTGCCCATTTTCTGGCTGCCGGCGTCTACGGTCTTGTAGTAGTTCAGGCCGGTGCTCAGGCTGAGTACCGCGCTGTCGCCCAGCATGTGATTGGCGCCGAAGTAGTACTGGTTCCAGAAGTCGTCGACCTTGGTGGCGTACAGGCTGGTGCTCAGGCTCTTGAACGGCTGGTAGTTGATGCCGGCGGTACTGGCGCGGTCGGTTTCCACGCCGGTGGCGCTGTATTCGCTGCGGAATTTGCTGAGGCTTTGCTCGGTACGTGGCGAAACGCGGTCGAAGGTGCCCGCGTCGAAGCTGAGGTTGTCGAACTCGGCGCTGTGCAGGAACGCACCCTGGAAACTCGACGGCAGGGCGCGGTTGCCGATGTAGGCGATCATCGGCGTGTCCACCGACTGACGGCCGAGGGTAAGGGTGGTGTTGGACACGCGCGCCTTGATATTGCCCAGGCCCAGTTTGCTCCACTGGCCGATGGGGTCGCCATCGCTGTGGGTGAGCGTGCGGTTGTTGGGGCCAGCGACGGCCTGGCGGCTCTGTTGCAGGGCGATGGCGTTGTAGCCGGCGGCCTCGACGGCAATGCCCGCGGTGCCTTGGGTGAAGCCGGAGCTGTAGTTGAGGATGTTGCCCTGCAGCCAGTTTTCGCGGCTGTGGGTGGCGTGGCGGGTGCCATCGCTTTTGTAGTAGCGCCACAGCGGGGCGCGGGCGGCACGCTCGCGGGCGTACCAGTTGCGGGTGGTACCGGACAGGCTCTGGCCGTCAATGAAGCCGCTGGCTTGTGCCTGCTCGCTGCTGGCTTTGAGGGTGAGGGGAATGTATTCCTGGCTTTGCGGGTCGGCCTGGGCCACGGTGGATAAGGCACTGATGGATAAAGCCAGTGCGGTCAAGGTGAATACTCTCAAGGTTGAAGCTCCCATTCTTTTCTAGTTATTGCCGGCCTTGTGGGCCGGATGGTTGTTGCGGTGTTGCCAGGGTTGCCGCGGGATCGCCGGGCTAAATCGGGGGTGTTGTGTTGGCCGGGACTGGCTAACGCTTAATCAACACTCACACCGGAAAAATCATTGCGCCCAAACGGGCTGACCTTGAACTGGGAAACCTTGACGCTGAGCGGTTGGTTAACCGTGGAATGCGCAACCGGGGTAATCGGCACCTGTTGCTTCAGCCGCTGCTGGGCCTGCTGGTACAGGGCGGTGCGCTGGGTGCGGTCGGTAACCTGCTTGGCTTGCTTGACCAGGCTGTCGTATTGCGGGTCGCACCACAGCGAGTAGTTGTTGCTGCCGATGGCATCGCAGCTGTAGAGGGTGCCCAGCCAGTTGTCCGGGTCACCGTTGTCACCGGTCCAGCCGATCAGGGCGATGTCGTGCTCGCCGCTTTTCATGCGCTTGAGGTATTCACCCCACTCGTAGCTGACGATGCGCACCTTGAAACCGAGCTTGTTCCAGTCGGCCTGGAGCATTTCAGCCATCAGCTTGGCGTTGGGGTTGTACGGGCGCTGTACGGGCATGGCCCACAAAGTGACTTCGGTGCCAGGCTTGACCCCGGCCTGCTGGAGCAGCTGTTTGGCCTTTTCCGGGTCGTAGGGTGCGTCCTTGAGGCTTTCGTCATAGGACCACTGGGTGGGCGGCATGGCGTTGACCGCCCGTTGGCCGGAGTCCTGATACACCGCCTGGATGATGGCTGCTTTGTTCACCGCCATGTCCATCGCCTGGCGTACTTCCAGGCGGTCGAATGGCGGGTGCTGGGTGTTGTAGGCGATGTAGCCGAGGTTGAAGCCCGGCTGCTGCAAAACCTGCAGCTTGCTGTCGACCTTGAGTGCCGGCAGGTCGGCCGGGCGTGGGTGCAGGGTGACCTGGCATTCGTTGCGGCGCAGCTTCTGGATACGCACAGAGGGGTCGATGTTGATCGAGAACACCAGGTTGTCGATCTTCACTTCATTCGGTGCCCAGTAATCCTTGTTGCCCTTGTAGCGGATCTGCGAATCCTTCTGGTAACGCTGGAACACGAACGGCCCGGTGCCGATGGGCTGCTGGTTGATGTCGCTGGGGCGACCGCTGGCCATCAGCTGGTCGGCGTATTCGGCAGAGAGGATGGAGGCGAAACTCATGGCCAGGTTCTGGATGAACGCGGCATCGACCGTGTTCAGGGTGAATGCCACGGTCATCGGGTCGATTTTCTCGACGTGGGCGATGTTCTTGTCCAGGCCCATGCTGATGAAATAGGGAAATTCGGCGGGGTAGGCCTTGCGGAACGGATGGCCCTTGTCGAGCATGCGATTGAACGTGAACAGCACGTCGTCGGCGTTGAAGTCACGGCTCGGGGTAAAGGCCTTGTTGCTGTGGAACTTCACCCCTTCGCGCAGGTGGAAGGTGTAGTGCAGGCCATCGTCCGATACCTCCCAGCGCGTTGCCAGGGCAGGGTGTACGGCGGTGCCGCCGCGCTCGAACTCCACCAGGCGGTTGTAGATCGGTTCGGCGGCGTCGTTGTCGGTGGCGCTGGTGTACTGGGCCGTGTCGAAACCGGCAGGGCTGCCTTCGGAGCAGAACACCAGGCTGTTGGCCAGCGAGGCAGGGGATTGGCTGATCAGGCCCAGTGCCAACAGGGCTGACAGGCAGGTAGCGTGGCGCATGGCGAATCCTTTTTTCGTCTGTTTGCACCGCCTCGGGTATGAATGGCGGCAACAGTTCACCCAACCCGCGGCGGGTAGCCGCAGGACGACATGAAGAGGTGATGGGGGAAGGCACCCGCTATTGCGCGGGTGCCGCAGTTACCCTATTTGTCCACGCTGACGCCGTAGAAGGAGTTCAGCGCAAACGGGCTGATCTTGAAGTCCTTCACCTTCGCGCTCATGGGCTGGTACACGGTGGAGTGGGCGATCGGGGTGATCGGCACCTGCTCCTTGAGGATGTGCTGTGCCTTCTGGTACAGCTCGGTGCGCTTGGCCTGGTCGGAGGTGGCCTTGGCCTGCTTGATCAGGTCGTCGTAGGGCTTGTAGCACCATTTGGAGAAGTTGTTGCCATCGACCGCATCGCAGCCGTAGAGCGTGCCCAGCCAGTTGTCCGGGTCGCCGTTGTCGCCGCTCCAGCCAATCAGCATGGCGCCCTGTTCGCCGCCTTTGGAGCGTTTGATGTACTCGCCCCATTCGTAGCTGACGATTTTTGCCTTGATGCCGATCTTGGCCCAGTCGGACTGGAGCATTTCGGCCATCAGCTTGGCATTGGGGTTGTACGGGCGTTGCACGGGCATGGCCCAAAGGGTGATTTCGGTGCCTTCCTTGATGCCGGCTTCCTTGAGCAACTGCTTGGCTTTCTCGGGGTCGTATGGCGCATCCTTGATGCTGTCGTCATACGACCACTGGGTCGGTGGCATGGCGTTGACGGCCAACTGGCCGGCGCCCTGATAGACCGACTCGATGATCTTCTTCTTGTCCACCGCCATGTCCAGCGCCTGGCGCACTTTCAGCTGGGCCATCGGGTTGGCCTCATTACTGCCCTTGATCTTGTCCATCACGTTGTAGGCGATGTAGCCGAGGTTGAAGCCGGCCTGCTGTGGCATTTGCAGGTTCTTGTCGGCCTTTAGCGGCTCGATATCGGCCGGGCGGGGGAACAGGGTGACCTGGCACTCGTTCTTCTTCAGCTTCTGCATGCGCACCGAGGCATCGGTGGTGATGGCGAAGATCAGGTTGTCGATCTTCACGTCATCGGGTTGCCAGTAGTCCTTGTTGCCCTTGAAGCGGATCTGCGCGTCTTTCTGATACTTGCTGAACACGAACGGGCCGGTACCGATCGGCTTCTGGTTGATGTCGGCCGCCTTGCCGTTATTCAGCAACTGGTCGGCGTATTCGGCGGACTGGATCGAGGCGAAGCTCATGGCCAGATTCTGGATGAACGCGGCGTCGACTTCGTTGAGGGTGAATTTCACCGTGTGCTCGTCGAGTTTCTCCACCTTGGCGATGTTCTTGTCCATGCCCATGTCGGTGAAGTACGGGAACTCGGTGGGGTAGGCCTTGCGGAACGGGTGGTCCTTGTCGAGCATGCGGTTGAAGGTGAACAGCACGTCGTCGGCGTTGAAGGGGCGGGAGGGTTTGAAGTAGTCGGTGGTGTGGAACTTGACGCCTTCACGCAGGTGGAAGGTGTAGGTCTTGCCATCGTCGGACACTTCCCACTTGGTCGCCAGGCCCGGGATGACTGCTGTACCGCCACGTTCGAACTGGGTCAGGCGGTTGAACATGGTCTCGGCCGAGGCGTCGAAGTCGGTCCCGGTGGTGTACTGCCCCGGGTCGAAACCGGCCGGGCTGCCTTCGGAGCAGAACACCAGGTTGGACGCGGCAAGCGCCGACGGTGCGCCGGTGAGCAAGCCTGCGCCCAGCAGGAACGGAATGACTGCGTGTTTGAGCATGGTGGCCTCATTGTTGTCATTTTTCGGATGAGGTGGCCTCGTGAGCCGACCTGCGGATACTTATGCAGGGGATGTTCCCAATGCAACAGGTAGAAGGATAGTTGGCGCCAGAAAAGTGGTACGACCGTACATGGATGTCGCATCGTTGTAACTTTCGACGAAGTTAAACGTTTGCGCAGGCAAAATGATGGCATTTTGCAGGATGTTTCGAGGCGGGATTAAATGTAGGAAGCACCGTTGTAGTGCGTAGGAAAGGTCTGAAAGCGCTTATTTTGGTTGATGCGGTCCCTGTGGGAGCGGGCAAGCCCGCGAACATGGGCGAAGCCCGTGCCATGCACCGCGGTGTCTTTTTCGCGGGCACGCCCGCTCCCACAGGTGTTGCGTGGATCTGTTAAGGCATCTGCACTTCGATCAAGCCATCGGCATTCATGCTCACTTCACTGGTACCCGCCTCGATATCCGGCGCTGGCGCCGCCTCGTCAGCCCCCATGGCCTTCATGGCCATCGGTGCGCTACGCAGGTACGGGCGCGGGTAGCCGCTGCTGTTGAGGTTCAGGCTGACCACTTTGTAGCCCTTGCCGCCCAGCGCCTCGGTGGCCAGTTGCGCACGCGCCTTGAAGGCATCGACTGCGTCCTTGAGCAGTGCATCCTCGCTGGCCTTGCGTGTGGCCGGGGCAATGGAGAAGTCCATGCCGCCCATTTTCAGTTCTTGCAGCAGGTCGGCGGTAAGCTGGGACAGGGCCGGGAAGTTGGCGCTTTCCAGGCGCAGCTCGGCGCGCTCGCGCCAGCCGGTGATCTTCTGGCCCTTGCTGTCATAGACCGGGTAGCTGTTGCGGCTACCCTGGCTGATCTTCACGTCCTTGACCTGGCGCGACTGCTGCACGGCCTTGTTCATGGTTTCGGTGATCTGCTTGGCGAGCTTGCCCGGGTCGGTGTTCTGCGCTTCGCTGTAGAGGGTCACGACCATCAGGTCACGCGCCACTTCCTTGCTGACTTCGGCACGCAGCGATACCTGGTTGTAACGCGGTTCATCGGCAGCCAGCACCGGCAGGCTGGCGAGCAGGCCGCAAGACAGGACAAGGGCGGTGCCGCGACGAGGGATTTGCATGTGGTACTCCTTGGCAATAAAAGGCGTGGGGTCTGGTCATCCATTCCACGCATGGCCCATCTGACCGGCAACAGTGTAGTGGGTTCAAAAGTGCCATCATGAACCTGTGACAAAGTGTGGCGCTTTGCCGCATCGCTGCAGCGAGGCGCCCGGCTTCGGTATACTCCAGCCGATTTTTCTGGAGCACTCATCAGGAGAGCTCATGCTCGCCGCCGTACAACCGCTGTCTGCTACCCGCCAGAACCTCTGGCGCCTGACCGTCATTCGGGTCCTGGTCCTGGCTGCCCAGGCAGGCTCCGTGGGCGTTGCCTACTGGACCGAACTGCTGCCTTTACCTTGGCTGTCGCTGGCTGGCACCTTGGCCTTGTCCTCGCTGCTGTGCGCCTTCACGGCGCTGCGCCTGCGCCTGTCGCTGCCGGTCACCGAAATGGAATATGCCCTGCAGCTGGCTTGCGACCTGCTGATCCACAGTGCCTTGCTGTATTACTCCGGTGGCTCGACCAACCCGTTCGTGTCGTATTACCTGGTACCGCTGGCGATTGCTGCGGTGACCTTGCCGTGGCTGTATTCGCTGATTCTTTCGGGCATTGCCCTGACGGCCTACAGCCTGCTGCTGGTGCAGTTCTACCCGCTCGAAGGCCTGCCGATGGCGCGGGACAAGATGCAGGTGTACGGCATGTGGCTCAGTATTGCCCTGGCCGCAGCGGTGATCACCTTCTTTGCTGCGCGCATGGCCGAAGAGCTGCGCCGCCAGGAGCAGCTGCGTTCCGAGCGGCGTGAAGAAAGCCTGCGTGACGAGCAGTTGCTGGCCGTAGCCACCCAGGCCGCCGGTGCCGCACATGAGCTGGGCACACCGCTGGCGACCATGAGCGTGCTGATAAACGAAATGCGCCAGGACCACACTGACCCACTGTTGCAGGAAGACCTGCAGATCCTTCAAGACCAGGTAAAGCTGTGCAAAGAGACGTTGCAGCAGCTGGTGCGCGCCGCCGAAGCCAATCGCCGCCTGGCGATCGTGGAGCAGGACGTGACCGCCTGGCTGGACGAGGCGCTGAACCGCTGGCACCTGATGCGCCCGGAAGCCAGTTACCGCTTCCAGCGCCTGCGCGACGGCAAAGTGCCGCGCCTGACACCGCCACCGGACCTGACCCAGGCGTTGCTGAATCTGTTGAACAATGCCGCCGATGCCTGCCCTGATGACCTGGAAGTGCGCCTGGACTGGGACGCCCACGACATCGTCATCAGCATCCGCGACCACGGCCCGGGCGTGCCGCCGGCCATTGCCGAAGCCATCGGCAAACCCTTCATTACCACCAAAGGCAAAGGCTTCGGCCTTGGCCTGTTCTTGAGCAAGGCCAGCGTGACCCGTGCGGGCGGTTCGGTGAAACTCTATAGTCATGAACAGGGTGGCACCCTGACCGAACTGCGCCTGCCCTATGGCAAGCGAGGAGATGAATGATGAGCGAAGAAAACCAGGTCGAAAGCGAAGAGCTGCCGCACCTGCTGCTGGTGGATGACGATGCCACCTTCACCCGGGTCATGGCCCGGGCCATGAGCCGCCGCGGTTTCCGCGTGAGCACTGCCAGTTCTGCCGAGGAGGGCTTGATCCTGGCCCAGCAGGACCTGCCGGACTACGCCACGCTGGACCTGAAGATGGACGGCGACTCGGGCCTGGTGCTGCTGCCCAAGCTGCTGGAGCTGGACCCGGAAATGCGCGTGGTGATCCTGACCGGGTATTCGAGCATTGCCACGGCGGTGGAGGCGGTGAAGCGGGGCGCGTGCAACTACCTGTGCAAGCCGGCCGATGCCGATGATGTGCTGGCGGCGCTGCTGTCGGAGCACACTGACCTGGATACCCTGGTGCCGGAAAACCCGATGTCGGTCGACCGCCTGCAGTGGGAGCACATCCAGCGCGTGTTGAATGAGCACGAGGGCAACATCTCGGCCACTGCACGGGCGCTGGGCATGCACCGGCGGACCTTGCAGCGCAAACTGCAGAAGCGGCCGGTTCGGCGCTGATTCATTCCGCCTGTACCGGCCTCATCGCCGGCAAGCCAGCTCCCACAGAGACCCCGCAGGTTTCGGTATCTGTGCAATACCTGTGGGAGCTGGCTTGCCGGCGATAGGGCCGGTACTGTCTGAAACGTCTCTTTATCGTATCCTGATCCCCGCAACTAGCGGCCGTTGGCGTATCATTAGCCCCCTAACGGCAACCCCCCTCCAGGATCGCTTGCGCATGCTCGCCCTTCTTATCCAGACGCTGAACATCACGGCACCGGTCTTCGCCATGCTGTTCATGGGCGTACTGCTCAAACGCATCCATCTGATCGATGACAATTTCAACCGGGTCGCCTCGCAGTTGGTGTTCAACGTCTGCATGCCGGCGCTGCTGTTCCTCGGCATCTACCACGCCGACCTGGCCTCTGCGGTAAAACCGGGTGTCATCCTCTACTTCATCGTCGCCACCCTGGTCGGCTTCGCCATCGCCTGGGGCCTGGCCATCTGGCGCAGCCCGCTGGCAGAGCGGGGCATCTATACCCAGGGCGCGTTTCGCGGCAACAACGGCGTGATTGGCCTGGCCTTGGCTGCCAGCCTGTACGGCGACTATGGTATTTCCTTGGGGGCGGTGCTCGCCGGCCTGGTCATCCTCATGTACAACTCGCTGTCGGCAGTGGTACTGGCGGTGTACAGCCCGGACCTCAAGTCCGACCCGTGGAGCATCTGCAAGAGCATTTTCAGCAACCCGTTGATCATCAGCGTATTGGTAGCCACGCCCATGGCTTACGGCCAGGTGCCGCTGCCCAACTGGCTGCTGACCTCGGGCGATTACCTGGCGCAGATGACCCTGCCGCTGGCGCTCATCTGCATTGGCGGCACACTGTCGCTGGCGGCGTTGCGCGACAGTGGCAGGCTGGCCATCGATGCCAGCCTGGTGAAGATGGTCTGGCTGCCACTGCTCGGTACCCTCGGTGCATGGTTGTGCGGTTTCCGGGGGGCGGAGCTGGGTATCCTGTTCCTGTACATCGGCAGCCCGACCGCAGCCGCCAGCTATGTGATGGCGCGAGCGGCCAATGGTAACCATGAGCTGGCAGCGTCGATCATCGTGATTACCACGCTAATGGCGGCGATCACCACCAATATCGGCATTTTCATCTTGCAGTGGGGCGGATGGATCTAGATCCTTGACTGCAAACAACACAAAAAACACAGCCTCACTGAGCTAAAGGACACTTCATGCAAGACCAGAGCACGCCCGAGCGGTTACAGCGCGGGCTGAAGAATCGCCATATCCAGCTGATCGCGCTGGGCGGGGCCATCGGCACCGGTTTGTTCCTGGGCATCGCCCAGACCATCCAGCTGGCAGGCCCTTCCGTCCTGCTGGGCTATGCCATCGCCGGCCTGATGGCTTTCCTGATCATGCGCCAGTTGGGCGAAATGGTGGTGGAAGAGCCGGTTGCCGGCAGCTTCAGCCACTTCGCCCATCAGTACTGGAGCGAGTTCGCCGGCTTCGTGTCGGGCTGGAACTACTGGGTGGTGTACGTGCTGGTCGGCATGGCCGAACTGACTGCGGTGGGCATCTACGTGCAGTACTGGTGGCCAGAGTTCCCAACCTGGGCCACGGCAGCGATCTTCTTCGTGGTGATCAACCTCATCAACCTGACCCAGGTAAAGGTCTACGGCGAGATGGAGTTCTGGTTCGCCCTGGTCAAGGTGGTGGCTATCGTCAGCATGATCGGCTTTGGCGCCTGGCTGCTCAGCAGCGGCCATGGCGGCCCGGATGCCAGCGTGGCCAACCTGTGGCAGTACGGCGGCTTCTTCCCTAACGGTGTCACTGGCCTGGTGATGGCGTTGGCGGTGATCATGTTCTCGTTCGGTGGCCTGGAGCTGGTGGGCATCACCGCTGCCGAGGCTGACAACCCTCGCCAGAGCATTCCCAAGGCCACCAACCAGGTGGTTTACCGCATCCTGATCTTCTACATCGGGGCCCTGGCGGTACTGCTGTCGCTGTACCCGTGGCAGAAGGTGGTGCAGGGCGGCAGCCCGTTCGTGATGATCTTCCACGAGCTGGACAGCGACCTGGTGGCGACCATCCTCAACATCGTGGTGCTGACGGCCGCGCTGTCGGTGTACAACAGCTGTGTCTATGCCAACAGCCGCATGCTGTTCGGCCTGGCCAGCCAGGGTGACGCGCCGCGTCAATTGCTGAAAGTGAGCCGCAGCGGCGTGCCGCTGACTGCATTGGGTGTTTCGGCCTTTGCGACCGGCCTGTGCGTGGTGATCAACTACCTGATGCCGGGTGAGGCCTTTGGCTTGCTGATGGCCCTGGCAGTGTCGGCATTGGTCATCAACTGGGCGAGCATCAGTATTACCCACCTGAAATTCCGCAAGGCCAAGCTGGCCGCCGGCATTACCCCGTTCTACAAGAGCTGGGGGCACCCGTTGACCAACTACCTGTGCCTGGCGTTCATCGTGCTGATTCTGGTGGTGATGTACCTGACTCCACCGATCCGCATTTCGGTGATGCTGATCCCGGGGTGGATCCTGGTGCTGTGGGTGGCCTTCAAGATGAAGAAGGCTCGCCAGGCCAGGTAAGACAGTGCCGGCCTCTTGGCGGGTTTGCCCGCGAAGAGGCCGGTACAGGCAAACTACTGATAGCTGTCGATCACTTCCTGTGCCGCCCTGAAGGCATCAATCGCCGCCGGCACTCCTGCATACACTGCGCAATGCAGCAACGCCTCGCGAATCTCTTCCACCGTACAGCCGTTGTTCAAGGCCCCGCGCACATGCCCCTTGAGCTCTTGCGGGCACTTGAGTGCCGTCAGCGTGGCCAGGGTAATCAGGCTGCGGGTCTTCAGTGGTAGACCCTCGCGGGCCCATACGCTGCCCCAGGCATGTTCATTGACAAAGTCCTGTAGCGGCTGGGTAAAGTCGGTGGCATTGCCCAGTGCGCGGTCGACGAATGCATCGCCCATTACCTGGCGGCGAATCTGTTCGCCGGTCTTGTTGCTATCAGCCATGTTGTTTTCCTTAGTGTTGGCGACGCCAGGCGCGCACGGTGGTGAACAGCAGCACCATGGCGAGCACCGGCAGTACATAGAACAGCATCAAATGTTCAAGTCGACCAGCCAGCGGCATCCCCATGGTAAAGGCTGCTACGTGCAGGCCGTAGGCCAGGTACAGGCAAAGGAATACCAGGCCTTCGGCACGGGTGACGCGATAGCCGGAATAAAACACCGGCAGGCTCAGTGCCGCAACGCCGAGCATCACTGGCAGGTCGAAAGACAGCGCATTGGGTGAGATCGACAGCGGCTCGGGCGTGACGAGTGCGGTCAGGCCCAATACAGCCAGCAGGTTGAACAGGTTGCTGCCGATCACCGTACCCACTGCGATTTCCCGTTCGCCGCGCAGGGCGGCAATCAGCGCGGCGGCCAGCTCAGGCAGGGAGGTGCAGATGGCGACAACGGTAAGGCCAATGATGCGCTCGGACAGGCCCAGGTCGGTGGCAACCTCCACAGCGGCCTCCAGCAGCAGGTGGCCCGCCAGGCTCAGCAAGCCAAGGCCGGCCAGCACCTGCAGCAGCGTGCCGGACCAGAAGCGCCCGGCACCGGTTTTTGCGCTGTCCGGGGCAGGGTAGGTGCGGGCATAGTGGCGCGACTGGTGCCAGAGCATCGCCAGGTAACCGCCCAGACCCAGCAGCAACAGCCCCCCTTCAACCCGGCCCAGGTGGCCGTTGGCAGACAGCGCATAGACCAGGCCGCTGGCGATGATCATCAGCGGAATGTCCAGGCGCACCAGTTGGCGAGACACGCGCAGGGGAATGATCAGCGCGGCCAGGCCAAGAATGACCAGCACGTTGAAGATATTGCTGCCGATTACGCTGCCCACCGCCACGTCCGGCGCGCCCTGGTAGGCAGCCTGCAGGCTTACGGTAAGTTGTGGCGCGGTACTGCCGAAGGCCACCAGGCTCAGGCCGATGATCAGCGGGCGTACGTGAAGGCGCTGGGCAAGGCGCAGCGCGGCGCGCACCAGCAACTCGGCGCCGCCAACCAGCAACACCAGGGCGATGCCCAGTTGCAGGAGGCTGAAGGTGGGAAGGGTGGCCAGGTCGAAAATGGTCGGACTCCTGTCGCGTCAGTCGCTAAGCCCTTGTACTCGCACGCGCGCTGTTCCGCTACGGAGCATGCCGATTTTTTCTGCGGCGGCGCGTGACAGGTCGATCAGCCGGCCGCGGGTATGTGGGCCACGGTCGTTGATGCGTACCACCACACTGCGCTGGTTGGCCATGTTGGTCACCAGCACGCGGGTGCCGAAAGGCAGGCTGCGGTGGGCGGCGGTAAGGCCATGCTGGTTGAAGGGTTCGCCGCTGGCGGTACGTTTGCCGTGGTGGCGTGAACCGTAATAGGAGGCGGTTCCGGTTTTGTCATAACCGCGTGGGTCGATGTCGTGGCTGGCGCAGCCGGCCAGCAGGGAAAAGAGGGCAAGGGTGCCGAGGGATCGTTTTAGCAAGTCAGGTGCTCCGGTGCTGCAATTGGGGCCGCTGTGCGGCCCATCGCCGGCAAGCCAGCTCCCACAGGAATAGTGCAGGCCTTTGGAGCGGCGCTGTACCTGTGGGAGCTGGCTTGCCGGCGATCGAGGGCAAGGCCCTCGCCGCTTTTTTCAGCTCACCCTTCGAGCTTGGCCTTGAGCAATTGGTTCACCTGCCCTGGGTTGGCCTTGCCTTTGGAGGCTTTCATTGCCTGACCGACAAAGAAGCCGAACATCTTGCCACGCTTGGCTTCATCGGCCGCGCGGTACTGTTCGACCTGCTCGGCATTGGCTGCCAGCATCTCGTCGAGCATCTTGTCGATCGCACCGGTGTCGGTGACCTGCTTCAGGCCTTTGCTCTCGATGATGCTGTCGGCATCGCCTTCACCGGCAGCCATAGCCTCGAACACGGTCTTGGCGATCTTGCCGCTGATGGTGTTGTCGCGGATGCGCAACAGCATGCCACCCAGCTGTGCGGCGCTGACGGGCGCCTGGTCGATTTCGACCCCCAGCTTGTTCAGCAGGCTGCCCAGTTCGACCATGACCCAGTTGGCGGCCAGCTTGGCATCGCCACCGATCTTGACCACTTCTTCGAAGTAGTCAGCCTGTTCGCGGCTGGACGCCAGCACGTTGGCGTCGTAGGCCGACAGGCCGTACTGGCTCTGGAAGCGCTCGACCTTCTGCGGTGGCAGTTCCGGCAGGCCGGCGCGGACGGTTTCGAGGAAGCTGTCCTCGATGACCACCGGCAGCAGGTCCGGGTCGGGGAAGTAACGGTAGTCGTTGGCTTCCTCCTTGCTGCGCATGGAGCGGGTTTCGTCCTTGTTCGGGTCGTACAGGCGGGTTTCCTGCACCACCTTGCCGCCGTCTTCGATCAGGTCGATCTGGCGCTGGATTTCGCTGTTGATCGCGCGCTCGATGAAGCGGAACGAGTTGACGTTCTTGATCTCGCAGCGGGTGCCGAATTCGGCCTGGCCTTTCGGGCGGATCGACACGTTGCAGTCGCAACGCAGCGAGCCTTCGGCCATGTTGCCGTCGCAGATGCCCAGGTAGCGCACCAGTGCATGGATAGCCTTGACGTAGGCCACGGCTTCCTTGGCGCTGCGCATGTCAGGCTCGGAGACGATTTCCAGCAGCGGGGTGCCGGCGCGGTTCAGGTCAATGCCGGTGGAGCCGCTGAAGTCTTCGTGCAGGCTCTTGCCGGCGTCTTCTTCAAGGTGCGCGCGGGTGACCCCGATACGCTTGATGGTGCCGTCTTCCAGGGCGATGTCCAGGTGGCCCTTGCCGACGATCGGCAGGTCCATCTGGCTGATCTGGTAACCCTTGGGCAGGTCCGGGTAAAAGTAGTTCTTGCGCGCGAACACGTTGCGCTTGCCGATTTCGGCATCGATGGCCAGGCCGAACATGCACGCCATGCGCACGGCTTCCTGGTTCAGCACCGGCAGTACGCCGGGCATCCCCAGGTCAACCAGGCTGGCCTGGGTGTTCGGCTCGGAGCCAAAGGTGGTGGCGCTGCCGGAGAAGATCTTCGACTGGGTGGCGAGCTGAGTGTGGATTTCCAGCCCGATCACAACTTCCCATTGCATGTGTGAATTCCTCAGAAGCCGTTGGGGGCGCGGGTGTGCCAGTCGGTCACTTGCTGGTAGCGGTGCGCGACGTTGAGCAGGCGGCCTTCCTGGAAGTACGGCGCCAGCAGTTGCACGCCGACCGGCAGGCCGTCGACGAAGCCGGCCGGCATCGACAGGCCCGGCAGGCCCGCCAGGTTGGCGGTGATGGTGTAGACGTCTTCCAGGTAGGCGGCGACCGGGTCGCTGCTCTTGGCGCCAAGCTTCCAGGCCGGGTTTGGCGTGGTCGGGCCGAGGATCAGGTCGACGTCGTTGAAGGCGGCCATGAAGTCGTTCTTGATCAGGCGGCGGATTTGCTGCGCCTTCACGTAGTAGGCGTCGTAGTAGCCGGCCGACAGGGCGTAGGTACCGACCATGATACGGCGCTGTACTTCAACGCCGAAGCCTTCGCCACGGGAACGCTTGTACAGGTCGGTGAGGTCCTTCGGTGCTTCGCAGCGGTAGCCGAAGCGCACGCCGTCGAAGCGCGACAGGTTGGAGGAGGCTTCAGCCGGAGCGATCACGTAGTAGGCCGGGATGGCGTGCTGCATGTTCGGCAGGCTGATTTCCTTGACCACGGCGCCGAGCTTTTCCAGCTCCTTGACGCTGGCCTGGACCAGGTCGGCAATGCGCGGGTCGAGGCCGGCGCCGAAGTATTCCTTCGGCAGGCCGATGCGCAGGCCCTGCAGCGAGGCGTTGAGGTTGGCGCTGTAGTCCGGCACCGGTTCTTCGATGCTGGTGGAGTCCTTGGCGTCGAAACCGGCCATGCCTTGCAGCAGCAGGGCGCAGTCCTCGGCAGTGCGGGCCAGCGGGCCACCCTGGTCGAGGCTGGAGGCGTAGGCGATCATGCCCCAGCGCGAAACGCGACCGTACGTCGGCTTGAGACCGGTGAGGTTGGTCAGTGCTGCCGGCTGGCGGATCGAGCCGCCGGTGTCGGTGCCGGTGGTGGCCGGCAGCAGGCGTGCAGCCACGGCAGCGGCCGAACCGCCCGACGAACCGCCCGGAACGTGTTCAAGGTTCCACGGGTTCTTCACCGCGCCGTAGTGGCTGGATTCGTTGGCCGAACCCATGGCGAACTCGTCCATGTTGGTCTTGCCCAGGGTGACCATACCGGCTTCGGCCAGCTTGGCGACCACGGTGGCGTCATACGGCGCCTTGAAGTTGTCGAGCATCTTCGAGCCGCAGCTGGTGCGTACGCCGTTGGTGCAGAACAGGTCCTTGTGGGCGATGGGGGCACCCAGCAGCGCGCCGGTTTCGCCAGCGGCGCGACGGGCGTCGGCGGCACGCGCCTGGCCCAGGGCCAGGTCTTCGGTGACGCTGATGAAGCTGTTGATCTGCGGGTCGAGCTGCTTGATGCGCGCCAGCAGGGCGCCGGTCAGCTCTTCGGAAGAAAACGACTTGTCGGCGAGTCCGCGGGCGATCTCGGCCAGGGTCAATTGATGCATGGCAGGCTCTATCCCTTACTCGATGACTTTGGGAACCAGGTACAGACCGCTTTCGGTCGATGGCGCGATTGCCTGGTAGGCTTCACGCTGGTTGCTTTCGGTGACCTGGTCGGGGCGCAGGCGCTGGCTGGCCTCCAGGGGGTGGGCCAGGGGTTCGATGCCGGTGGTATCGACCGCTTGCATCTGGTCGACCAGCCCGAGAATGCTGTTCAGGGCGTCAGTAATGCGTGGCAGTTCGCCATCATTCAGGCCCAGGCGGGCCAGATGGGCGATCTTTTCCACGTCGCAGCGTTCAAGCGCCATGGGGATCTCCAGGGGAAACAAAGAACGGAATTTGGGTCCGCAGTGAGGAACATGTCAGCTTTCTGACGGTCTAACGGCCGCGAATTTCTGCTGGCGTGCTCGGAAAAACAGCCAATTTAACATATTGGCTCCTTGCCCAAAATCCCTGCCATTGTTAGAGTTTGCCGCACTTTTTTACCCACGCTTTCCCCAGGGTCACTTTCCCATGTTCAAGAAACTGCGTGGCATGTTTTCCAGCGATCTTTCCATCGACCTGGGTACTGCCAACACCCTTATTTACGTGCGTGAGCGCGGTATCGTCCTGAATGAGCCCTCGGTTGTTGCCATCCGTACCCATGGCAACCAGAAAAGCGTTGTCGCCGTCGGTACCGAAGCCAAACGCATGCTGGGCCGTACGCCTGGCAACATTGCTGCCATTCGTCCGATGAAGGACGGCGTCATCGCCGACTTCAGCGTGTGCGAAAAAATGTTGCAATATTTTATCAACAAGGTTCACGAGAACAGCTTCCTGCAGCCAAGCCCGCGTGTGCTGATCTGCGTGCCGTGCAAGTCGACCCAGGTAGAGCGCCGCGCCATTCGCGAGTCGGCCCTGGGTGCCGGTGCCCGTGAAGTGTTCCTGATCGAAGAGCCAATGGCTGCCGCCATCGGTGCCGGCCTGCCGGTTGAAGAAGCCCGCGGTTCGATGGTCGTCGATATCGGTGGTGGTACCACTGAAATCGCCCTCATCTCGCTGAACGGCGTGGTTTATGCCGAATCCGTCCGCGTTGGCGGCGACCGCTTCGACGAAGCCATCGTCACCTACGTGCGCCGCAATTACGGCAGCCTGATCGGTGAGTCCACCGCCGAGCGCATCAAACAGGAAATCGGTACCGCCTACCCGGGCGGCGAAGTGCGCGAAGTCGACGTGCGTGGCCGTAACCTGGCCGAGGGCGTACCGCGTGCCTTCACCCTGAACTCCAACGAAGTGCTCGAAGCGCTGCAGGAATCGCTGGCGACCATCGTTCAGGCGGTCAAGAGCGCTCTGGAGCAGTCGCCGCCCGAGCTGGCTTCGGACATCGCCGAGCGTGGCCTGGTGCTGACCGGTGGTGGCGCGCTGCTGCGTGACCTCGACAAGCTGCTGGCCCAGGAAACCGGCCTGCCGGTGATCGTCGCCGAAGACCCGCTGACCTGTGTCGCCCGTGGCGGCGGTCGCGCTCTGGAGATGATGGACAAGCACGCGATGGACCTGCTCTCCAGCGAGTGATCCCACTTGCTGTTCGCGAGCGCCCGGTTTACAGGTAGTACGCACAGTGCTACCTGTATGTGCTGGGCTGGCGCCCGTTCAGGGCGCCGTATCCGTCAACCCGCAACCAGGCTGGTGCGTTGTCCCATGTCCAATGACCTCCTGAGTCGTCCACGAGGAACGGCCCATTAAACCGCTTTTCTCCAAGGGCCCTTCGCTGGGCGTTCGCCTGCTCGTTCTGGTGGTGATGTCGGTCGCGTTGATGGTTGTCGACGCGCGCTTTGACGTGCTCAAACCTGTGCGCAGCCAGATGGGCGTGGTACTGATGGAGTCGTACTGGATCACCGACCTGCCGCAGCGTGCGTGGCAAGGTGTGGCCGGCCAGTTCGGCAGCCGCAACGAACTGATCGCCGAAAACGAAAAGCTCAAGACCGAGGCCCTGCTGCTGCAGGGGCGCCTGCAGAAGCTGGCGGCCCTGACCGAGCAGAACGTGCGCCTGCGCGAGTTGCTGAACTCTTCGGCGCTGGTCAACGAAAAGGTCGAAGTGGCCGAGCTGATCGGTGTCGACCCCAATCCGTTCACCCACCGCATCCTGATCAACAAGGGCGAGCGTGACGGCGTGTTCCTTGGCCAGCCGGTGCTCGATGCCCGGGGTCTGATGGGCCAGGTGGTCGAACTGATGCCCTACACCTCGCGGGTACTGCTGCTGACCGACACTACCCACAGCATTCCGGTGCAGGTCAACCGCAACGGCCTGCGCGCCATTGCCAGCGGCACGGGCAACCCGGAGCGCCTGGAACTGCGTCATGTGGCCGATACCGCCGACATCAAGGAAGGCGACCTGCTGGTCAGCTCCGGCATGGGTCAGCGTTTCCCTGCAGGTTATCCGGTGGCCACGGTCAACGAAGTGATTCACGATTCCGGCCAGCCGTTCGCCATCGTGCGCGCCATCCCCACTGCCGCGCTCAATCGCAGCCGCTACATGCTGCTGGTGTTCAGTGACCGGCGTACCCCGGAACAACGTGCTACCGATGCAGCCATCGCCCAGGAAGAAGCTGACCGCAAGGGCGCCTCGGCGCCTGGCCAGCCGGTAAGCCCGGGCGAGCAGGGCGTGCCAGCCAGCACTGCGCCAGTTGTACCGGCCGCACCCGCCGCACCGGCCGCTCAGCCAGCCGCTCCGGCTGCTGCCCCTGTCACGCCGGCTGCAGCGCCTGCCGCACCTGCTCACACCCGGAGGCAATGATGCCTGCATCGCGCCGCAACAACGGCTGGGTCATCTGGCTGACTTTTGCTATCGGCCTGCTGCTCAGCGTCTCGCCCATGCCGCAGTTCATGGAAGTGTTCCGCCCCATGTGGCTGGCCTTGCTGGTGTCGTTCTGGACCCTGGCCGTGCCGAACAAGGTCGGCATGACCACGGCGTTCGTGCTGGGCCTGGCCGAGGACGTGCTCTATGGAACCCTGCTGGGGCAGAACGCGCTGATCCTTACCCTCATCACATTCCTGGTGCTGTCGCTGCAACAGCGCCTGCGCATGTTCCCCATGTGGCAGCAGAGCCTGGTCATCCTGGTGATCTTCGGTATCGCCCAGTTGATCCAGTTGTGGCTCAGCGCACTGACCGGCAATCGCCTGCCTACCCTGGCGCTGGTCTGGTCGGCGGTCATCAGTGCCTTGCTCTGGCCGTGGATCAGCTTCGCCCTGCGCGACCTGCGCCGACGCTTGCATATCAACTGACGGCGACGTCGACACTGACAGGGAGATGTCTGCATGAACCCGCTATACCTGGCCTCCGGCTCGCCCCGTCGTCGTGAACTGCTGACCCAGATCGGCGTGCCGTTCAGCGTCGTCAGTGCCCCCATCGATGAAACCCCGCTGCCCGACGAAAGCGCCCCGGCTTACGTCGAACGCCTGGCCCGGGCCAAGGCTGCCGCCGGCCTGGCCAGTGTCGAGGGCCCGGCTGTCGTGCTGGGCGCAGACACCGCCGTGGTGCTCGATGGTCGTATTCTCGGCAAGCCGGAAAGCCGCGAAGATGCCTTGGCCATGCTGGCCGACCTGTCAGGCCGCGAGCATCAGGTACTGACCGCCGTCGCCCTCACCGATGGCCAGCGCGTTCAAAGCCTGTGCGTCACCAGCCAGGTGCGCTTCCGTGCGATCAGCGACGATGAAGCGCAGCGCTACTGGGCCAGCGGCGAGCCGGCGGACAAGGCGGGTGGCTACGCCATCCAGGGCCTGGGGGCGGTGTTCGTCACTGGCCTGTCCGGCAGCTATTCGGCGGTGGTCGGCCTGCCCCTCAGCGAAACGGCCGATTTGCTTGGCCAGTTCGGCGTTGCCTGCTGGCAATCGCCGGCGCATACGCCAGAGGTAACAAACCAGCGGTAGCCAGCAATGCATACGCCATCCATCATTACAAAAGACCTTTGACGAGAGCCGGCCATGAGTGAAGAGATCCTGATCAACATCACCCCGATGGAGTCACGCGTGGCGGTGGTGGAAAACGGGGT
The DNA here is from genome assembly GCF_002992185.1 of Pseudomonas sp. LLC-1. Lineage (NCBI taxonomy): Bacteria > Pseudomonadati > Pseudomonadota > Gammaproteobacteria > Pseudomonadales > Pseudomonadaceae > Pseudomonas > Pseudomonas sp. LLC-1. The sequence continues at coordinate 187,414 of NZ_LUVY01000014.1, read as the reverse complement.
ACTGCAGGAGGTGCACGTCGAGCGCACCCAGCGCCGTGGCATCGTTGGCAATATCTACAAGGGCAAGGTGGTGCGCGTGCTGCCGGGCATGCAGGCGGCCTTCGTCGACATCGGCCTGGAGCGCGCGGCGTTCATCCATGCCTCGGAAATTTCCCAGCGCGAAGGCTCGGCGGTAGAGAACATCACCGCCCTGGTCCACGAAGGCCAGGCCTTGGTGGTGCAGGTGACCAAGGACCCGATCGGCACCAAGGGTGCGCGGCTGACCACCCAGTTGTCGATCCCTTCGCGCTACCTGGTGTACATGCCGCGTAGCAGCCATGTTGGCATATCGCTGAAGATCGAAGACGAAGCCGAGCGTGATCGCCTCAAGCAGGTGGTCAGCGACTGCATGGAAAGCGAAAACATCAAGGATGCCGGTGGCTTTATCCTGCGCACCGCCGCCGAAGGCGCACGCGCTGAAGAAATCCTGCAGGACATCCGCTACCTGCGTCGCCTGTGGGAGCAGATTGGCACCCAGATCAAGACCTGCGGCGCGCCCACGGTCATCTACGAAGACCTGGGCCTGGCCCTGCGCACGCTGCGTGACCTGGTCAACCCGAAAATCGAGAAGATCCGCATCGACTCGCGGGAAACCTTCCAGAAAACCACGCAGTTCGTTGGCGAACTGATGCCGGAAATCGCCGACCGCCTCGAGCACTACCCGGGTGAGCGACCGATCTTCGACCTGTACGGCGTTGAAGACGAGATCCAGCGTGCGCTTGAGCGCAAGGTGCCGCTCAAGTCGGGTGGCTACCTGGTGGTCGACCCGGCCGAAGCGATGACCACCATCGATGTGAACACCGGCGCGTTCGTCGGCCATCGCAACCTGGAAGAGACCATCTTCAAGACCAACCTGGAAGCCGCCACCGCCATTGCCCGGCAACTGCGCCTGCGCAACATCGGCGGCATCATCATCATCGACTTCATCGACATGGAAGATGAAGAGCACCAGCGCCAGGTGTTGCGCACCCTGGAAAAACAGCTGGAGCGCGATCACGCCAAGACCAACATCATCGGTATTACCGAGCTGGGCCTGGTGCAGATGACCCGCAAGCGCACCCGTGAAAGCCTGGAGCAGGTGCTGTGTGAGCCTTGCCTGGCCTGCCAGGGGCGCGGCAAGCTGAAAACCCCCGAGACCATTTGTTACGAGATCTTCCGTGAGATCCTGCGCGAGGCCCGGGCCTATCAGGCTGAGGGCTACCGTGTACTGGCCAACCAGAAGGTGGTCGACCGCCTGCTGGATGAAGAGTCTGGCAACGTCGCTGAGCTGGAGGCTTTCATCGGTCGAACCATTCGCTTCCAGGTCGAGTCGATGTATTCGCAGGAACAATACGACGTGGTGCTGCTCTGAGTTCTTCCAGAACACGCCGCAGGATGGTCGGGCTGGCAAAACCGCCGCTACCGGCCATCATGGATAAACGACTTGGAGGGCCATGGCCATGGGACGTCTGACCCGCGTTCTTGTCGCCTTGACCCGCTGGGGGCTGGGCGTGTGCGCCCTGTTGGCGGTATTGGTGGCGCTGTATGTCAGCCTCGGTCGCGAACTGGTGCCGCTGGTGGCCGAGTACCGCGCCGATGTGGAAAGCAAGGCCGAGCAGGCGTTGGGCCTGCCGGTGCATGTCGGTGCCCTTGAGGGCCGCTGGAGCGGGCTGGCTCCGGTGCTGCGGGTACGTGACCTGCAACTGGGCGAAGGCGCTACGGCGTTGCGCCTGGATGACGTGAAGGTGGTGCCTGATGTCTGGGCCAGCCTTACCGCCCGTGAAGTGCGCCTGGCGCGCATTCAGCTGGGCGGCCTGCAACTGATCTTGCGCGAGAACGAGCAGGGCGCCTGGAACCTTGAAGGCCTGCCGAAAAAAGACGACGCACCACTCGACCCCGCCGACCTGCTGCAACGCCTGCGTCAATTGGGCCGCGTCGATGTGTTCGACAGCCAGGTCACCTTGCACCCCTGGCAGCGTGACCCGCTCACCCTCACCTATGTCAGCGCCGGCCTGCAGGCGGGTGCTTCACGGCAAGTGCTGGAGTTGCGCGCCACCTTGCCTGATGGCCAGCCTCTGTCACTGAACCTGCAAAGCCGTGTGTCAGCCAAGGCCTGGCGTGATGGCCAGGTGGAGGCCTACCTGAGCCTGCCGCAAAGTGACTGGGCGCGCTGGTTGCCACCACGCCTGCTCGGTGAGTGGCAAGCTGACGCGTTGCGAGCGGGTGGCGAGTTCTGGGTCGATTGGCGCAAAGGGCAGTTGCAGCAGGCTGTGGTGCGGCTTAATGCGCCTGAACTGCGGGGTGCCTATACCGGCCGCAAGGCTGCCACGCTGAGCAACCTGGCCCTGGGCGCCTGGTTCCAGCGCCGGGATCAAGGCTTCGATGTGGTGGTCGACTCCCTGGCCATGGACATCGGCAAGGCCCGCTGGGAGTCGCACTTGCAGTTGCAGCAGCGCCCGGGCGAGAACGCAGCCGATGAAAACTGGCGGGTGCAGGCCGACCGGCTCGACCTCACGCCCTTGACCCCGCTGATCGATGCTTTGGCGCCGTTGCCTGACAACGTCATGGCTGTGGTCGATGGCCTGAAGGTAACCGGCGCGCTGCGCAATGTGCGCCTGGAGGCCCGGCCGAAAGCCGAGGGTGACAAACGCCTGCAGTTCGAGGCCAACCTGGAAAAGGTCGGTTTCGATGCCTATCACAATGCCCCGGCTGCCGGTAACGTCAGCGGCAGCATCAGTGGCGACCTGGGCCATGGTGAGCTGCGGTTGGATACCGAGGCGTTCATGCTGCATCTGTACCCGATCTTCGCCAAACCCTGGCACTACCAGAAGGCCAATGCACGCCTGACCTGGGCCTTGGACAAAGACGGTTTCACCCTGATAGCGCCGTACCTCAAGGTGCTGGGCGAAGAGGGCAAGATCGCCGGTGATTTCCTGATTCGCCTGTTGTTCGAGGAAGGCCGCGAAGACTACATGGACCTGCGCGTCGGCCTGACCGAAGGCGATGGCCGCTATACCGCCAAATACCTGCCCGAGGTGCTCAGCCCGGCCCTCGACGAGTGGTTGCGCAGCGCCATCGTCAAAGGCACGGTGGATGAAGGCTACTTCCAGTACCAGGGCTCGCTGAATCATGGCGCGGCTCCTGAAGCACGCAGTATCAGCCTGTTCTTCAAGGTGCGCGATGCCGCCCTGGACTTCCAGCCTGGCTGGCCGCAGGTGCAGCACGTGGATGGCGATGTGTTCATTGAGGACAGTGGTGTGCGCATCAAGGCCCAACGCGGCGTGCTGCTCGACACCAAGGTCAGCGATGTGACGGTCGATATCCCGCATGTCGACGGTGACCAGCACAGCCACCTGTACCTGGATGGAGACTTCGACGGCACCCTGGGTGATGGGCTGAAGACTCTCAAGGAAGCGCCAATCGGCACCGGTGAGATGTTCGCCGGCTGGGAGGGTGAAGGGCCGCTGAAGGGCAAGGTCAAGCTCGATATCCCCTTGGCCCATGGGCTGCGACCGAAAGTACAGGTGGACTTCGCCACCAACGAGGCGCGCCTGAAAGTCGCCCCGCCGAGCCTGGAGTTGAACCGCCTGAAGGGTGATTTCAGCTTTGATTTCGACAAAGGCCTGAGCGGCAAGGGCATCAGCCTGCAAGCCTTCGGCAAGCCGGTAACGGCGCAAATCACTGCTGAAGGCCAGGCCGGCCAGATGCAGACCCGCATTAATGCCAATGGCCAGGTGTCGCTCAAGGCGTTGACCGAATGGCTGCAGTTCAAGCAGGCCCTGCCGGCCTCCGGCGACTTGCCTTACCAGCTACAGGTCAACCTGGGTAGCCGGGAAAACAGCCTGAACGTCACCTCCAACCTCAAGGGCCTGGCGATCGACCTGCCGGCACCGTTCGGCAAAGCGGTGGCGGATACCCGCGACAGCCGTTTCAGCATGAACCTGCAGGGGGCGGAGCGTCGCTTCGATGCCGCCTACACCGACCTTGCCCGCTTTGCCTATGCCGCGCCGGCCGACGCACTGGCCCAGGGGCGCGGTGAGTTGCTGCTGGGCGCCGGCAACGCTCAACTGCCGGCCGGTCAAGGCCTGCGGGTACGTGGCCGCCTGGAGGCCTTGGACCTGGCACCTTGGCAAGAGCAGGCCGCGCGCCTGGCGGGCGACGACCCCGGTGGCAGTGCACGGCAAAACCTGCAAAGCGTAGACCTGAGCATTGGCCAGTTGAAAGCCTTTGGCATGGACCTGAATCAGGCAGTGGTCAGGCTGGCGCGAGGCGGCCAGGCTTGGGACCTGCGCCTGGACAGCAAGGAAGTGATAGGCAACGCACGCGTGCCGGATGCCAAAGGCTCGCCCATGGTGGTGCGTATGCAAACCTTGCGTTTGCCGGCAGCCGACCCTGCCCAGGCACAAGCCGAGGATGGCCCTGATCCGCTGGCCTCGTTCGACCCGCGCAAGGTCCCGGCGCTGGACCTGAGCATCGACAAGCTGTACCGCGGCGACGACTTGTTCGGCAGTGCCTCGATCAAGTTGCGACCCACCGCGCGTGGTGTTAGCGCCAGTGATATCGACCTCGACTTCAAAGGCCTGCGTATCGACGGCGGCGGTGGCTGGGAAGGCGAAACAGGCAAGACCAGCAGCTGGTACAAAGGACGCCTGGACGGCAAGAACCTGGCCGATGTACTCAAGGCCTGGGGCTTTGCCCCGACCGTGACCAGCCGCGATTTTCGCCTGGATGTGGACGGCCGCTGGCCGGGTTCGCCGGCTGCGGTGGGGCTGAAGCGCTTCTCGGGCAGCATGGACGCGGCACTGCGTACCGGCCAGTTCGTCGAGGTTGAAGGCAGCGCCCAGGCGTTGCGGGTATTCGGCCTGCTCAACTTCAACTCCATTGGCCGACGCCTGCGTCTGGACTTCTCCGACCTGTTCGACAAAGGCCTGGCCTATGACCGGGTCAAGGGCCTGCTGGTGGCCAGTGACGGGGTGTATGTGACCCGCGAGCCCATCAGCGTGACCGGCCCGTCGAGCAATTTCGAGCTGGACGGGACCCTGGACATGCTACGCGACCGGATCGACGCCAACCTGCAGGTGAGCCTGCCGGTGACGAACAACCTGCCGCTGGCGGCACTGATTGTCGGCGCGCCGGCCGTAGGTGGCGCCTTGTTCCTGGTCGATCGGTTGATCGGTGACCGTGTTTCGCGCTTTGCCAGTGTGCACTACCGTGTCGAAGGACCGGTTAAAGAGCCTAGAATCACCTTTGTGAAACCTTTCGAGAAATCCCGCTAGGAGTGCCCATGAAGGCAGCGGTAATCCAGATGGTCAGCCAGGACGATGTGCTGGCCAACCTGCAACGTGCCGGTGCCCTGTTGGAGCAGGCCGCGTTGGGCGGCGCGCGGCTGGCGGTGCTGCCGGAAAATTTCGCTGCAATGGGCCGTAAGGATGCCGCTGCCATCGGCCGTGCCGAAGCGTTGGGCGAAGGGCCGATCCTGCCATGGTTGAAACGCACCGCCCGTGACCTCAAGTTATGGATTGTTGCCGGTACCTTGCCCTTGCCACCGGTCGGCCAGCCCGAGGCCAAGGCCCATGCCTGCTCGCTGTTGATCGATGAACACGGCGAGGTGGCGGCACGTTATGACAAGCTGCACCTGTTTGACGTGGATGTAGCCGACAACCGTGGCCGTTACCGTGAGTCGGACGACTACGCCCATGGCGCTCAGGTGGTGGTGGCTGATACGCCGGTCGGGCGGCTGGGGTTGAGCGTGTGCTACGACTTGCGCTTCCCCGAGCTGTACAGCGCACTGCGTGCTGCCGGCGCGGAGCTGATCACTGCGCCGGCTGCCTTTACGGCAGTGACAGGCGCGGCCCACTGGGAGGTACTGGTACGCGCCCGAGCCATCGAGACCCAGTGCTACCTGCTGGCTGCGGCGCAGGGAGGCACCCACCCAGGCCCACGGGAAACCCATGGGCATGCGGCGATTGTCGACCCTTGGGGGCGCATCGTTGCAGAACAGGCGCAAGGCGAAGCGGTACTGCTTGCCGAGCGCGACATTGAAGAACAAGCGTCCATTCGGGCGCGCATGCCGGTGGTATCGCACCGGCGCTTTTTCTCGCAGGGCGCGTTGCGGCCTGCGCACACCGCGGAGTGACTATGAGCCAGATGTTATCCACCGTCAGTGAGCAGCTCCTGGCCCCAGGCGGCTTGACCCTGGACAGCCTGCAGACCGTGCTGGGTGAGTTGGCTGGCCCCGGCATCGACGCCGCCGACCTGTATTTCCAGGGCCAGATCTCGGAAACCTGGGCGCTGGAAGACGGCATCGTCAAAGAGGGCAGTTTCAACCTCGACCAGGGCGTGGGCGTGCGTGCCCAGTCTGGTGAAAAGACCGGGTTCGCCTACAGCAATGCAATCAACCTCGAGGCGTTGACCTCGGCGGCGCGCGCCGCCCGTTCCATTTCCCGTGCCGGTCAAAACGGCACGGTGCAGGCCTTCCGCAGCCAGGAAGTCACTGCCCTGTATGCGGCAGACAACCCGCTGGATGTACTGAGCCGTGCCGAAAAGGTCGAGCTGCTCAAGCGTGTCGATGCCGCCACCCGTGCCCTGGACCCGCGAATTCAGCAGGTCAGTGTGAGCATGGCCGGGGTCTGGGAGCGTATCCTGATTGCGGCGGCCGATGGCAGCCTGGCTGCCGACGTGCGCCCGCTGGTGCGCTTCAACGTCAGCGTCATCGTCGAGCAGAACGGCCGCCGCGAACGCGGCGGGCAGGGCGGTGGCGGGCGTACCGACTACCGCTTCTTCACTGAAGAGCGGGTAATGGGCTATGCCCGTGAAGCGCTGCGTCAGGCCCTGGTGAACCTGGAAGCGATTCCGGCACCGGCCGGTACCTTGCCGGTGGTATTAGGTTCGGGCTGGTCGGGTGTGCTGTTGCACGAGGCTGTCGGCCATGGCCTGGAAGGTGACTTCAACCGCAAGGGCAGTTCGGCTTTCAGCGGCCGTATCGGCGAGAAAGTGGCATCGAGCCTGTGCACCATCGTTGACGATGGCACGCTCGAGGGCCGCCGGGGTTCGCTGAGCGTCGACGACGAAGGTACCCCGACCGAGTGCACCACGTTGATCGAGAACGGGGTGCTCAAGGGCTACATGCAGGACAAGCTGAACGCACGCCTGATGGGCATGGCGGTGACCGGCAACGGGCGCCGCGAATCCTACGCACACCTGCCGATGCCACGCATGACCAATACCTACATGCGGGCTGGCGAAAGCGACCCGCAGGAAATCATCGCATCGGTGAAAAAAGGGATCTACTGCGCCAATCTGGGCGGCGGCCAGGTGGACATCACCAGCGGCAAGTTCGTGTTCTCGACCAGTGAGGCCTACCTGATCGAAGACGGCAAGATTACTGCACCTGTAAAAGGCGCAACCCTGATCGGCAATGGTCCTGAGGCGATGAGCCGGGTGTCGATGGTCGGTAACGACCTGGCGCTGGACAGCGGAGTGGGCACATGCGGCAAGGACGGGCAGTCGGTGCCGGTGGGGGTAGGGCAGCCTACCTTGAAACTGGATGCGATTACCGTGGGCGGTACCGGGGCGTGATGGCTTTTGGGGGCCGCAAAGCGGCCCCCAAGGGGTCAGCGCAACCCGCGCTGCAACTCGTCGAGGTCGCGGATGTACTTGAACACCTTGCGCGCAGCGGCAGGTGGCTTGTTCCGGGCCTTTTCGTGTTGAGCATGGCGCACCAGCGAACGCATTTGCTGGCGATCGGTTTCGGGGTACTCGTTGACGAAACGCTCGAGGTCTTCGTCGTTACCGTCGATCAACCGGTCACGCCAGCGCTCCAGGTTGTGGAAACGCTCGTTGTACTGGCGAGTCGAGCTGTCCATCTGTTCGAGCAAGGCGTGGATGGCGTCCAGGTCCTGCACGCGCATCAGCTTGCCGACGAACGACATGTGGCGCTTACGGGCGCCATGAGCGGTGTGCTTGCTGGCTTCAGCCAGTGCTTTGCGCAGCTCGTCGGTCAACGGCAGGCGTGCCAGGGTATCGGCCTTGAGCGTGGTCAGGCGCTCGCCAAGTTCGACCAGCGCATGCAGTTCGCGCTTGATCTGGGTTTTGCTTTTTTCGCCGTCGAAGGCGTCGTCGTTTGAATCAACCATGGTGGCAGTCCGCTAGAAATCGCCGCCATGATAACCAGTCGGGGGCCGCTTGTCCGGCCCGGTCGTAGAATGACCCACGCCGAACGCAGAATTTGAGTGGAGAGAACCATGAGTGCAGTCCAGAGCGTAGGTCCGAAAGACCTGCCAGCATTGCAGGAGCAGGTCGAGGCAATCATCGCCGAGGCGCGCCGCCAGGGGGCCAGTGCCTGCGAAGTGGCCGTGTCGCTGGAGCAGGGCCTGTCCACCACGGTACGCCAGCGTGAGGTCGAGACCGTCGAGTTCAATCGCGACCAGGGTTTTGGCATTACCCTCTACGTTGGCCAGCGCAAAGGTTCGGCCAGCACTTCGGCCAGTGGCCCGGATGCGATCCGCGAAACCGTCGCTGCGGCGTTGGCCATTGCCAAGCATACTTCCGAGGACGAATGCTCTGGCCTGGCGGACGCCGCGTTGATGGCCCGGGACATCCCGGACCTGGACCTGTATCACGACTGGGACATTGAACCCGAGAAGGCCATCGAGATGGCCCTGGCCTGCGAGGCTGCGGCGTTCGATGCCGACCCGCGCATCCTCAATGCCGACGGCACCACCCTCAATACCCACCAGGGCTGCCGTGTGTATGGCAACAGCCATGGCTTCATCGGGGGCTACGCGTCGACCCGGCACAGCCTGAGTTGCGTCATGATCGCCGAAGGCGACGGGCAGATGCAGCGCGACTACTGGTATGACGTAAACCGCCAGGGCAACCTGCTCGCCGACCCGCGCAGTATCGGTGTACGCGCTGCCCAGCGCGCCGCCAGCCGCCTGGGCGCGCGCCCGGTGCCCACTTGCGAAGTGCCGGTGCTGTTTTCCGCCGAGCTGGCCGGCGGCCTGTTCGGCAGCTTCCTCTCGGCCATTTCCGGCGGCAATCTTTACCGCAAATCGTCGTTCCTTGAAGGGACCATTGGCCAGCGCCTGTTCCCCTCCTGGCTAACCCTCGACGAGCGCCCGCACATTCCGCGAGCGCTGGGCAGCGCCGCATTCGATGGTGACGGCCTGGCCACCTATGCCAAGCCGTTCGTCGACAAAGGCGAGCTGGTGTCGTACCTGCTGGGCACGTATTCCGGGCGCAAGCTGGGCTTGCCAAGTACCGCCAACGCCGGTGGCGTGCACAACCTGTACGTCAGCCATGGTGTCGAAGACCAGGCAGCACTGATCCGCCGCATGGGCCGTGGCCTGCTGGTCACCGAGCTGATGGGGCATGGCCTGAACATGGTGACCGGGGATTATTCCCGAGGTGCGGCAGGGTTCTGGGTTGAGAACGGCGAGATCCAGCACGCGGTGCAGGAAGTGACCATTGCCGGCAATATGAAGGACATGTTCCAGCAAATTGTCGCGATCGGGAGTGATCTCGAAACCCGTAGCAACATTCACACGGGTTCTGTGCTGATCGAGCGAATGACTGTAGCGGGTAGCTAATTCGTTCCAGATACCTTGGCAAATCAGAAGACCCGGCCCTGTGCCGGGTTTTTTGTTTCATCACCTTTTTCTTGAAGTGATTCTGTTTATCACTTAATAATGAATATCATTATCCAGTAACCCGGCGATGATGTTCATGAAACCCGTCCTCCGCGAACTGCCCTACCTGGAAAACTGGCGCTGGCTCAGCCGGCGCATCCGCTGTGCGCTCGAACCCGACGAGCCGCGCCTGATCGAGCATTACCTGGCCGAGGGCCGCTACCTGGTGTGCTGCACCGAAACCTCGCCATGGACGGTGGCACTGACCTCCTTCCGCCTGTTACTGGATACCGCCTGCGACCGCATGCTGCCCTGGCATTGGCGCTGTCTGTGCCTGGACCAGGCCTGGCGCCCCTTGCTGGACCTGCGCAATCTCGATCGCCAGGAACAGAACCAGCGCTGGCAGCCCTACGCCCTGCAGTTGGCCAATTGCCGCCTGCTGCCGTCGATTTCTCCCGATGAACTGATGCAAGGATTTGATGATGAGTGATACCCGTATCGAGCGTGACAGCATGGGCGAACTGCAGGTGCCGGCCCAGGCCCTGTACGGTGCCCAGACCCAGCGCGCGGTCGACAACTTCCCGGTCAGCGGCCAGCGCATGCCGGCCCAGTTCATTCGCGCGCTGTTGCTGGCCAAGGCGGCTGCCGCCAAGGCCAACGTCGAGCTGGAGCAATTGTCTGCCGCGCAGGGCAATGCCATCGTCAAGGCGGTCGAGCAACTGCTGGCCGAGGATTTCATCCAGCACTTCCCGGTGGATGTGTTCCAGACCGGCTCCGGCACCAGCTCGAACATGAACGCCAACGAGGTGATTGCCACCCTGGCCAGCCGTGTACTGGGTGATGCGGTGAACGCCAACGACCACGTCAACTGTGGCCAGAGCAGCAACGACATCATCCCGACGACCATTCACGTCAGTGCTGCACTGGCCCTGCACGAACAACTGCTTCCGGCCCTGAGCCACCTGGTGCAGGTGATCGAGAGCAAGTCGGTGCAGGTGCATCAGTACGTGAAAACCGGCCGTACCCACTTGATGGACGCCATGCCGGTGCGCATGAGCCAGGTGCTGGATGGCTGGGCCGCGCAGATCAACGCTGCCAAGGCGCACATCGAGGCGACCCTGCCGAGCTTGCAGGCGCTGGCCCAAGGTGGCACGGCCGTGGGGACCGGCATCAACGCCCACCCACAGTTCGCGGCCGGTTTCGCCCGCCAGCTCAGCGGCCTGACCCAGGTCGAGTTCGCCCCGGGCCAGAACCTGTTCGCCCTGATCGGTTCGCAAGACACTGCCGTGGCGCTGTCTGGCCAGCTCAAGACCACTGCCGTGGCGCTGATGAAGATCGCCAACGACCTGCGCTGGATGAACTCCGGCCCGCTCGCCGGCCTGGGCGAAATCGAGCTGCAAGGCCTGCAACCGGGCTCTTCGATCATGCCTGGCAAGGTCAATCCGGTGATTCCTGAGGCCACCGCCATGGTGGCTGCCCAAGTGATCGGCAACGACGCCACCATCGCTGTCGCTGGCCAGTCCGGCAACTTCGAGCTGAACGTGATGCTGCCGGTGATCGCCCGCAACCTGCTGGAAAGCATCGAGCTGATGGCCAACGTCAGCCGTCTGCTGGCCGACAAGGCCATCGCCACGTTCAAGGTCAACGAGGGCAAGCTCAAGGAAGCCCTGGCGCGCAACCCGATTCTGGTCACTGCGCTGAACCCGATTATCGGCTACCTCAAGGCTGCCGAAATCGCCAAGACCGCCTACAAGCAGGGCCGCCCGATCATCGACGTGGCGTTGGAACACACCGACCTGTCGCGCGACCAGCTGGAAGCACTGCTGGACCCGGAAAAACTTACCGCTGGCGGTATCTGACACTGCGTCACCGCTCAGGAGACAACCATGCAGCACTGGAAACGCACTACGGAAACCGCCAACCGCCTGTTCGAACAAGGCGAGCTGGTCGACGCCCGGGAACACTACCTGCAAGCCCTGGCGCTGGCACAGGTGCTGTTCGAGCGCTGGCATGACGTCGACGAAGCGGTGGCTGCATTCGTCATCGCCCATCACAACCTGGCCGACCTGCACCTGCGCCTCAACCAGCCGCACGAGAGCGCCGACTACCTGTGTGCCGCTCACCAGCGGCTGCTGCAGGCCAGCCAGGAGGCGCGTTTACCCCAGGCGCTGCGTGACGCAGCCCTGCGTCACAGTGGACGCACCTACACCGAGCTGCTGAGTTTTATCGCCGAATACGGCCAGTACCCACGTACCGAGCGTCTGCTCAACCGCCACGGCACCGGGGCCAGCGAGCTCGCTGCCCAGCCAGACGTGGCGCCCAGAACCCAAGCCTACGGAATTCACTGACATGCCGCATACCTTGCCTGCTTTGCCCTACGCCTACGATGCGCTGGAGCCGCACATCGACGCGCAGACCATGGAAATTCACCACACCAAGCACCACCAGACCTACGTCAACGGCCTCAATGCCGCCATCGAAGGCACCGAATGGGCCGAATGGCCTGTGGAAAAGCTGGTTGGTGCAGTCAAGCAACTGCCGGAAAACCTGCGTGGCGCTGTGACCAACCATGGCGGGGGGCACGCCAACCATAGCCTGTTCTGGACGGTGATGTCGCCGCAAGGTGGTGGTGAGCCACACGGCCAGCTGGCGCAGGCCATCACCTCGCAACTGGGTGGTTTCGATGCCTTCAAGGAGGCGTTCACCAAGGCTGCGCTGACCCGCTTTGGCAGCGGCTGGGCCTGGCTCAGCGTAACGCCGCAGAAAACCCTGGTGGTCGAGAGCAGTGGCAACCAGGACAGCCCGCTGATGCACGGCAACACGCCAATCCTCGGCCTGGACGTGTGGGAGCATGCCTACTACCTGAAGTATCAGAACCGTCGTCCGGAATACATCGGTGCCTTCTACAACGTGATTGACTGGGCCGAAGTGGAACGCCGTTACCTCGAAGCCCTTAAGTGAGTCGGACCGGTATGCGCTCTGAGGTGATGTCTGTCAGCAGTGTGCGCCTGTTTCGGCTGGCGCTTGGGACTTTGCTTTTGCTGGCTGGCACCGCGCTGCTAGTGGCGCGTGGCCTTGCCTGGCTGGACCTGGAGCCGCGCATGTTGCGTGCGCTGGAGGGCGGCGCATTATGCGCCCTGGGGACGGCGCTGGGCGCGGTACCGGTACTGGTCATTCGCAACATGCCGGTGGCCTTGGCCGATACGCTGCTGGGCTTCGGCGCTGGCGTAATGCTGGCGGCCACCGCGTTTTCCCTGATCATTCCGGGGCTGGACGCCGCTCAATCCATCGGTTTCAGCCCTTGGGGCGCGGGTGGCCTGATCAGCTTTGGCCTGATGTTCGGTGCGCTGTGCCTGTTTCTGGTTGACCTCAAGGTGTCAGGTGCCTCGCCGGAAGCACTGGTCGGCACCGGCAATCAGCCAGTGATTGCTGCGCGCATCTGGCTGTTTGTCATCGCGATCATCGCGCACAACATTCCCGAAGGCATGGCGATTGGCGTATCGGCCGGTGGTGGCATGGCCGACGCCGACAGCCTGGCCATGGGCATCGCCTTGCAAGATGTGCCTGAGGGGCTGGTGATTGCGCTGGTGCTGGCAGGGGCGGGCATGCCGCGCTTCAAAGCCTTCCTGATCGGTGCTGCTTCTGGGCTGGTCGAGCCGGTAGCCGCAGTGATCTGTGCCTGGTTGGTGAACATCGCCGAACTGCTGCTGCCGCTGGGCCTGGCCTGTGCGGCGGGGGCGATGCTGTTGGTGGTCACGCAGGAAATCATCCCGGAGTCACGCAGCAACGGCCATCATCGCCTGGCCAGCCTGGGGTTGTGCATCGGGTTCTGCTTGATGATGGTGATGGATACCGCGATGTCCTGATCTTTCGTCAGGTCGGCGGGATACACTCTGTGGGAGCGGCCTTGCGTCGCGATCGGGCTGCGCAGCAGACCCGGCGATCTTCAAGGTGTTCGAGATTGCCGGGGCCGCTGCGCGCCCCAATCGCGACACAAGGCCGCTCCCACATGGGCGGTGCAGGGCTGATGCTTTTACTCGCCTTCGTCGAAGAAGTTGTTGATCAGCTCGACCAGCGCATCCATGGCGTCGTTGTCCTGCTCGCCCTCGGTAAGCAGGTGAACCTGTGTGCCTTTGCCGGCCGCCAGCATCATCACCGCCATGATGCTCTTGCCATCCACCAGCTTGTCCGGCGCACGGCCAACCCTGACTGCACAGGGGAAGCGGCCGGCCACGCCGACGAACTTGGCTGCCGCCCGGGCATGCAGGCCCAGCTTGTTGATGATGGTGATTTCGCGGGCGGGCATCGTGGGGCGGATCCTTGGGCTTAGAGGTCGCGGTGGCGGACCTGGACGTTTTTCAGGGATTGCTGCAGCAACTGGCCAAGGCGTTCGGTGATGTAGACCGAGCGGTGGTGGCCGCCGGTGCAGCCGATAGCAATGGTGACGTAGGCGCGGTTGCTGGCGGCGAAGCGGGGTAGCCACTTGAGCAAGTAGCTGGAAATGTCATTGAACATGTCCTCTACGTCTGGCTGTGCGGCCAGGTAGTCGGCGACCGGTTGATCAAGGCCGGAGTGCTCACGCAGCTCGGGTTTCCAGTAGGGGTTGGGCAGGCAGCGTACATCGAACACCAGGTCGGCATCGACTGGCATGCCGCGCTTGAAACCAAACGACTCGACCAAAAAGGCTGTGCCGGGCTCGGGCTGGTTGAGCAGGCGCAACTTGATCGAATCCCGTAGTTGGTACAGGTTGAGGCTGGTGGTGTCGATCTTCAGGTCTGCCAGGTCGGCAATTGGCCCCAGCAGCTCGCTCTCCACGCGAATGGCTTCTGCCAGCGAACGGTTGGCATTGGTCAGTGGATGGCGACGGCGGGTTTCCGAGAAGCGCTTGAGCAGCATGTCTTCGTCGGCATCCAGGAACAGCACGTCACACTGGATGTTCCGCGCACGGGCTTCTTCGAGTAGCTCGGGGAAGCGCGTAAGGTGGCTGGGCAGGTTGCGTGCATCGATCGACACGGCAACCTTGGGTTGCAGTAATTCCGTGTTGATCAGTGCATCCTCCGCCAACTGCGGCAGCAGCCCGGCGGGCAGGTTGTCAATGCAGTAAAAACCGTTGTCTTCCAGGACATCGAGGGCGGTGCTCTTGCCGGAGCCGGACCGGCCGCTGACAATGATCAGGCGCATGTTCAGTGCTCGTTCTGTACGTCCAGGACAACCTGGTACAGGTCCTCGTTACTGCTGGCGGCACGCAGACGATCACGGACTTCTTTGCGATCGAGCATGCTGGCAATCTGGCGCAGCAGTTCCAGATGCGCATCGGTGGCGGCTTCAGGCACCAGCAGGACGAACAGCAGGTCCACGGGCGCACCATCAATGGCGTCGTAATCGATTGGGGCTTCCAGGTGCAGCAGAGCACTGACCGGGGAGGAACAACCTTCAAGCCGACAGTGCGGGATGGCGATGCCATTGCCGAAACCGGTCGAGCCGAGTTTTTCGCGGGCGACCAGCTTTTCGAAGACGTCTTGCATCTCCAGTTCTGGCACTTGTTCGGCGATGACGGTGGCGACCTTTTCCAGGGCGCGCTTCTTGCTGCCGCCCGGCACGTTCACGAGTGAACGGCCGGGGGTCAGGATGGTTTCAAGTCGGATCATGGATGAGGGGGATCAGCGGGCAGCTGCACCTTGCAGCAGGCTTTGCTGTTTTTCCTTGTGTTTTTTCAGTTGGCGGTCGAGCTTGTCGGCCAAGGCGTCGATCGCTGCATACATGTCTTCGTGTTCGGCGTTGGCTACCACTTCGCCGCCAGGAATCTGCAGGGTCGCCTCGACCTTTTGCTGCAGCTTCTCGACTTTCATGATGACCTGCACGTTGGTGATCTTGTCGAAGTGACTTTCCACGCGGGCGAGCTTTTCAAGCACGTAATCGCGCAGTGGCTGGGTGACTTCTACATGCTGTCCACTGATATTGACTTGCATACAGCTTCTCCTTTGTTGCCCGTGCATAAAGAGGCAGGTCTTGCACCTGCCCCACAAACGCTGTGGCACATCTCAGGGGCTACATCAGTCGCTTGCGCTCGCTCGACGGTGCGATGCCGAGGGACTCGCGGTACTTGGCGACGGTGCGACGGGCTACCTGGATGCCTTGTGCCTCCAGTAAACCAGCGATCTTGCTGTCACTCAATGGCTTTTTCTGATTTTCCGCCGCAACCAGTTTTTTGATGATCGCGCGGATCGCCGTGGACGAGCATTCTCCGCCTTCGGAGGTGCTGACGTGGCTGGAGAAAAAGTATTTCAGTTCGTAGATGCCACGCGGTGTATGCATGTATTTCTGCGTGGTAACCCGCGAAATGGTCGACTCGTGCATGCCCACCGCTTCTGCGATGTCATGCAGCACCAGCGGCTTCATGGCTTCGTCACCATGGTCGAGGAAACCGCGCTGGTGCTCGACGATCTGTGTGGCAACCTTCATCAGGGTTTCGTTGCGGCTTTGCAGGCTCTTGATGAACCAGCGCGCTTCCTGCAACTGGTTGCGCATGAAGGTGTTGTCGGCGCTGGTATCGGCACGGCGCACGAAACCGGCGTACTGCGGGTTGACGCGCAGACGCGGGATAGCCTCCTGGTTCAGCTCCACCAGCCAGCGGTCGCTGTCTTTGCGCACGATGACGTCAGGCACCACGTACTCGGGCTCGCTGGACTCGATCTGCGAACCGGGGCGCGGGTTGAGGCTCTGTACCAGTTCGATCACCTGGCGCAGCTCGTCTTCCTTGATTTTCATGCGCCGCATCAGCTGGCTGTAATCGCGGCTGCCGAGCAGGTCGATGAAATCGGTGACCAGGCGCTTGGCTTCGGTCATCCAGGGGGTGCTGGCAGGCAACTGGCGCAGTTGCAGCAGCAGGCATTCGCCCAGGTTGCGCGCGCCGACGCCGGCTGGCTCGAACTGCTGGATGCGGTGCAGCACCGCTTCGACCTCGTCCAGCTCGATATCCAGCTCCGGGTCGAAACCGGCGCAGATTTCCTCGAGGGTGTCTTCCAGGTAGCCCTGGCCATTGATGCTGTCGATCAGCGTGACGGCGATCAGGCGGTCGGTGTCGGACATCGGCGCCAGGTTCAGTTGCCACAGCAGGTGGCTCTGCAAGCTCTCGCCGGCTGAGGTGCGGGTGGTGAAGTCCCACTCGTCGTCATCGTTGCTTGGCAGGCTGCTGGCGCTGGTCTGGTAGATGTCTTCCCAGGCGGTATCGACCGGAAGCTCGTTGGGGATGCGCTCGCTCCACTCACCGTCTTCCAGGTTGTCGGCACTGACGGTGCTTTCCTGGAAGCTGTTGTCCTGGACTTCGGCGGCCGGCTTGTTCTCGGCGTTGTCCGCCATCGGGTCGCTGTTGTCGAAGTCGTCGCCGTCTTCCTGACGTTCGAGCATCGGGTTCGACTCCAGCGCTTCCTGGATTTCCTGTTGGAGGTCCAGGGTGGAAAGCTGGAGTAGGCGGATGGCCTGTTGCAACTGCGGTGTCATCGTCAGTTGCTGGCCCATTTTTAGGACGAGCGATGGTTTCATGGCTGGGGCTTAATACCTTGTTCGCCGGCGCGCATGCGCCATCCACTACACGAGGGCGCCGGGGCGCCAGATCAAGCAAGTTTTATGCCTTAAATTGTAGCGTTTGCCTAGAGCACTGTAACAACTTTCACCCCGGTTTCAGGGCGATTTGCCAGTACTCCAGGCATGTGCCGGGGTCAGAGCCGGAACTCGTGACCCAGGTAAACCTCTTTGACCAGATCGTTGGCCAGGATGGTCTCGGCATCGCCTTCGGCGATCAGGCGGCCATCGTTGACGATATAGGCGGTTTCGCAGATATCCAGGGTTTCGCGCACGTTGTGGTCGGTGATCAGTACACCGATACCCTTGGCCTTGAGGTGGTGGATGATCTGCTTGATGTCGCCGACCGAAATCGGGTCGACGCCAGCGAACGGTTCGTCCAGCAGGATGAACTTGGGTGCGGTTGCCAGGGCGCGGGCAATCTCGACGCGGCGGCGTTCACCACCGGACAGGCTCATGCCGAGGTTGTCGCGGATATGGCTGATGTGGAACTCCTGCAGCAGGCTTTCCAGTTCTTTGCGGCGCCCTTCGCGGTCGAGGTCCTTGCGGGTCTCGAGGATGGCCATGATGTTGTCGGCCACCGACAGCTTGCGGAAGATCGAGGCCTCCTGCGGCAGGTAGCCGATGCCGGCGCGGGCGCGGCCGTGCATGGGCTGGTGGCTGACATCGAGGTTATCGATAAGCACGCGCCCCTGCTCGGCCTGGACCAGCCCGACAATCATGTAGAAGCAGGTGGTCTTGCCGGCGCCGTTGGGGCCAAGCAGGCCTACGATCTGCCCGCTGTCGATCGACAGGCTGACGTCGCGTACCACCTGCCGCCCCTTGTAGCTCTTGGCCAGGTGCTGGGCTTTGAGGGTTGCCATTTACTCGGCCTTCTTCTTGGGCTGGATCACCATGTCGATACGCTGACGCGGTGTGGTCACGTTGCCACCGCGACCCGCAGTCGCCACCTGGGTCTGGGTGTTGTAGACGATTTTCTCGCCTTCGGTGGTGTTGCCCTCGTTCTCGACCTTGGCACGGTCGGTGAGGATCACCAGGTCCTTCTGAGACTGGTACTGAATGGTGACGCCCCAGCCTTTCATCTTGTCTGGCTTGGCCGCGCTCTGCTGCTGCTCGAAGTAGGCCAGGTTGCCCACCGAGGTCACCACGTCGATGTCGCCGGAGGCGGAACGGGTGATGGTCACGGTGTTGCCTTTGATCATCATCGAACCCTGGGTGATGATCACGTCGCCGGTGTAGGTGGCCACGCCTTGCTTGTCGTCCAGGTGGGCATTGTCGGCCTGGATACGGATCGGCTGGTCACGGTCGTTCGGCAGGGCGAGGGCGCTCGCGCTTCCCAGTGCTGCGCTCAGGCTGAGCAAAAGGGGGAGGGTTTTAACGAGCCTCATACTGTCCTCTTACGTTAGAGAGCAAGTCCATCTTGCCTTCTTTCAAATACGCTTTCATTCCTTTGCCCGTAGTAGTGCCACCGGCGCCGTCGATTCTAACGGCTTGCTCGGTCTGCGCATATTGCTTCTGCGGGAACACGGTCATGCGTGAGCTGGTAATGATGGTTTCGCGCTGCTTTTCGTCAGTGCGGGCAACCCGTACCTTGTCGATCAGTTCGACCTCGGTACCGTCCGGGTTGACCTCGGCGCGGGTGCTCTGCACATGCCACGGGTATTCGGTGCCGCGGTACATGTGCAGGTCCGGCGTGGTCAGCAGGGTGATTTCACTGGCCTTGAGGTGTTCGACCTTGTCGGCGGTCATCTCGTACTGCAGTTTGCCGTCGGGCAGAAACTGCACGCTGTGGGCGTTGATCGCATAGTAGTCGATAGCGCTTTCGTCGACCTGGGCCACCGGCTTGTCGAGGAAGCTTTCCGGGCTGACATTCCAGTAGCCGATCGCCACCAGCAGGGCAGCGATCACTGCGAGCAGCGCAGCATTGCGGGCTTTCTTGCTGAACATGGGCAGCCTTACAGGTAATTGGCGTTGGCAGCGTCCAGGGTACCCTGGGCCTGCATGATCAGTTCGCAGAATTCACGGGCCGCACCTTCGCCGCCGCGTGCCTGGGTCACGCCGTGGGCGTGCTGGCGAACGAACGGCGCGGCGTTGGCCACGGCCATGCCCAATGCTACCCGACGAATGACCGGCAGGTCCGGCAGGTCGTCGCCCAGGTAGGCTACTTGATCATAGCTTAGGCCCAGTTCGGCGAGCAGGCCGTCAAGCACGACCAATTTGTCCTCGCGGCCCTGGTACAGGTGCGGGATGCCGAGGTTTCTGGCGCGGCGCTCGACCACCGGGGTCTTGCGGCCGCTGATGATCGCGGTGGTCACGCCCGAATTCATGAGCATCTTGATGCCCTGGCCGTCGAGGGTGTTGAAGGTCTTGAATTCGCTGCCGTCTTCGAGGAAGTACAGGCGCCCGTCGGTGAGCACGCCGTCCACGTCGAACACTGCCAGCTTGATGTGCTTGCCGCGTTGCATGAGGTCCTGGTTCATTCCATCGCTCCTTACATTACGCCGGCGCGCAGCAGGTCGTGCATGTTCAGGGCACCGGTGGGGCGGTCTTCGCGATCCACCACAACCAGGGCACCGATCTTGTGGTCTTCCATGATCTTCAGGGCTTCGGCGGCAAGCATTTCGGCACGTGCCGTCTTGCCATGCACGGTCATGACCTGATCGATCAGGGTGGTGTGTACGTCGATGTTGCGGTCCAGGCTGCGGCGCAGGTCGCCATCGGTGAAGATTCCGGCCAGCTTGCCGTCAGCTTCGACAATCACGGTCATGCCCAAACCTTTGCGGGACATTTCAAGGAGCGCGTCCTTGAGCAGGGTGCCGCGCGGTACCTGAGGCAGTTCGTCGCCGGCATGCATCACGTTTTCGACCTTGAGCAGCAGGCGTCGGCCCAGTGCGCCGCCCGGGTGCGAGAAGGCAAAGTCCTCGGCGGTGAAGCCTCGGGCTTCGAGCAGGGCGATGGCCAGGCAGTCACCCAATACCAGCGATGCCGTGGTAGAGGAGGTGGGCGCCAGGTTCAGCGGGCAGGCCTCTTGCTCGACGCGGGCATCAAGGTTGACCTCGGCGGCCTGGGCCAGCGGCGAATCCGGGTTGCCGGTGAGGCTGATCAGCTTGATGCCCAGGCGCTTGATCAGGGGCAGCAAGGTGACGATCTCTGCGGTGCTGCCGGAATTCGACAGGGCAAGGATGACATCCTCGCGGGTGATCATGCCCATGTCGCCATGGCTGGCTTCGGCCGGGTGCACGAAAAATGCCGGGGTGCCGGTGCTGGCCAGGGTGGCGGCGATCTTGTTGCCGATGTGCCCGGACTTGCCCATGCCGACCACGACAACCCGGCCCTTGCAGGCCTGGATCAGTTCGCAGGCCTTGACGAAATTGTCGTCGATGCGCGCCAGCAGGGCCTCTACGGCCTCGAGTTCCAGGCGCAGGGTGCGTTGGGCGGATTGGATCAGCTCGCTGGATTGGCTCATGTCGAAAAAGCAATGCCTGATGAAAAGGCCGCGATTATACGCGCAATGACAAAAACCCTCACCCTTTCGATTGCTGTAGCGAATGTCATCAAAGCCTGTCTCAGGGCTGAACGACTCGTTGCCCGGCCTTGGGGCGGCGCTGTCAGCGGTGCTATAGTTCGCCGCTATTCGGCCTGCCAGGGGTGCGTGTGCCTTCCTGATGGAGGCCGGCGTCCATTAGGACGAGGCTGCACTAGCAAGGAGTCTAGATGAGTGTGGATAGCGCCTACGCGGTCGAGTTGAAGGGGGTTACCTTCAAACGCGGTTCGCGCAGCATTTTCAGCAACGTCGACATTCGCATCCCGCGCGGCAAGGTCACCGGCATCATGGGGCCATCGGGTTGCGGCAAGACCACGTTGCTCCGCCTGATGGGCGCGCAGCTGCGCCCCTCCAGCGGTGAGGTATGGGTTGCCGGGCAAAACCTGCCGACGCTGTCGCGCAGCGACCTGTTCGACGCCCGCAAGCAGATGGGTGTGCTGTTCCAGAGCGGCGCGCTGTTCACCGACCTCGATGTGTTCGAGAACGTCGCGTTCCCGCTGCGCGTGCACACCCAGCTGTCGGACGAGATGATCCGTGACATCGTGTTGATGAAGCTGCAGGCCGTGGGGCTGCGCGGTGCCATCGACCTGATGCCCGACGAGCTGTCTGGCGGTATGAAGCGCCGTGTGGCGCTGGCCCGGGCCATTGCCCTGGACCCGCAGATCCTCATGTACGACGAACCGTTCGTCGGCCAGGACCCGATCGCCATGGGCGTACTGGTGCGCCTGATCCGCCTGCTCAACGATGCGTTAGGCATCACCAGCATCGTCGTGTCCCACGATCTGGCAGAAACCGCCAGCATTGCCGACTACATCTATGTGGTGGGGGACGGCCAGGTGTTGGGCCAGGGCACGCCCGATGAGCTGATGGGGTCGGACAACCCACGGATTCGCCAGTTCATGAAGGGCGACCCGGACGGCCCGGTTCCCTTCCACTTTCCTGCGCCTGATTACCGCGCCGACCTGCTGGGGGCGCGTTGATGCGCAGAAGATCCTTACTTGAACGTGTCCGCCTGCTGGGTCGCTCGGCGATCGACGTGCTGGCGGTACTGGGGCGTTCCTGCCTGTTCCTGTTCCATGCACTGATCGGCCGCGGCGGCATCGGCGGCGGTTTCCAGTTGCTGACCAAACAGCTGTACTCGGTAGGCGTGCTGTCGCTGGCGATCATCGTCGTGTCCGGGGTGTTCATCGGCATGGTGCTGGCGCTGCAGGGCTACAGCATCCTGACCAAATACGGTTCGGAGCAGGCGGTGGGGCAGATGGTCGCCCTGACCCTGCTGCGCGAGCTTGGTCCGGTGGTGACGGCGTTGCTGTTCGCTGGCCGTGCAGGCTCCGCACTGACCGCTGAAATTGGCAACATGAAGTCCACCGAGCAGCTGTCGAGCCTGGAAATGATCGGCGTCGACCCGCTCAAGTACATCGTCGCGCCACGCCTTTGGGCCGGTTTCATCTCGCTGCCGCTGCTGGCGCTGATCTTCAGCGTGGTCGGCATCTGGGGTGGCTCGTGGGTGGCCGTGGACTGGCTGGGTGTATACGAGGGCTCGTTCTGGGCCAACATGCAGAACAGTGTTTCCTTTACCGACGACGTGCTCAACGGGTTGATCAAGAGCCTGGTGTTCGCCTTCGTCACGACCTGGATCGCCGTATTCCAGGGGTACGACTGTGAGCCCACCTCAGAAGGGATCAGCCGTGCCACCACCAAGACCGTGGTTTATGCCTCGTTGGCAGTGCTGGGTCTGGACTTTATTCTGACCGCCTTGATGTTTGGAGAT
Organism: Pseudomonas sp. LLC-1; assembly: GCF_002992185.1. NCBI lineage: Bacteria > Pseudomonadati > Pseudomonadota > Gammaproteobacteria > Pseudomonadales > Pseudomonadaceae > Pseudomonas > Pseudomonas sp. LLC-1. Next base: position 164,871 of record NZ_LUVY01000014.1, on the reverse strand, counting down.
TTCTGATGCAAAACCGCACCCTGGAAATCGGTGTCGGCCTGTTCCTCCTGGCCGGGATCCTGGCGCTGCTGCTGCTGGCCCTGCGTGTCAGCGGGCTGTCGGCCAGCCCGAGCAGCGATACCTATAAAGTTTATGCCTACTTCGACAATATCGCCGGTTTGACGGTCAGAGCTAAAGTGACCATGGCCGGTGTGACGATCGGCAAGGTTACCGCCATCGATCTGGACCGTGATTCCTACACCGGTCGGGTGACGCTGCAGCTGGACAAGTCGGTGGACAACCTGCCGACCGACTCCACTGCCTCGATCCTGACCGCCGGCTTGCTTGGCGAGAAGTACATCGGCATCAGCGTGGGCGGCGAAGACCAGGTGCTCAAGGACGGTGCGACCATCCACGACACCCAGTCGGCGCTGGTGCTGGAAGATCTGATTGGCAAGTTCCTGCTCAACTCCGTTGGCAAGGAACCGAAAGAAGCGCAACCGGCTAATTAAGGAGTTTCCATGATTTCGATCCTGCGACGTGGCCTGCTGGTCCTGCTGGCGGCTTTCCCTCTGATGGCCCTGGCCGCGCAGTCGCCGCACGACGTGGTGCAGAGCACCACCACCGAGCTGTTGGGTGAGCTCAAGGCCAACAAGGAGCAGTACAAGTCCAACCCGCAAGCTTTCTACGACACCCTTGACCGGATCCTCGCGCCGGTGGTCGATGCCGACGGTATTTCCAAAAGCATCATGACCGTCAAGTACTCGCGCAAGGCCACGCCCGAACAGATGCAGCGCTTCCAGGAAAACTTCAAGCGCAGCCTGTTCCAGTTCTACGGTAACGCGCTCCTGGAGTACAACAACCAGGGCATCGTCGTAGACCCGGCCAAAGCCGATGACGGCAAGCGCGCTTCCGTAGGTATGAAGGTCACCGGCAACAATGGCGCCGTATACCCAGTGCAGTACACCCTGGAAAACCTGGGTGGCGAATGGAAAGTGCGTAACGTCATCGTCAACGGCATCAACATCGGCAAGCTGTTCCGCGACCAGTTCGCCGATGCCATGCAGCGCAACGGCAACGACCTGGACAAGACCATCGATGGCTGGGCCGGTGAAGTGGCCAAGGCCAAGCAGGCTGCCGACAGCTCGCCAGAGAAGACCGTCAAATGAGTGAGGCCGCTGTAAGCATGGCCGAGCCGGGCGTGCTGCGCCTGGCCGGCGTGCTGGATTACCGTAGCGGCCCGGTCCTGCGCAAGCAGGGCAAGGCACTGATCGCGGCTTGCCGCGAGGCGCAGCTGGTGCTGGATTGCTCGGCGGTGCAGCACTCCACCAGCGTAGGTCTGTCGCTGTTGCTGGCATTCATGCGCGACGCCCAGGCCGCTGGCAAAGGCTGCCAGGTGCGCAGCATGCCCGACGACATGCGGGAAATTGCCGGGGTCTATGACCTCGATGAAGTGCTGGCAACCTGATGGCCCAGCGCGGATGATGGCCCCTCGGTCAGCGAAACCCTCGTTGGGCTTCGCAGGCGAGGGGCTTTTTTGTATGATGGCCGACCCGTGCGCATCGGGCGCCGATTGAGGTTGAGCATGCAGGCCGTAGAAGTTAAAAGCTTCCTTGAAGAGAAATTGCCGGGTTCCCGGGTCGAAGTTGAAGGCGAAGGCTGCAACTTCCAGTTGAACGTGATCAGCGACGAGTTGGCTGGCCTGAGCCCGGTCAAACGCCAGCAGGCGATCTATGCTCACCTGAATCCGTGGATTGCCAATGGCAGCATCCATGCGGTAACCATGAAATTTTTCAGCAGCGCAGCCTGGGCTGAGCGCACCTGAGCCAACTTGGCGGCGAGATTCCAATGGACAAACTGATTATTACTGGCGGCGCTCGCCTTGACGGCGAGATCCGCATTTCGGGCGCGAAGAACGCAGCCCTGCCAATTCTGGCGGCTACCCTGCTGGCTGACGGCCCGGTCACCGTGGGCAACCTGCCGCACCTGCACGACATCACCACCATGATCGAGCTGTTCGGCCGCATGGGCATCGAGCCTGTGATCGACGAAAAGCTGGCGGTGGAGATCGACCCACGCACCATCAAGACCCTGGTCGCGCCTTACGAGCTGGTCAAGACCATGCGTGCCTCGATCCTGGTGCTGGGGCCGATGGTTGCCCGTTTCGGCGAAGCCGAAGTGGCCCTGCCTGGCGGTTGCGCCATTGGCTCACGCCCGGTCGACCTGCACATCCGTGGCCTCGAAGCCATGGGCGCGAAAATCGAAGTGGAAGGCGGCTACATCAAGGCCAAGGCGCCTGAGGGTGGCCTGCGCGGTGCGCACTTCTTCTTCGACACCGTCAGCGTGACCGGTACCGAGAACATCATGATGGCCGCTGCCCTGGCCAAAGGCCGCAGCGTGCTGCAGAACGCCGCGCGTGAGCCGGAAGTGGTCGATCTGGCCAACTTCATCAATGCCATGGGTGGCAACGTCCAGGGCGCTGGCACCGACACCATCACCATCGATGGCGTCGAGCGCCTGCACTCGGCCAACTACCGCGTGATGCCGGACCGCATCGAGACCGGTACCTACCTGGTCGCTGCTGCCGTGACCGGCGGCCGTGTCAAGGTCAAGGACACCGACCCGACCATCCTTGAAGCCGTACTGGAAAAGCTCAAGGAAGCCGGCGCCGACATCAACACCGGCGAAGACTGGATCGAGCTGGACATGCACGGCAAGCGGCCGAAAGCCGTCAACCTGCGTACCGCTCCGTACCCGGCGTTCCCGACCGACATGCAGGCGCAGTTCATCTCGCTGAACGCCATTGCCGAAGGCACGGGTGCGGTGATCGAGACCATCTTCGAAAACCGTTTCATGCATGTATACGAAATGCACCGCATGGGCGCGCAGATCCAGGTCGAAGGCAACACTGCCATCGTCACTGGCGTAAAAGCGCTGAAGGGTGCCCCGGTCATGGCCACCGACCTGCGTGCTTCCGCCAGCCTGGTGCTGTCGGCGCTGGTTGCCGAAGGCGATACCCTGATCGATCGCATCTACCACATCGACCGTGGTTACGAGTGCATCGAAGAGAAACTGCAGATGCTCGGCGCGAAAATCCGCCGCGTACCGGGCTAGTAGCCCGAAGGTGCATGGACGCACCCTTTGAATTGAATGCGGCCAGGTCGATGACCTGGCCGGCAGCAGCCGCTTAAGGACCGACGTTCCAATGTTGACCATCGCGCTTTCCAAAGGCCGTATTCTCGACGATACCCTGCCGTTGCTGGCCGAGGCCGGTATCGTGCCGACCGAGAACCCGGACAAGAGCCGCAAACTGATCATCCCCACCACGCAGGACGACGTGCGCCTGCTGATCGTGCGTGCTACCGACGTGCCGACCTATGTCGAGCATGGTGCCGCCGACCTGGGTGTGGCCGGCAAGGACGTGCTGATGGAGTACGGCGGCCAGGGCCTGTATGAGCCCCTGGACCTGCAGATTGCCCAGTGCAAGCTGATGACGGCTGGCGCGGTTGGCGCTCCTGAGCCCAAGGGCCGCCTGCGCGTGGCCACCAAGTTCGTCAACGTAGCCAAGCGTTACTACGCCGAACAGGGGCGTCAGGTCGACATCATCAAACTGTACGGCTCGATGGAGCTGGCACCGCTGATCAACCTCGCCGACAAGATCATCGACGTGGTCGACACCGGCAACACCCTGCGTGCCAACGGCCTGGAACCCCAGGAACTGATCGCCACGATCAGCTCGCGCCTGGTGGTCAACAAGGCCTCCATGAAAATGCAGCACGCCCGTATCCAGAGCCTGATCGACACGCTTCGTCAAGCGGTCGAATCGCGACACCGCGGCTGACTCCTGCGCGCGGCCTTCGCTGTCGCGCCCGTCTATCCGCGTCATAGCCATTTTTCTCGGGTGCCCGCGCGGATGGACTGGTAGCCTAGGGCGCCTGAGCATTCGCTAATAATCGAGGCCCTCGCCATGACCGTGTCCACTGCAATTGCCCGTCTCAACGCCGCTGATCCGGATTTCGCCCGACATCTGGATCATCTGCTGAGCTGGGAAAGTGTGTCCGATGACGCGGTCAACCAGCGCGTGCTCGACATCATCAAGGCCGTGCGTGAGCGCGGTGATGCGGCGCTGGTCGAGTTCACCCAGCGCTTTGATGGCGTAGATGCCAAGTCGATTGACGACCTGATCCTCAATCGTGAACGCCTGGAACTGGCGCTGACCCGCATCACCCCGGCCCAGCGCGAAGCCCTGGAGACAGCCGCCAATCGCGTGCGCATGTACCACGAGCGGCAGAAGCAGGATTCCTGGCAGTACACCGAGGCCGACGGCACTGTGCTTGGCCAGAAGGTCACCCCGCTGGACCGTGCTGGCCTGTATGTGCCAGGCGGCAAGGCGTCGTACCCGTCGTCGGTGCTGATGAACGCCATCCCGGCCAAGGTTGCCGGCGTGGCCGAAGTGGTCATGGTGGTACCGACCCCGCGTGGTGAGGTCAACGAGCTGGTGCTGGCGGCCGCGTGCATTGCGGGTGTCGACCGCGTGTTCACCGTCGGCGGAGCCCAGGCTGTTGCCGCGCTGGCCTACGGTACCGAAAGCGTGCCGCAGGTGGACAAGATCGTCGGCCCTGGCAACATCTACGTTGCCACTGCCAAGCGCCATGTGTTCGGCCAGGTGGGTATCGACATGATCGCCGGCCCGTCGGAAATTCTTGTGGTGTGCGATGGCCAGACCGACCCCGACTGGATCGCCATGGACCTGTTCTCCCAGGCCGAGCACGACGAAGACGCCCAGGCCATTCTGGTCAGCCCGGATGCCGCCTTCCTCGACCGCGTTGCCGCCAGCATCGACAAGCTGATGCCGACCATGGAGCGTGCCGAAATCATCGAGAAGTCGATCAACGGCCGTGGTGCACTGATTCAGGTGCGTGACATGCAACAGGCAATGGAGGTGGCCAACCGCATTGCGCCGGAACACCTGGAACTGTCGGTGGCCGACCCGCAAGCCTGGTTGCCGCACATTCGCCACGCTGGCGCGATCTTCATGGGCCGCCACACCAGCGAAGCGCTGGGCGATTACTGTGCCGGTCCCAACCACGTGTTGCCGACCTCCGGCACCGCACGTTTCTCGTCGCCGCTGGGGGTGTATGACTTCCAGAAGCGTTCGTCGATCATTTTCTGCTCCGAGCAGGGTGCGTCCGAGCTGGGCCACACCGCGTCGATCCTGGCCCGTGGCGAGTCGCTGACCGCCCACGCCCGCAGCGCTGAATACCGTATCCTGACCCAAGAGAAGGGGAACTGAGCATGAGTCGATTCTGGAGCCCCTTCGTCAAGGACCTGGTGCCTTATGTGCCGGGCGAGCAGCCCAAGCTGGCCCGTCTGGTCAAGCTCAACACCAACGAAAACCCCTATGGCCCATCGCCCAAGGCGCTGGAGGCCATGCGCGGTGAGTTGAACGATAACCTGCGCCTTTACCCGGACCCGAACGGTGACCGCCTCAAGCAAGCGGTGGCCGACTACTACGGCGTAACCCCGGCGCAAGTGTTTGTCGGCAACGGCTCGGATGAGGTGTTGGCGCACATCTTCCACGGCCTGTTCCAGCACGATGCACCGTTGTTGTTCCCGGACATCAGCTACAGCTTCTACCCGGTCTACTGTGGCCTCTACGGTATTGCCTTCGAGCAGGTGGCGCTGGACGAGCAGTTCCAGATCCGCATCGAGGACTACAACAAGCCCAACGCCGGCATCATCTTCCCCAACCCCAACGCGCCGACAGGTTGCCTGATGCCGCTGCAGGCAGTGGAGCAGTTGCTGCAGGCCAACCGTGACTCGGTGGTGGTGGTGGATGAGGCTTACATCGATTTCGGCGGCGAGACGGCCATCAGCCTGGTGGACCGCTACGACAACCTGCTGGTCACCCAGACGCTGTCGAAGTCGCGCTCGCTGGCTGGCCTGCGGGTTGGCCTGGCGGTGGGGCATCCGGACCTGATCGAGGCACTGGAGCGGATCAAGAACAGCTTCAACTCCTACCCGCTGGACCGAGCGGCGATCGTAGGTGCTGCGGTGGCGTTCGAAGACCGTGAGTACTTCGAAGAAACCTGCCGTAAAGTGATCGACAGCCGCGAAGCCTTGGTCGGGCAGTTGCAAGCCAAGGGCTTTGAAGTGTTGCCTTCGGCCGCCAACTTCATCTTTGCCCGTCACCCTCAGCAGGATGCTGCCGAGCTGGCGGCACGCCTGCGCGAGCAGGGTGTGATCGTGCGTCATTTCAAGCAGCAACGTATTGCCCAGTTCCTGCGCATTACCATCGGCACGCCAGAGATGAACCAGGCGTTGCTTGATGCGTTGAACTGACCTGTCTGGGGCTGCTTTGCAGCCCATCGCCGGCAAGCCAGCTCCCACAGGTACAGTGCAGAACTTCAGCATTGCGCGGGCCATGTGGGAGCTGGCTTGCCGGCGATGGGCCGCAACGCGCCCCCAAAGGCCTAATAGCTACTCTCTTCAATGGCAAACGCCTTGCCCGCCGGCCGATTGCGCACCGCTGCCGGGGTGCCATCGAGCACCAGCACATAGTCGTTCTCCTGCCCCATGCCTTCCGGGTCGGTCCATTGCCCGTCCTTGGCCGGTACTTGCGCAACCACATGCCCGTTCTTGAGTATCGTCAGGTAGCCGCGCGCATTGCTGTTCCAGCGTACCCGCCCTTTGTTTTCGTCGACGCGTATCTTGCGCACGCCGGTATCACCCAGCAAGGGTGTGCCATCCAGTAGCCATTCCGGCAGCAGTTTCAGGCCCATGTGACGTAACACGGTGGGGGCGACCGAGGTTTGCGCGGGCAGGCTGTACAAGTGGTTCGGCCCAGGGTTTTCCGCTGGAATGCCGGGTTGCGAAAGCTCCTGGTTCAACGGCTTGTTACTGGCAATGAAAATGGTTTTTTCCTGCTCCGAAATGCCGCCATGCGCTTTGCCCCAGTAATCCCGCCCATGGTCCGTACTGACGATCACCAGCCAGTCTTCCTGCGGGTTCAGGCGTTGGCGCTCATCGACCTTGTCCAGCAAATGGCCGATCTGGCTGTCGAGGGTGCGCAACGACTGTTGATAGCGTTTGCCAAAGCCGCTGTCGTGGCCAGCCTGGTCCGCTTCATCGAGTTGAATGAAGGTGAAGTCGGCGGGTGTATTGTCCAGGATCTGCAGCGTTCGCTCGATGACTCGTGCATCTGATAAACCACTCTCACGTACATCCGCGCCATGGGCGTCTTCCAGCAGGTAGGCCGTGTTCAGCGGTGACCAGCCGACCACGCTGGACAGGTAGGCATTCGGCATGGCCAGTCGCAGCCGTTTGAACAGGCTGGGAAACGACGGGTCTACCCGCAATGACTCGGCATTGTTGCTGACGCCGTGCTTGTTGCTCCAGACACCCGTCAGCAACGTGACCCATCCCGGGCCGCTCAAGGTCAGTTGCTCGCTGGCCTTGCCGTTGATGCCACCCGTATAGGCCTTGCCGTAATACAGCCGCTGCCTCAGGTTGGTCGCGTCGCCCAATTGCAGGTAGCGATCAAGCTGCACCCCGTCGAGGCCGATTAACAAGGCCTTGGGGCGGCTTGGGTGTCGGGTCGGTTCGCAACCCGGGAGTATGGCCAGAAGCAGCAGTAACAGCAGGCTAGTGAGTCGCATGTCAGGACGCCCTTGAAAGTACACCGCGAGCGTTGCAACAACGGGGTTTGTTCACAACTGGCAGAAATGTCAGGTGGTTTGCGGCGTCGACTGCCCTCCAGTAAGCTGTGCAAATTCATCGGATGATTGGTTGAGTGCAATGAATACAGAGCTGACCAAACGTTCCCTGGTTGAGCTTGCCGTAGATCGCATGCGTGAGCGCATCGTGCTGGGCGACTGGCAGGTCGGCCAGCGACTGCCTACCGAGCCGGAGTTGGCCCTGCAACTGGGCATCAGCCGCAATACCGTGCGCGAAGCCATGCGTGTGCTGGCGTTCAGTGGCCTGGTGGAAATTCGCCAAGGTGACGGTAGCTACCTGCGCACGGCCCTGGACCCGCTGCAGGCGGTGCAGGCGATGTCTCGCTGCACCGCTGAGCAGGCCCGGGAAACCCGTCACATCCTCGAAGCCGAAGCCATCGGCTTGGCGGCGCTGCGCCGTACCGATGCCGATCTGCAGGCGCTGCGCGATGCGCTGGCCAGCAGCGCCGGGCACTTTCATGGGGATGTCGATGCTTATGTGGCCTGCGACCTGGTGTTCCACCAGCGGTTGGTCGATGCCGCCCACAACCCGGCGTTAAGCGAGCTGTATCGCTACTTTTCCGGGGTGGTGGCTGCCGCGCTGCAACGCAACATGGCGACTGTTCCGCGCTGCCAGGCCACGTTCGACCTGCACGGGCAGATCCTCGAAGCCATCGAACAACGCGACGCGGAGCGGGCCAAGCGCCTGAGCCGTACCCTCATCGAATCCTGACACCGAGAAGGCCATGGCTGAATCCATCACCCGCAATACCCCGCCGAACGAGCGGGACCTCGATGAGCTGCTGATCGATGCCGAGGCTGACGACGAGCAGGTGCAGCAGCAGCCTGTAGTGTTGCGGCGGCCCTGGCTGTTGCTGCTGGGCCTGGTGCTGGTGGCCCTGAACCTGCGCCCGGCGTTGTCGAGCATGGCGCCGGTGCTGGGGGGGGTGTCTGAAGGGCTGGGGCTGAGTGCCTCGCAGGCCGGCTTGCTGACCACCTTGCCGGTGCTGTGCCTGGGGCTGTTCGCCCCGCTGGCACCCGTGCTGGCGCGGCGTTTTGGCAGTGAGCGGGTGATCCTCGGCATTCTTGTCACGTTGGCGCTGGGTATCGGGGTGCGAAGCGCCTTCGGCGCCGTTGGCGTGTTCCTCGGCAGCCTGATGGCGGGGGCCAGCATTGGCATTATCGGCGTGCTGCTGCCGGGTATCGTCAAGCGCGACTTCCCGCAGCACGCTGGCACGCTGACCGGCGTGTACACCATGGCGTTGTGCCTGGGCGCCGCCATGGCGGCGGGGGCTACCGTACCGTTGGCCCAGCATTTTGGCGGTAGCTGGGCACTTGGGCTGGGCTTCTGGGTGCTGCCGGCCTTGCTGGCCATGCTGGTGTGGCTGCCACAGGCCCGCCAGGGGCATGGCCTGCACAAGGTGGCTTATCGTGTACGGGGTCTGTGGCGCGATCCGCTGGCCTGGCAGGTGACCTTGTACATGGGCTTGCAGTCATCACTGGCTTACATCGTGTTCGGTTGGTTGCCATCGATCCTGATAGGCCGTGGCCTGAGCCCGACCGAGGCTGGGCTGGTGCTGTCGGGGTCGGTGATCGTGCAGTTGATTAGCTCGCTGAGTGCGCCTTGGCTGGCCACCCGTGGCAAGGACCAACGCCTGGCGATCGTGCTGGTCATGTTGATTACCCTGGCGGGCCTGTTCGGTTGCCTGTATGCGCCGGTTTCGGGGCTGTGGGGATGGGCCGTGGTGCTGGGCCTGGGGCAGGGCGGTACTTTTGCCCTGGCGCTGACCCTGATTGTGCTGCGTTCGAAAGACGCGCATGTAGCGGCGAACCTGTCGAGCATGGCGCAGGGCGTGGGTTACACCCTGGCGTCGATGGGGCCGTTTGCGGTGGGGCTGGTACATGACCTGACCGGGGGCTGGGCGGCGCTGGGCTGGATTTTTGCGGTATTGGGGATTGGTGCCATCGTGTTCGGGCTGGGTGCCGGGCGGGCGTTGCATGTGCAGGTGACTAGCGAAAAAGTCTGAAGCCACTGTTGGCAACACTGGCCCTATCGCCGGCAAGCCAGCTCCCACAGGTATAGCGCATGCCTTGAAACCTGCGCCGTACCTGTGGGAGCTGGCTTGCCGGCGATAGGGCCGGTACTGGCATAAGCCATCGGGGCAGATTATCGTGCTGGTTTCGACCCCAGGACGGACCTGCCCCATGAGCGACGCCAACCGCGACCTGATCACCCGCTTCTACCAGGCCTTCCAGCGCCTGGACGCCGAGGCCATGGTAGCCTGCTACAGCGACGATATTGTTTTCAGCGACCCGGTCTTCGGTACCCTGCGCGGCAAGGATGCAGGCGATATGTGGCGTATGCTCACCCGCCGCGCCAAGAACTTCACCCTGACGTTCGACGGCGTCCGCGCCGATGAGCGCAGTGGCAGCGCGCACTGGGTGGCCACCTACCTGTTCACCCAGACCGACCGTGTTGTGGTCAACGACATCCAGGCGCGTTTTGTCATTCGTGATGGGCTGATCTGCCAGCATGACGACACCTTCGACCTGTGGCGCTGGTCGCGGCAGGCCTTGGGTATGCCTGGCGTATTGCTGGGCTGGTCGCCCCTGGTGCAGAACAAGGTTCGCCTGCAGGCATTCAAGGGACTGCGCGCATTCCAGCAGGCCCAAGGTGAGTGAAACCGTCGAATCCGTTGTTGGCAAACCCTGGTATGTCTATCTGGTAAGGGCCGCCAACGGCTCGCTGTACTGCGGCATCAGCGATGACCCTCAGCGGCGTTTTGCGGCGCACCAGAAGGGGCAGGGCGCCCGCTACTTCAAGACCAGTCCGGCCAAGGCACTGGTGTATGTGGAGCAATGGCCGGATAAAGGCGAGGCTTTGCGCCAGGAGCGGCTGGTAAAGCGGCTGCGCAAATCGGCAAAGGAGGCACTGGTGGCCTCCTTTACCGGCTTTGAGGGGATTAGTCTTTGCGCCGCTTCAACTGATCCACCAGCGTTGTCGGCAGCCCCTTGATGATCAGGGTGCCTGCCGCCTCGTCATACTCCACTTTGTCGCCCAGCAAGTGTGCCTCGAAGCTGATCGACAGGCCCTCGGCACGCCCGGTGAAGCGGCGGAACTGGTTGAGGGTGCGCTTGTCCGCCGGGATTTCTGGCGACAGGCCATAGTCCTTGTTGCGGATGTGGTCGTAGAACGCTTTGGGCCGGTCTTCGTCGATCAGGCTGGACAGCTCTTCCAGCGTTACCGGCTCGCCCAGCTTGGTCTGGGTGGTGGCGTACTCGACCAGGGTCTGGGTCTTTTCGCGGGCGGACTCTTCCGGCAGGTCTTCGCTCTCGACGAAGTCACTGAAGGCTTTGAGCAGGGTACGGGTTTCGCCCGGGCCGTCTACACCCTCCTGGCAGCCGATGAAGTCGCGGAAGTAATCCGACACTTTCTTGCCGTTCTTGCCCTTGATGAACGAGATGTACTGCTTGGAGTTCTGGTTGTTCTTCCACTCCGACAGGTTGATGCGTGCCGCCAGGTGCAACTGGCCAAGGTCGAGGTGGCGCGAAGGCATCACGTCGAGTTCGGCGTTCACCGCTACCCCTTCGCTGTGGTGCAGCAGGGCAATGGCCAGATATTCGGTCATGCCTTGCTGGTAATGGGCGAACAGGATATGGCCGCCAGTGGACAGGTTGGACTCTTCCATCAGCTTCTGCAGGTGTTCCACGGCAATGCGGCTGAAGGCGGTAAAGTCCTTTTCTTCGTCCAGATACTGCTTCAGCCAGCCGCTCAGTGGGTAGGCGCCCGACTCACCGTGGAAAAAGCCCCAGGCCTTGCCTTGCTTGGCGTTGTAGCTGTCATTGAGGTCGGCCAGCAGGTTCTCGATGGCATCGGAGGCGGCCAGTTCGGAGTCGCGAGCATGCAGCACCGCGGGGCTGCCATCAGGCTTTTTGTCGATCAGGTGAACGATGCAATGACGGATTGGCATGGGATTCTCGGCGAGCTGCAAAAGTTGCCAAGTTTACCCTAGACGCAAGGTGATGCAGTGGCCGTATGTTGGCAGATATGTCGGTTGTTCGTTTTTTGTTCAATTTTGTGCGTTTTAAGCTAAAACCCCCGAAAAACCTGCATTAAATCGAAGTGCGCAGCGGATATTTATCTGCTCCTGTGGTAGTTTTGCGCGGTCTTGTGCCCCTCGTGTGGCGCATTGCTGGCAGCGTGCTGTCGTCGTGTCGAACCAAACGCCGATTTACGTATCTACATACGCGATTGGCGCGGCCCTCCACTTTCAGGGGCTGGCCCGATAACGTCGTAGTTCGCTGCATAACCATCGAATTTGATAGGGAAGGAACACCACCATGGCATTGACCAAAGACCAACTGATTGCCGACATCGCCGAATCGATCGCCGCGCCAAAAGCCACCGCCAAGAACGCTCTGGAGCAACTGGGCCAGATCGTTGCCGACCAACTGGAAAACGGCGCTGAAATCACCCTGCCAGGCATCGGCAAGCTGAAAGTCTCCGAGCGTCCTGCCCGTACCGGCCGCAACCCTTCGACTGGCGCTGCCATCGAAATCGCTGCCAAGAAAGTCGTCAAGTTCGTTCCAGCCAAAGTGCTGACCGACGCCATCAACAAGTAATTGTTGAAGTGTTGACGAAACCGCGCCCGGCTTGCCCGGGCGCGGTTTTTTCATGCCTGTGATTTACGCTGGGCGTGCCAGGCCTGGCGCGTGGCATCGTCAAGGAAGCTCCAGGCGACCATGCGGCTCTGTTTCTGCCCCTGGCCCATTTCGATGATGCGTACGGCCTTGGCGCCTGCCTTCTTCAGTGCGGTCTCGATGCCCGGCAAGTTACTGGCCTTGGACACCAGGCTGGTGAACCACAGCACCCGCTCGGCGTATTGCACGCTCTCGCCGACCAGTTGGGTAACAAAGCGGATTTCGCCGCCCTCGCACCACAGTTCATTGTTCTGGCCACCGAAGTTGAGCACAGGCAGCTTGCGCTTGGGGTCTTGCTTGCCCAGGTTCTTCCACTTGCGCTGGCTGCCACGGGTGGCTTCTTCGCGTGAGGCATGGAAGGGCGGGTTGCACAGTGTCAGGTCGAAGCGTTCGTCATCCTGCAGCAGGCCGCTGAGGATGTGCGTGCGGTTGGCCTGCTGGCGCAGGGTGATGGCCTTGCCCAGCCCATTGGCCTGCACGATGGCCTTGGCCGATGCCAGGGCCACGGGGTCGATGTCCGAGCCGAGGAAGCGCCAGCGGTAGTCGCTGTGGCCTAGCAACGGGTAGATGCAGTTGGCACCCACGCCGATGTCCAGCGCACGCACCTGGGCGCCCTTGGGGATCTCGCCGGCATTGTCGTCGGCCAGCAGGTCGGCGGCCACATGGATGTAGTCGGCGCGGCCGGGAATCGGCGGGCACAGGTAGTCGGCGGGGATATCCCAGTGCTGGATGCCGTACTGGGCCTTGAGCAGGGCACGGTTGAACACTCGCACGGCTTCAGGGTTGGCGAAGTCGATGCTGGGTTTGCCGTGAGGGTTGGTGATGGTGAAGCGCGCGAGGTCCGGATGGGCCTTGATCAAGCTGGGGAAGTCGTAGCGGCCCTGGTGGCGATTACGCGGGTGCAGGGTGGGTTTCTGAGTCATGGTGGGGTCCTGAAAAGCATCGCCGGCAAGCCAGCTCCCACAGGTACGGTGCATTCCTGTGGGAGCTGGCTTGCCGGCGATGGGCTGCAAAGCAGCCCGCTATGGCTTCACTTTTGATTACAGCGCAGCGATGCGCGCATGCTGCTCGGTGAAGTTGGCCAGGGCCTGTTCAGATTCGGCCAGCTTGGCACGTTCCTTCTCGATCACCGCAGGCGGAGCCTTGTCGACGAAGGCGGCGTTGGACAGCTTGCCACCCACGCGTGCCACTTCGCCTTGCAGGCGCTGGATTTCCTTGTTCAGGCGCGCCAGCTCGGCATCCTTGTCAATCAGGCCGGCCATTGGCACCAGCACTTGCAGGTCACCGACCAGGGCGGTGGCCGACAGCGGCGCTTCATCGGCATCGCCGAGCACGGTGAACGACTCCACCTTGGCCAGCTTCTTCAGCAGCGCTTCGTTTTCCAGCAGGCGGCGCTGGTCGTCGGCGTTGGCGTTCTTCAGGAACAGCGGCAACGGTTTGCCTGGGCCGATGTTCATTTCGGCGCGGATGTTGCGCAGGCCGACCATCAGTTCCTTGAGCCACTCGATGTCACCTTCAGCGGCGGCGTCGATGCGGGCTTCATTGGCCACCGGCCACGGCTGCAGCATGATGGTCTTGCCTTCGATGCCGGCCAGCGGCGCGATGCGCTGCCAGATTTCTTCGGTAATGAACGGCATGAACGGGTGCGCCAGGCGCAGCGCCACTTCCAGCACGCGCACCAGGGTGCGGCGGGTGCCACGGGCGCGCTCGACCGGGGCGTTTTCGTCCCACAGTACCGGCTTGGACAGCTCCAGGTACCAGTCGCAGTACTGGTTCCAGATGAACTCGTACAGCGCCTGGCTGGCCAGGTCGAAGCGGAACTGCTCCAGCTGGCGGGTCACTTCGGCTTCGGTGCGCTGCAGTTGCGAGATGATCCAGCGGTCAGCCAGCGACAGTTCGTAAGCTTCGCCGTTCTGGCCACAGTCCTCGCCCTTGTCCAGCACGTAGCGGGCGGCGTTCCAGATCTTGTTGCAGAAGTTGCGGTAGCCTTCGACGCGGCCCATGTCGAACTTGATGTCGCGGCCTGTGGAGGCCAGCGAGCAGAAGGTGAAGCGCAGGGCGTCGGTGCCGTAGCTGGCGATACCTTCAGGGAACTCGGCCTTGGTCTGCTTGGCGATCTTCTCGGCCAGCTTGGGCTGCATCATGCCGCTGGTGCGTTTTTCCAGCAGGGCGTCGAGGGTGATGCCGTCGACGATGTCCAGCGGGTCCAGTACGTTGCCCTTGGACTTGGACATCTTCTGGCCCTGGCCGTCACGCACCAGACCGTGTACGTAAACGGTCTTGAACGGTACTTGCGGGGTGCCGTCCTCGTTCTTGATCAGGTGCATGGTCAGCATGATCATGCGCGCAACCCAGAAGAAGATGATGTCGAAGCCGGTTACCAGTACATCGGTGGAGTGGAACTTCTTGAGGAACTCGGTCTGTTCCGGCCAGCCCAGGGTGGAGAAGGTCCACAGGCCCGAGCTGAACCAGGTGTCGAGTACGTCGTCGTCCTGGCGCAGGACCACATCGGCGCCCAGGTTGTGTTTGGCGCGCACTTCTTCCTCGTTGCGGCCAACGTAGACCTGGCCGGCCTCGTCGTACCACGCCGGGATGCGGTGGCCCCACCACAGCTGGCGGCTGATGCACCAGTCCTGGATGTCACGCATCCAGGAGAAGTACATGTTCTCGTACTGCTTGGGCACGAACTGGATACGGCCATCTTCCACGGCGGCGATGGCAGGTTCTGCCAGCGGCTTGGTGGAAACGTACCACTGGTCGGTCAGCCACGGCTCGATCACGGTGCCCGAACGGTCGCCTTTCGGCACCTTCAGAGCGTGGTCGTCGATGCTCACCAGCAGGCCCTGGGCATCCAGGTCGGCAACGATCTGCTTGCGTGCGACGAAGCGGTCGAGGTTGGCGTACTGGGCTGGCAGTCGGGTATCAACCTGCTCGTTGATGCTGCCGTCGAGGTTGAAGGCCTGGGCGCTGGCCAGCACGAAGGCGTTCTTGTCGAAGATGTTCAGCAGCGGCAGGTTGTGGCGTTTGCCGACTTCGTAGTCGTTGAAGTCGTGGGCCGGAGTGATCTTCACGCAGCCGGTACCGAACGCAGGGTCGCAGTAGTCGTCGGCGATGATCGGGATGCGGCGGCCTACCAGTGGCAGTTCGACGAACTTGCCGATCAGTGCCTGGTAGCGTTCGTCATTCGGGTTGACCGCAACGGCCGCGTCACCCAGCAGGGTTTCCGGACGGGTGGTGGCAACCACCAGGTAGTCGTTGCCTTCGGCGGTCTTGGCGCCGTCGGCCAGCGGGTAGCGCAGGTTCCACAGGTGGCCCTTCTCGTCGTGGTTTTCCACTTCGAGGTCGGAGATGGCCGTGTGCAGCTTGGTATCCCAGTTGACCAGGCGCTTGCCACGGTAGATGAGGCCGTCTTCATGCAGGCGCACGAACGCTTCTTTAACGGCTTCGGAGAGGCCGTCGTCCATGGTGAAGCGCTCGCGGCTCCAGTCTACCGAAGAGCCCAGGCGGCGGATCTGGCGGCTGATGTTGCCACCGGACTGGTCCTTCCATTCCCAGACCTTTTCCAGAAACTTCTCGCGGCCCAGGTCATGACGGTTCTGGCCTTTGGCTTCGAGCTGGCGCTCGACCAGCATCTGCGTGGCGATACCGGCGTGGTCGGTGCCTGGCTGCCACAGGGTGTCGCGGCCTTGCATGCGGCGGAAACGGATCAGGGCGTCCATGATCGCGTTGTTGAACCCATGGCCCATGTGCAGGCTGCCGGTCACGTTCGGCGGCGGGATCATGATGGTGTAGGACTCGCCTGCACCTTGTGGGGCGAAATAGTTCTCGGACTCCCAGGTGTTGTACCAGGAAGTTTCGATGGCGTGCGGCTGGTAGGTCTTATCCATGCGCGGCGGGACCCTGTGCATTTATTCGGGAAAGCCGGGAAGTATAACCAAGGTGGGGGCCGCAGGCGACAAGCTGCTGCTATCTGGCAGTGCGTCGGCGTCTGCTTCGCGGGCAAGCCCGCTCCCACAGGATCACCACAGCCTTCAAGACTTGTGGCGACCCTGTGGGAGCGGGCTTGCCCGCGAAGCAGGCACCGCCGAAATTCAGGCTTACTCCGAACGCTTGATCAACCGCTCGATCCGCGCATCCAGCCGGCGCTTGATCTCGTTCTCGATGTGCGGGGTGAAGTCGTTGATCACGTCCTGCATGATCATCTGCGCCGCGGCACGCAGTTCGCTCTCCAGGTGCAGCAGGGTGTCCTGGCGGCGGGTTTGCGGGTCGTCCTCGGGTTCGGCAGCCACCGGTTCGGCAACCGGTGCTGGGTTGCCGGCAGGCTCTTCCAGCAGCAACGGAATCTGCTCCACCGTTTCGGTCAGCAGCGGCGGTTGCAGATCGGCGTCGCCAAGCAGCTGGCGGATCGACTCGAGGTCATCGAGCAGATGGGCGGAGTCGGGCAAAGGGGAGGGCTTGTCCATCGTCGTCAAAGTCGCTGTAAGCGGTGGTCTTGCAGAGCATAGCCCTGTTCACGGTAGAAACGGAATCGCTCTCGGGCCGATTGGCGGATGCCAGGCTCCTCAACCACGATTTCGGCCACCCGCTCGAACTGGCCGACAAAGCCCGGCACGCTGGCGCCCAGGTTGATCAGCAGGTCGCGGTGCTCGCCGGCGCTGTCTGCCAGCCCCAGGGCCACGCCGGCATCGGCATGCACTTCGGCCAGGTCGTGGGGCACGAACGCCTCGCCCTTGAAGCGCCACAAGCGTTGGTCCAGCTCGCTGCGCTGTTCCGCGTCCTGGCAGTGCAGGTAGACCCGGTGGCCGAGGCGCCAGGCCTTTTCGCACAGCTTGCAGGCGAAATCGAGCCGCGCCGACAGCGAGTCGGTGGGCAAGATGTAGAAGTCGACTTTGCTCATGGTGAGAATCGCCGGCCAGTGGCGCACAAGGCGCCACCGGCCTCACGGCGTCACGCGCCAGCGCGGTCCAGCAGGTACTGGGTCAGCAGAGGCACTGGGCGGCCGGTGGCGCCTTTGTCCTTGCCGCCACTGACCCAGGCGGTACCGGCGATGTCCATGTGCGCCCAGTTGTAAGCCTTGGCGAAGCGCGACAGGAAGCAACCCGCGGTGATGGTGCCGGCCTTCGGCCCGCCGATGTTGCCCATGTCGGCGAACGGGCTGTCCAGCTGTTCCTGGTACTCATCGAACAGCGGCAACTGCCAGGCACGGTCGTCGGCGCGCTTGCCGGCGTCGAGCAACTGGCCGACGAGGTCGTCGTTGTTGCCCATCAGGCCGGAGGTGTGGCTGCCCAGGGCGACGATGCAGGCGCCGGTCAGGGTGGCGATGTCGATCACCGCCTGCGGCTTGAAGCGCTCGGCGTAGGTCAGGGTGTCGCACAGCACCAGGCGGCCTTCGGCGTCGGTGTTGAGAATTTCCACAGTCTGGCCGCTCATGGTGGTGACGATGTCACCTGGGCGGGTGGCACCGCCGCTTGGCATGTTTTCGGCGCAGGCCAGCAGGCACACGAGGTTGATTGGCAGTTGCAGTTCCAGCACGGCACGCAGCGTACCGAACACGCTTGCGGCGCCGCACATGTCGTATTTCATTTCGTCCATGCCGGCACCTGGCTTGAGGCTGATGCCGCCGGTGTCGAAGGTGATGCCTTTACCGACCAGCACGAATGGCTTGTCGGCCTTTTTGCCGCCCTGGTAATTCAGCACGATCAGGCGTGGAGGCTGGTCGCTGCCCTGGCCCACGGCATAGAACGCACCCATGCCCAGGTCCTTGATCTTCTTCTCGTCCAGCACCTCGACCTTCAGCGCCTTGTGCGCCTTGCCCAGGTCCTTGGCCTGCTCGGCCAGGAAGCTTGGGTGGCAGAGGTTAGGTGGCAGGTTGCCCAGGTCGCGGGTGAAAGCCATACCGGTGGCGATGGCGCTGGCGTGTTTGACCGCACGCTCGACTTCGGCCTGGCCGGCCTTGTCGGCCAACAGGGTGACCTTTTTCAGGGCGCGCGGCTCGGCCTTCTGGCTCTTGAAACGGTCGAAGACGTATTCGCCATCGAGCAGGGTTTCGGCCAGCAGGCGGTATTTACCGTAATGGGCGTCGCGGTTGCTGACCGCCACATCGTCCAGGGCCAGCACTGCATCGGCGCCGTTCAGGCCCTTGAGTACGCCGGCCACGCTGGCAACCAGTTTGCGCCAGGCACGGTCGCCCAGGGCTTCATCCTTGCCGCTGCCTACCAGCAGCACGCGCTCGGCCTTCAGGCCCGCAAGGTTCTGCAGCAGCAGGGTCTGGCCCGGCTTGCCGGCCAGGTCGCCGCGCTTGAGCACGGCGCTGATGGCACCCTCGCTGGCCAGGTCGACAGCCTTGGCCACAGCACCGAGCTTGCGGTTTTCACCTACCGGAATGACCAGTGTGGCGGTTTTTACGGATGCAGCAGCTACGCTTTTTACAACCAGTTCCATGTCAGGATCCCCGAATGATCGATACGAATGGCGCTGTGTGTGCCAGCGCTCTGGACGGGCCTGGCCGCTTAGTCGCGCGCCAGCGGAAAAGCTGCCAGTTTGAGCCTGCGGCAAGCGTGCTGACAACCCCGTTATGCGCGTTCATGCGCGGCCAAGTGACAGGGGCGGTCAATCACAGGATAATGCGCGCACTTTACATGGAGGTTCGCCTTTGGCGAACCGGCATTGGTCTTGGATGTACTAAGTCATTGTTTGGCGCCATTGCATGGCAGTCCGCCCTGACAACCCAGGAGTGTCTGGTTTGATCGTCTTTCGTTATCTGTCCCGCGAGGTCCTGGTGACCTTGAGCGCCGTCAGCGCTGTGCTGCTGGTGATCATCATGAGCGGGCGCTTCATCAAGTACCTGGCCCAGGCTGCCCAGGGCGTGCTCGACCCGGGCGTGCTGTTCCTGATCATGGGCTTCCGGTTGCCGGGTTTCCTGCAGTTGATCCTGCCGCTGGGGCTGTTCCTTGGCATTCTCCTGGCTTACGGGCGCTTGTACCTGGAAAGCGAGATGACCGTGTTGTCGGCCACCGGCATGAGCCAGCAGCGCCTGTTGGGCCTGACCATGGTGCCGGCCGCGCTGGTCGCCCTGCTGGTGGCCTGGCTGAGCCTGAGCCTTGCACCGCTGGGCGTGGCCCAGGTGCAGCAGATCATCGCCCAGCAAGACGCGCTGACCGAGTTCGACACCCTGGTGCCTGGCCGCTTCCAGACGTTGCGTGACGGCTCGCGGGTAACCTATACCGAGCAGCTGTCGGATGACCGCATCAACCTGGCCGGGGTGTTCATTTCCGAGAAGCGCTTCAACCAGGACAAGACCAAGGACCGCGCGCCGTCGGTGCTGGTCGCGGAAAAGGGCCACCAGGAAATCCAGGCCGACGGCAACCGCTATCTGGTGCTGGAAAACGGTTACCGCTACGACGGTAACCCGGGCCAGGCCGACTACCGTGCCATCAAGTACGACACCTATGGCGTGCTGCTGCCCAAGCCGGAAGTCAGCGAGGAAGTCACCGAACGTGAAGCCATCCCTACCTCCGAGTTGATCGGCAAGAAGGGCCTGCGTGAGCGTGCCGAGTTGCAATGGCGGTTGTCGCTGCCGATCCTGGTGTTCGTCGTCACCCTGCTGGCGGTGCCACTGTCCCGGGTCAACCCGCGTCAGGGCCGCTTCCTCAAGCTGCTGCCGGCAATTCTTCTGTACATGGCCTACCTGACAATGCTGATTTCCGTACGCGGTGCCCTCGAGAAGGGCAAACTTCCGATCGGCCTGGGCATGTGGTGGGTCCACGGTCTGTTCCTGCTGATCGGCCTGGGGCTGATGTACTGGGAGCCGCTGCGCCTCAAACGCGCTGCCCGTCGTGCGGAGGTGGCCCATGGCTAAGCTCGACCGCTATATCGGCCAGAGCGTGCTGCTGGCCATCCTGGCTGTGCTGGGAATCATCCTCGGCCTGGCTTCGCTGTTCGCCTTCATCGACGAGATGAGCGACCTGAGTGATACCTACACGGTGATGGAGGCTGGCAACTTCGTCCTGCTCACCGCACCGCGGCGGCTGTACGAAATGCTGCCGATGGCGGCACTGATCGGCTGCCTGATCGGCCTGGGTAGCCTGGCCAGCAGCAGCGAGCTGACCATCATGCGTGCGGCCGGCGTTTCCATCGGCCGTATCGTCTGGGCGGTGATGAAGCCGATGCTGGTACTGATGCTGGTCGGCCTGCTGATCGGTGAATACGTGGCACCGGTGACCGAGAACAAGGCCCAGGCCGACCGCTCCCTGGCCCAGGGCGGTGGTGAGGCGCAAAGCTCCAAGCGCGGTATGTGGCACCGTCAGGGTGAAGAGTACGTGCATATCAACGCCGTGCAGCCTAACGGCTTGCTGCTGGGGGTGACCCGTTACCGCTTCGACAACGAGCGCAAGATCGTCACGTCGAGCTTCGCCCGCCGTGCCCAGTACCAGAACGACCACTGGCTGCTCGCCGACGTGCGCACCACCTACTTCCGTGGCGACCACACCGAAGTCGTCAGCGCGCCGCAAGAGCGCTGGGACGTTTCGCTCACGCCAGAGCTGCTCAATACCGTGATCCTGGCGCCGGAGTCGCTGTCGATTACCGGGCTGTGGGACTACATCCACTACCTGTCTGACCAGGGTTTGAACAATGCCCGCTACTGGCTGGCGTTCTGGACCAAGGTACTGCAGCCGATGGTGACTGCGGCACTGGTGCTGATGGCAATTTCCTTCATTTTCGGCCCGCTGCGCTCGGTAACCCTCGGGCAGCGCGTGTTCACCGGTGTGCTGGTGGGCTTCGTGTTCCGCATCGGCCAGGACCTGCTGGGGCCTTCAAGCCAGGTGTTCGGCTTCCCGCCGCTGCTGGCGGTGGTGATCCCGGCGGGCATCTGTGCCTTGGCCGGTGTGTGGTTGTTGCGCCGGGCGGGTTGATGGCCTGAGCTGCACAAGAAAGCCGACCTCAGGGTCGGCTTTTTCATGGGTGTTAACCTGTGCTCACTTCTTCTGCTTCGGCACCCGCACCAGCTGGCTCTCCGAATAGATGTCATGCCAGCCCCGCTTGCGCTTGTCGATCAACACCCAGAAGAACCCCAGCCCCAGGCACAGCCACGAGGCGATCGAGACCACAAAGCGCAACAGCGCCTGCCACAGGCTGATGGCCGAACCATCGGCGTTCTGCACTCGCACGCCCCATACCTGCATGCCCAGCGTTTGCCCGCCATGGGTCCAGAACTTGGCAAAGAAGCCGAACAGGGCGAACAGCAGCACCGTCGACAGCAGTGGGTCGCCATCCAGTGCCCCCGCCTCGGTCAGCTCGCGCATGCGTGCTTCGCCGATGATCGCCATCTGGATCATCTTGTAAGCGCCAGCGGTCACGATCAGCAGGGCCGTGCACAGCAAAAAGTCATAGAACATTGCCGCCAGGCGCCGGCCCAGGCCGACCGGTGGAAAATCTCCCTGAGGGGTGAGCAGAGGCTTGGACATGCGGGACGGCTCCAGAAGACGAAGCCGCTATTCTACGGGCAAAAAAAAGCCCCTGCACTTGGCAGGGGCTTTTCTCGAAGTCGGGTTCGGCTTAGCCGGCGACCTGAACTTTGTCAGCCTGCATGCCTTTCTGGCCCTGGACTGCTTCGAAGGTAACCTTCTGGCCTTCTTTCAGGCTCTTGAAGCCGTTGCCTTCGATAGCGCGGAAGTGCACGAACAGATCCGGACCGCTTTCTGGGGTGATGAAGCCGTAACCTTTTTCGTCATTGAACCACTTGACGGTACCGTTCTGACGCTCAGCCATTGTCTTATTTCCTATGAAGCTTAAATTTTGATGACAGTTTCTTTCGCACTTGTTTGTAAGCGAAAGATTACTGGGCTGGGTTGCAGGAAAGTAAGAGACGTCGAACGGGTTGTAGCAAATCTCGGCTACTGGCCCAGGTCACGAACTGTTGCGACCCATGCAAACACAGTGCAGTGACTCTACGCCAACTCCCGAGCGAAAAACAAGCCCTTGGTCGTATGGAAAATCAGCCGTTTGCCGATAACCGACCGATTTGACGGAAACGGCATGGCGCCTGGCCTGGCGCCATGTTCAAAAGTTATTGGGCAGGTTCGAAAACGAATATGTCGAACCTGCCCGTAACCTTCACAAAGCCGTTTCAACCACGGTAGTAACGTTGTGCTACGAAAGGCATTTTGCTGACTTTCAAGGCAACCTTCTTGCCCCGCACCACGGCAAACAGCGGGGTGTCGACTGCAGCATGTTCACTATCGATATAACCCATTGCTACAGGTGCACCGAGTGTCGGGCCAAAGCCGCCGCTGCAGACTTTACCGACCGGTTTATCGTTTGCATCGACAATATCCGCACCTTCACGAACGGGCGTACGTTCTTGCGGTAGCAGCCCGACGCGTTTGCGTGCCACGCCATCGCGCTGCTGGGTGTAGATGGCCTCGGCACCCGGGAACCCGGCAGCACGTGCACCGTCGGCACGGCGCACCTTGGAAATCGCCCACAGCAGGCTGGCCTCGACCGGGGTGGTCTCGGTATTCATGTCGTGGCCATACAGGCACAGGCCGGCTTCCAGGCGAAGCGAGTCGCGAGCCCCCAGGCCAATCGGCTGTACTTCCGGCTCGGCCAGCAGACGGCGGGCGAGGGCATCTGCAGCGTTTGCCGGCACCGAGATTTCGTAGCCATCTTCGCCGGTGTAGCCCGAGCGGCTGACGAAGCAGTCTTCGCCCAGCAGCTTCACCGGGCGGAACTGCATGAAGGTCATGCCGGTCACTTCCGGTGCCAGGCGTTCCAGCACCTTGACCGCAGCCGGGCCTTGCAGGGCCAGCAGGGCACGTTGCTCGAACAGCGGCTGCACCTCGCAACGGTTGCCGATGTGTTTTTGCAGGTGGGCCAGGTCCTGGTCTTTGCAGGCGGCGTTGACCACCAGGAACAGCGTGTTGTCACCCAGGTTGGCGACCATCAGGTCGTCGAGGATGCCACCCTGCTCGTTGGTGAACATGGCATAGCGCTGCATGCCTGCCGGGAGGTCGATGATGTCCACGGGTACCAGGCTTTCCAGGGCCTTGGCGGCATCAGCGCCGCGCAGAATGATCTGGCCCATGTGCGAAACGTCGAACAGGCCGGCCTGCTCGCGGGTGTGCAAGTGTTCCTTGAGCACGCCCAGCGGGTACTGCACCGGCATGTCGTAGCCGGCGAACGGCACCATGCGGGCACCCAGTTCCAGGTGCAGGGCGTGCAGAGGGGTCTTGAGCAGTGTTTCGGACATCGGTGACTCCTTGGTGTTGTTGTCGGGTCAACATTCGATGATGTTGACGGCCAGGCCGCCACGGGCGGTCTCTTTGTATTTGCTTTTCATGTCGGCGCCGGTCTGGCGCATGGTGCGGATGACCTTGTCGAGCGACACGTAGTGTTGCCCGTCGCCGCGCAAGGCCATGCGCACCGCGTTGATTGCCTTCACCGAGCCCATGGCATTGCGCTCGATGCACGGCACCTGGACCAGCCCGCCGATCGGGTCGCAGGTCAGGCCCAGGTTATGTTCCATACCGATTTCTGCAGCGTTCTCCACCTGCTGCACGCTGCCGCCCATCACCTCGCATAACGCGCCGGCAGCCATCGAGCAGGCCACACCGACCTCGCCCTGGCAGCCCACTTCCGCGCCAGAGATGGAGGCGTTTTCCTTGTACAGGATGCCGATGGCCGCAGCGGTGAGCAGAAAACGCACCACCCCGTCCTCGCTGGCGCCCGGCACGAAGCGCATGTAGTAGTGCAACACTGCCGGGACGATACCTGCCGCCCCATTGGTGGGTGCGGTGACCACGCGCCCGCCGTAGGCGTTTTCTTCGTTCACGGCCAAGGCGTAGAGGTTGACCCAGTCGAGCACCGACAGGGCATCGCGCAGGCTGGCCTCCGGGTGGCGGCTCAGTTGACGGTACAACGCGGGCGCCCGCCGCTTGACCTTGAGCCCGCCCGGCAATATGCCTTCATGCTGGCAGCCCGCTTCGACGCAATCCTGCATCACCTGCCAGATGCGCAGCAGCCCGGCGCGGGTTTCTGCCTCTGGGCGCCAGGCGGCCTCGTTGGCCAGCATCACTTGGCTTATCGACAGGTTTTGCGCGGTGCAATGGCCGAGCAGTTCCTTGGCGGTCTTGAACGGGTAGGGCAGCACGGTGCTGTCCTCGACGATGCGGTCGTGGCCGGCGGCGTCCTCGTCGACCACAAAACCGCCGCCCACCGAGTAATACTCGCGGCTGCGGATTTGCAGGCCGGCGTCGTCGAAGGCGCGGAAGATCATGCCGTTGGGGTGGTAATCCAGCGGCTTGCGGATCATCGACAGGTGTTGTTTTTCGATGAACGCGATGCTGTGCTCGCCCAGCAGGTTGAGGCGGCCGCTGTCGCGGATGGCCTGCAGGCGGGCGGGGATGCTTTCGGTGTCGATAATGTCCGGGTGTTCGCCTTCAAGGCCCAGCAGCACGGCCTTGTCACTGCCGTGGCCCTTGCCGGTGGCGCCCAGTGAGCCATACAGCTCGGCCTTGACGCTGGTGGTGCGGGTTAGCAGGCCATCACGGCGCAGCCCTTCGGCGAAGCGTGCAGCGGCGCGCATCGGGCCGACCGTGTGGGAGCTGGAGGGGCCGATGCCGATCTTGAACAGGTCGAAGACGCTCAAAGACATTGCTCGTTCCCTCCAGAGGGTAAAGGCGAGTGCTGCGCACTCGATCGCCGGCAAGCCAGCTCCCACAGGTACTGCACAAGCCTTGGGAGCAGTGGGAAGCCTGTGGGAGCTGGCTTGCCGGCGATGAGGCCAGTGAGCCGGATCAGGCGTCCTGATAGCTCTCGATCGACGGGCAGGCGCACACCAGGTTACGGTCGCCGAACACGTTGTCGACCCGGCCCACCGGCGGCCAGTACTTGGCTTCCACCAAGCTTGGCAGCGGGTAAACCGCCTGCTCGCGGCTGTAGCCGTGGGCCCATTCGCCAACCAGCTCGGCCGCGGTGTGCGGGGCGTTTTTCAGCGGGTTGTCGTCTTTGTCCAGGCTACCGTTTTCGACCGCACGGATTTCTTCGCGGATCTGGATCATCGCGTTGCAGAAGCGGTCCAGTTCTTCCTTGGACTCGCTTTCGGTCGGCTCGATCATCAGCGTGCCCGCCACCGGGAAGGACATGGTCGGGGCGTGGAAGCCAAAGTCGATCAGGCGCTTGGCCACGTCGTCGACGCTGATGCCGCTGGTGTCCTTCAGCGGGCGCAGGTCGAGGATGCACTCGTGGGCCACCAGGCCATTACCGCCGGTATATAGAACAGGATAGTGCTCTTCCAGGCGGCGGGCGATGTAGTTGGCATTGAGGATTGCCATCTGTGAAGCACGCTTGAGGCCGGCACCGCCCATCATGCGGATGTACATCCAGGTGATCGGCAGGATACTGGCGCTGCCGAACGGCGCGGCGCATACGGCCCCTTCGGTGTTATCAAGCTGCGCGTGGCCGGGCAGGAACGGCGCCAGGTGCGACTTGACGCCAATCGGGCCAACGCCCGGGCCGCCACCGCCGTGCGGAATGCAGAAGGTCTTGTGCAGGTTCAGGTGGGACACGTCGCCGCCGAACTTGCCCGGGGCGCACAGACCGACCATGGCGTTCATGTTGGCGCCATCGATGTACACCTGGCCACCGTTGTCGTGGATGATTGCGCAGATTTCGCCGATCGCTTCCTCGAACACGCCGTGGGTCGACGGGTAGGTGATCATGATCGCGGCCAGGCGCTCGCGGTGCTCGATGGCCTTGGCGCGCAAGTCTTCTACGTCGACGTTGCCGCGGGCGTCACAAGCGGTAACCACCACGCGCATGCCGGCCATGTGGGCGGTCGCAGGGTTGGTGCCGTGGGCCGACGACGGGATCAGGCAGATGTCGCGGTGGCTTTCGCCACGGCTGCGGTGGTAGGCACGGATGGCCAGCAGGCCTGCGTACTCGCCCTGGGAACCTGCGTTGGGCTGCAGCGATACGGCGTCATAGCCAGTGGCGGCGCACAGCATGGCTTCCAGCTCGGTGGTCATCTGCAGGTAGCCCTGGCTCTGCTCGGCCGGGGCGAACGGGTGCAGGTTGCCGAACTCGGCCCAGGTGACCGGGATCATCTCGCTGGCGGCGTTCAGTTTCATGGTGCACGAGCCCAGCGGGATCATGCTGCGGTCCAGCGCCAGGTCCTTGTCGGCCAGGCGGCGCAGGTACCGCATCAGCTCGGTTTCGCTGTGGTAGCGGTTGAACACCGGGTGCTCGAGGATGGCCGACTGGCGCAGCAGGGCGGTAGGCAGCAGCGAACCGGTGCTGGCGGCCAGCGCGGCGAAGTCTGGTTGAGCCTGGTCGCCAGCGAACAATTGCCACAGCGACTCGACGTCAGCCTGGCTGCTGGTTTCGTCCAGCGACAGGCCCAGGTGGGTGGCGTCGACCTGGCGCAGGTTGATGCCTTGGGCGCGGGCCTTGTCATGCAGGCTGGCGGTTGCAGTGCCGGTGGCCAGGGTCAGGGTGTCGAAGGCGCTGGCGCCCACTACCTGCACGCCCAACGCTTTCAGGCCGGCGGCCAGGATCGCGGTCAGGGCGTGGGTGCGCTCGGCAATGCGCTTGAGGCCGGCCGGGCCGTGGTACACGGCAAACATGCTGGCAATGTTGGCCAGCAGCACCTGGGCGGTGCAGATGTTGCTGGTGGCCTTTTCGCGGCGGATATGCTGCTCGCGGGTTTGCATGGCCAGGCGCAGGGCGGTCTTGCCGAAGCGGTCGATCGATACGCCGACCAGGCGGCCCGGCATGTCGCGCTTGAAGGCGTCACGGGTGGCGAAGTAAGCCGCGTGCGGGCCACCAAAGCCCAGTGGCACGCCGAAGCGCTGAGCGCTGCCGATGGCCACGTCGGCATCGAACTCGCCCGGTGGGGTCAGCAGGGTCAGCGCCAGCAGGTCGGCGGCCACGGCAACCAAGGCGTTGGCGGCGTGGAAGCGCTGTACCACGTCTCGGTAGTCGAACACGTCACCGTTGCTGGCCGGGTATTGCAGCAGGGCGCCGAAGAAGGCGCTGACATCGCCCAGTTCGCGCTCATCGCCGATCACGACCTCGATACCCAGCGGCTCGGCACGGGTGCGCAGCACGTCGAGGGTTTGTGGGTGGCAGTGCACGGAGGCGAAGAAGGCGTGGCTGGCCTTGTTCTTCGACAGGCGTTTGCAGAACGTCATGGCCTCGGCCGCCGCAGTGGCTTCGTCGAGCAGGGAGGCGTTGGCGATCGGCAGGCCGGTGAGGTCGCTGATCAGGGTCTGGAAGTTCAGCAGCGCTTCCAGGCGGCCTTGGGAAATTTCTGGCTGGTATGGGGTGTAAGCGGTGTACCAGGCCGGGTTTTCCAGCAGGTTGCGCAGGATCGGTGCCGGGGTGTGGGTGTTGTAGTAGCCCTGGCCGATGTAGCTCTTGAACAGTTGGTTCTTGCCGGCAATGGCCTTGAGTGCGGCCAGTGCATCGGCTTCGCTCTGGCCGTCGTGCGAACCGAGCACGCTGGTGCCCTTGATGCTGTCGGGGATGACCGCAGCGGTCATGGCTTCCAGCGAGTCGAAGCCCAGGGCGGCGAGCATGGCCTGCTCGTCAGCGGCGCGCGGGCCGATGTGGCGGGCGATGAATTCGTTGGCGGTGCCGAGGTTGATGGTCATGGCGGGGTTCCTCAGGCGTCGTCGTTGTTGGCTTTGAGCAGGCGGTCGTAGGCGTCCTGGTCGAGCAGGGCGGTTACGGCGCTGGCGTCGGCAGGGATGAAGCGGAAGAACCAGCCTTCGCCCATCGGGTCTTCGTTGACCAGTTCCGGGCTGTCTTCGAGCTGGCCGTTGACCTCGACCACTTCACCGGTCAGGGGCATATAGACACCGCTGGCGGCTTTTACCGACTCGACGGTGGACGCTTCGCTGCCTTTCTCATACTGCTGCAACTCTGGCAGTTGCACGAAAACCACATCGCCAAGGGCGTTCTGGGCGTAGGCGGTGATGCCCACGGTGACGCTACCATCGGCTTCGACGCGCAGCCATTCGTGATCTTCAGTGAAACGCAACTCGCTCATGGGGAATCCTCGGGAAGCAGGGCGTTGGGCGCGGTGGCTCCGCGCTCTTGGGGTTGCTTTCCCTTAGCAATAATGCGGCCAATCAAAGAAAATCCTTTAAAAACAATGTGTTATTGATTTTTGTAGAGTGGCCGTTTGTTCGTCTGGAACGAAAACGCTACAGAAGGTTGTGCATGAAAAAGGGTTTGGGGATCAAACCCTTGCGCAATAGCACCCGAACGGGTGTGTACTGATTTCATTACGGTGTATTGAAATCGATACGGTGCGTTGAGACGGTTCAGTTGTTGGCAAGCCGGAATGAATCAAGCAAGTTCGATACTTGCAAAACTTTGCGCACTTTCTTCTTGCACCTATACCGTGTCGCCATATCAACTATTTGTGTCACCTGCGTGATAGTTTTCAAATGGCTGAACTAAGTATTTGCCCTCAACGATTTTCCCGCCTATAGCGCGTCACCAGAATGGCCACCTTTCATGTTAGCCGTCAGCCTGAAGCAATAACCACAAAGTTGGTAATTCGGCTGTCGGCCAAGCATGTGCCTTGCTGCCAGGGCTCATGCAACCAGCACCGAATATCAGGAAGGGAAAGTGTCATGGGAATGACGAGGCGTAAATTTTTGATTGGCGGCGGCGTCGTGGCGATCGCAGGCGGAGCAGGGGTTCTGACCCCGTTGTTGACCCGGGAAGGCCGATTGATTCCCGGCAAACCGCGGTTTGGTTATGTCGCAGGCACCGAGGGGGCGCTTCCCAAGCAGGCAGACGTAGTGGTTGTTGGCGCTGGTATTCTGGGGCTCATGACTGCAATCAACCTTGTCGAGCGCGGCCTCTCGGTCGTTGTCGTTGAAAAAGGTGAAATTGCCGGCGAACAGTCTTGCAGGTTCTATGGCCAGGTCATGACCTACAAGATGCCTGATGCGACATTCCAGTTGCACCATCTTGCCAAGCAACGTTGGCGAGAGATGAATGCCAAAGTGGGGGCGGACACAAGTTACCGCACACAAGGCCGGGTCGAAGTACCTTTCGATGAAGAAGACCTGGAAGGCGTCAGAAAGTGGATCGATGTCAAAACGCGGGAAGTCGGCGCAGACATTCCCTTCAAGACGCGAATCATTCAAGGCAGTGAACTTGAACAGCGCCTGCGCGGTGCATCCTCGCGCTGGACGGTCGCAGGCTTCGAGGAAGACTCCGGTAGCCTGGATGCCGAGCGCGCTTCGTTCGTCATGGCCGAGTATGCCAAGAAAGTGGGGGTGCGGATCTACACCCACTGCGCCGCCAGGGGCCTGGAAACCCAGGCAGGTGCCATCTCCGACGTGGTGACGGAAAAGGGCGCCATCAGGGCGTCTCGCGTGATCGTGGCGGGTGGTGCATGGTCCCGGCTGTTCATGCAGAACCTGGGCGTCGATGTGCCTACCTTGCCCGCCTACCAGTCCCAGCAAATCATCAGCGCGGCACCCCGTGCACCCGGGGGCAACGTTGCACTGCCGGGGAATATCTACTTCCGCGAGCAGGCTGACGGCACATACGCCACCTCGCCACGCGTCGTCGTTGCCCCGGTGGTCAAAGAGTCGTTCATGTATGGCTATAAGTACCTGCCATTGCTGGCCATCCCCGACTTCCCGGTGCACATCTCACTCAACAAGCAACTGATCGATTCGTTCATTCAGCCAACGCACTGGAAGCTGGACGAGGTTTCGCCTTTCGAGAAAAACCGGCTGATGACCGCAGCCCCGGACCTGCCGGAACTGAATGCCTCGCTGGAAAAACTCAAGGTCGAGTTCCCCGCGTTCAGCGATGCGAAGCTGATCGATCAGTGGAGCGGTGCCATGGCTATCGCACCCGACGAAAACCCCATCATTTCGCAGGTCAATGAGTACCCGGGGCTGGTCCTCAACACCGCAACCGGTTGGGGGATGACCGAAAGCCCGGTGTCGTCCGAACTGTCGGCGGACTTGCTGCTTGGAAAGGCGCCGGTGCTGGACCCCAAACCCTTCAGCCTGTATCGGTTCTAAGCCCACCAGGCGCAATGGAATGACCCGTGCGCGCAGCATCGATGCGTGCACATTTTTGGCAATCATCAGGAGAACAGTATGAAAGTGGCTTTAACGACCGCAGCAATGGCCGTGGCACTCGCGGGTGCCGGGAGCGTTCATGCACAAGAAATCGTGCGCCATGGCGCAGGTAGTTTCCCTATCTCGTCGGCTGTAGAGGTGCCTGCCGGGAAGACGGTTGTCTACCTGAGTGGTTCTGTCCCTTCGGTTATTCACCCTGACGCACCCAAGGGTTCGCTGGAAGCCTACGGTGATACCAAGGCACAAACCATCAATGTGCTTGGAAACATCCAGCAGCAGCTGAAAGAACTGGGCCTTGGTCTTGCCGATGTGGTGAAGATGCAGGTGTTCCTGGTGGGCGGCCCGGAGAACGGCGGGAAGATGGACTTCGACGGTTTCATGGCCGGTTATACCCAATTCTTCGGGCCTGCCGCCAAGCAGCCAGTCCTTCCTGCCCGCTCGGCGTTCCAGATTGCCGGCCTGGCCGACCCTGCCTGGCGTGTCGAGATCGAAGTGACAGCGGTTCGCCCCTGAACCCAGGCAGGCGACGGTCCCGGGCTAGCCATGCCCGGGATTGGCCGGTGGGTTTAGCCAGTGATAAATGGCAATGCCAGGTACAGTTTGATCACGATCACGTTGATGATGTCGATGAAGAACGCACCCACCATCGGCACCACCAGGAAGGCGATGTGCGAGGCGCCGTAACGTTGGGTCACCGCTTGCATGTTGGCGATCGCCGTGGGTGTTGCACCCAGGCCGAAGCCACAGTGCCCCGCCGCCAGCACGGCTGCATCATAGTTGCGGCCCATGACCCGGAATGTCACGAAGATCGCAAACAGTGCCATGACCAATGTCTGCGCAGCCAGCAGTATGAAGAACGGCAAGGCCAGTGCTGCCAGGTCCCACAGTTTGAGTGACATCAAGGCAATCGCCAGGAACAGCGACAGACTGACGTTGCCCAGTACCGAGACTTCCCGTTCGAAGACATGATAAAAACCGAACGCCGAAAGGCCGTTGCGCAACAATACGCCCACGAACAGTACGCAAACGAATGTCGGTAGTTCGAATGCCGTACCTTTCAACAGGCTATTGAGTAACGTACCGGCCAGTAAGCTGACGGCAATAAGAGCCAAGGTTTCGATAAAAGAAAACGATGTAATCAACCGCTCTTTGTCCGGCTGTTCAAAGCCCTTGGGTAACTGCGGTACTTCTTCTTCCACACCCGGTGTTTTGACACGCTTGATCAGCAACCGGGCGACCGGGCCACCAATCAAACCGCCCAGCACCAGGCCGAACGTGGCAGAGGCCAGTGCAAGTTCCGAGGCCGAAGCCAACCCAAACTTTTCAGTGAAGGTCGCGCTCCAGGCAGCGCCAGTGCCGTGGCCACCTGACAGGGTGATCGAACCGGCCAGCAGGCCCATCAGTGGGTCGAGCCCCAATGCCGTTGCCAGCCCGATACCCATGGCGTTCTGAACCAGCAGCAGGCCCGTCACCACCAGCAGGAACACGGCAACCACGCGTCCGCCCTTCTTCAGGCTGGCAAAGTCTGCACTCAAACCGATGGTGGCGAAGAATGCCAGCATCAATGGTGCTTGCAACGAGGTATCAAACTGGACCTGTACATCGAAACTGCGCAATGCCAAGAGTGACAGGGCAACGACCAAACCACCTGCAACAGGCTCCGGAATATTGTAAGCGCGCAGGAAGCCAATACGTGCGACCAGACCGCGCCCCAGTAACAGTACCAAGGAGGCGGCTACAAGTGTCCCGTAAAAATCGAGTTCAAACATCAGGGTACTCTTCGCTCAGGGTGACATGCAAAATTACAATGTCACCATTCTACGGCGAGCACTCCAGTCAATTGCGGCTGAGCGGCTAGGAAAAATCTGAATCAACGGTAAGTTTTGACGACAAGTGTCAGGCTTTTCCGGGTATTCCATATTTACGCAGTCGCTGGGCAATAGCGGTATGTGAAGTTTGCAAACGCCCGGCCAACTGCCGCGTCGACGGATAGCTGGCATACAAGCGCTGCAACAGCTCACGCTCGAAGTCACCCACGGCCTGCTCCAGGCTGGCTACGTCGCCATCCAGCCCACGCGCCACCGAAGTACCGGCGATGTCCAGGTCGCCGATGTCCACCAGGTTGCCCTCACAAATAGCCGCTGCGCGGAAAATCACGTTCTGCAGTTGGCGTACATTGCCCGGCCAAGGGTTGGCCAGCAGCGCCGAATGGGTGGCTGGCGTCAATCGGCAGGGCGGGCGCTGAATCTGCGTGCAGGCTTGCTGCATGAAGAAGTGCGCCAGCATCAGGATATCCTGGCCCCGGTCGCGCAGTGGCGGTACCTGCAGGTTGAGCACGTTCAGGCGGTAGAACAGGTCTTCGCGGAAGCTGCCGTCGGCAACCATGCGTTCCAGGTCGCGGTGGGTGGCGCTGATGATGCGCACATCCACCTTCACTTCGCGGTCACCGCCCACCCGGCGGAAGCTGCCGTCACTGAGAAAGCGCAGCAGTTTGGCCTGAAGGTAAGGCGACATTTCGCCAATTTCATCGAGGAACACCGTGCCCTGGTTGGCCAGCTCCATCAGCCCGGGCTTGCCACCCCGTTGCGCGCCGGTGAAGGCGCCAGGGGCGTAACCGAACAGCTCGCTCTCGGCCAGGCTCTCGGGCAGCGCGGCACAGTTAAGGGCCAGGAACGGTGCTGCGTGGCGGCTGCTGATGGCATGGCAGGCGCGGGCTACCAGTTCTTTGCCGGTGCCGGTTTCGCCATGCACCAGCAATGGCGCATCGAGCGCCGCCACGCGCAGGGCGCGGGCCTTGAGGGTGCGGATGGCCGGTGACTCGCCGAGCAGGGCATCGAACCCTTCGGCGTGGTCGTGGTGCAAGGCTGACAGGCGTTCGCCCATGCGTGAAGGTGGGTACAGCGTCAGCAGGCCGCCGGCATTGGTGATCGGCATGGCGTCCAGCAGCAGGCTCTGGCCGTTCAGCTGCATCTCGCGCATGGGCAGGTGGAAGTTGTTGTCCAGCAGGGCTTGCAGCAGCGCCGGGTCTCCAAACAGTTCGCCCACCGAGCGCCCGGCGGATTCGCGGCCACACAGTTCGATCAGTGCCGGGTTGGCCAGCAGCACCAGCCCTGCGCTGTCCACCGCCAGCACCGGGTCGCTCATGGCGGCCAGCAGGGCATCCAGTTGCAGGTGGCGGCGTTGGCCAGGGAGGATGTCGACCACGTCCACCGATTGCACGCCATGCACCTCGAAGAGCGCGTCGTGCAGTTCTTCAAGCACGGCGGGGCTTAGGGTGGGGGCGTCGATGTAGACGTTCGGCGGGACCATCTCCACAGCGTCCAGGTTGAGGTTGCGGGCACCGAGCAGGGCGAGGACTTCCTGGGTGATGCCGACGCGGTCGATGAAGCTGACGTGGATGCGCATGGGGGAGGGTGAGGTGGTGGCCGGGGAGGGCGGTAGTATGCCTTAACATCGCCGGGGCCGCTGTGCGGCCCCGGTTCTTGAAATCACTCCAGATGTTCAGGCTTGATCGGATCGCCCGATTTCACATCGAGCTTTTCGCGAATGTCGGCGAACATGTAGTCATAGAGCTTGTGCGGCGAACTCAGGGTCTCGAATTTCTTCGGCGGCGCCAGATACGACTGGGCCTTGCGGCTCAGTTGCATGAGAAAGCTGGGCAACACCTGGTCCTTGGCGAGGAAGAACTTTTCTTCCACCGTTTTGCCTTCGATGCTGCCATGCATGTGGAACTGAATGCCTCTGCCTTCCTTGGGATCAGACA
This sequence comes from Pseudomonas sp. LLC-1, assembly GCF_002992185.1. Classification (NCBI taxonomy): domain Bacteria; kingdom Pseudomonadati; phylum Pseudomonadota; class Gammaproteobacteria; order Pseudomonadales; family Pseudomonadaceae; genus Pseudomonas; species Pseudomonas sp. LLC-1. Next base: position 130,597 of record NZ_LUVY01000014.1, on the reverse strand, counting down.
CTGCCTCGTACTCGATGTTCAGGTCGTAGCTGTGGTCTGCCGCGTTCAGCGCAGTGCGCTCGATGTGTACATGACCGGGGTGGTACTGGGCCATGGCTAACTCCTCTGGAAGGTCGAAAATGGCGGGCGCCAGGCGCCCGCCCACTGCATTCAACGGTAGCTGATCCCCGGCTTCGCGGTGGAGACCCGAGTGCCGGCAGTGCCTTTGACGATGTCTTCGATGTTTTCGAGCGAACTGATCACCGCCACTTTGCCGGTATTGCGGGCGAAGTCACTGGCAGCCTGCACCTTTGGCCCCATGGAGCCGGCGGCGAAGCCAAGCCGTTCGAGTTCGTCAGGGTGTGCCTGGGCGATGGCTTTTTGCGTAGGCTTGCCCCAGTCAATGTACGCCGCATCGACGTCAGTGGCGATTATCAGAAGGTCGGCATCCAGTTGCTCGGCCAGCAAAGCCGAGCACAGGTCCTTGTCGATCACCGCCTCGATGCCCTTGAGCTTGCGGTTTTCATCGTACATGGTGGGGATGCCACCACCGCCTGCGCAAATCACGATGCTGCTCTTTTCCAGCAGCCACTTGATCGGGCGGATTTCGAAGATGCGCTTGGGTTTGGGGCTGGCCACCACGCGGCGGTACTTGTCGCCGTCGGCCTTCACCACCCAGCCCTTTTCCTTGGCCAGCCGTTCGGCTTCGTCCTTGCTGTAGACCGGGCCGATGAACTTGGTGGGGTCTTTGAAGGCGGGGTCATTGGCGTCCACTTCCACCTGGGTCAGCAGGGTGGCGAATGGCACTTCGAAGGCCAGCAGGTTGCCCAGTTCCTGCTCGATCATGTAGCCGATCATGCCCTCGGTTTCAGCGCCCAGCACGTCCAGCGGGTAGGCCTCGTCGGGTTTGTAGGACAGTGCCTGAAGTGACAGCAGGCCAACCTGCGGGCCGTTGCCGTGGGCAATGACCAGCTCGTTGCCAGGGTGGATCTTGGCGATCTGTTCGGTGGCGGTGCGGATATTGGCGCGCTGGTTCTCAGCGGTCATGGGCTCGCCGCGACGCAGCAGGGCGTTGCCGCCCAATGCAACAACGATACGCATGGGGAATGTCCTTTAACTAAAAGAATGAGCTGCCGCTGCACGGAGGCTGCCGGGTTCCCTGTGGGAGCGGGCGTGCCCGCGAAGAGGCCAGGCCAGACACCTTCAATGGTGCGGCTGACGCATTCGCGGGCATGCCAGCTCCCACAAGTACAGTGCAATCCTCCGGTAGGCGGATATGGCTTACAGATCAGCCAGGGTCGACACCAGGATCGCCTTGATCGTGTGCATGCGGTTTTCCGCCTGCTCGAAGGCGATGCAGGCCGGCGACTCGAACACGTCGTCGGTCACTTCGATACCGTTGGCCAGGTCCGGGTACTGTTCGGCGATCTGCTTGCCTACCTTGGTTTCGGAGTTGTGGAACGCCGGCAGGCAGTGCATGAACTTGGTCCGCGGGTTGCCAGTGGACTTCATCAGCTGTGCATTCACCTGATAAGGCTTGAGCTGCTTGATGCGCTCGCCCCACGCCTCGATCGGCTCGCCCATCGATACCCACACGTCGGTGTGCACGAAGTCCACACCCTTGACCGCAGCAACCGGGTCTTCGGTGAGGGTGATGCGGGCGCCACTTTCTTCAGCGTACTTCTTGCAACGCTCGACCAGGTCATCATGCGGCCACAGCGCCTTCGGTGCGGCGATGCGCACGTCCATGCCCAGCTTGGCGCCAATCAGCAGCAGGGAGTTACCCATGTTGTTGCGGGCGTCGCCCAGGTAGGCGTAGCTGATGTCGTGCAGCGGCTTGTCGCTGTGCTCGCGCATGGTCAGCACGTCAGCGATCATCTGGGTGGGGTGATATTCGTCAGTCAGTCCGTTGAACACCGGCACGCCGGCAAACTTGGCCAGCTCTTCGACGATTTCCTGCTTGAAGCCACGGTATTCGATGGCATCGTACATGCGCCCGAGCACGCGGGCGGTGTCCTTCATGCTCTCTTTGTGGCCAATCTGCGAGGAATTGGGGTCGATGTAGGTGACGTTGGCGCCCTGGTCATAGGCCGCCACTTCGAAGGCGCAGCGGGTACGGGTAGAGGTCTTTTCAAAGATCAGGGCGATGTTGTTGCCCTTCAGGTGCTGCTGCTCGGTGCCGGTGTACTTGGCGCGCTTCAGGTCGCGGGACAGGTCCAGCAGGTAGCGCAACTCGCGCGTGGTGTGGTGTTCCAGGCTGAGCAGGTTGCGGTTGTGAATGTTGAACGCCATGACTTTTCTCCTTGAGTTTGGTGAACGCACCGGCCGCCGCTTTGTGAGGGCGGCCGGGGGTAATGGGCGTTAGTAATCGATAGGGTCGCGCACGATCGGGCAGGTCATGCAGTGGCCGCCGCCACGGCCCCGGCCCAGTTCGCCGGCGCTGATGGTGATGACCTCGATACCGGCCTTGCGCAGCAGGGTATTGGTGTAGGTGTTACGGTCGTAGCCGATGACCACACCCGGCTCGATGGCCACCACGTTGTTGCCGTCATCCCACTGTTCGCGCTCGGCGGCGAAGCTGTTGCCGCCGGTCTCGACCACGCGCAGTCCACCCTTGAGACCGAGCTGCTCGCCGACCACTTCAATGAACGACTTGTTGATGCGGCGTACGTCCATGCCGTATGGCTTGCTTTCGTCCGGGCGGATGATGAACGGCACGATCTCTTTCACCACTTCCGGGAAGACTGTGACCAGGTCGCGGTCGCAGAAGCTGAACACGGTGTCCAGGTGCATGGCGGCGCGGGACTTCGGCAGGCCGGCGACGATCACTTCCTTGACGGCGCCCTTGGCGAACAGGTTCTGTGCCAGCTGGCCGATGGCCTGGCGCGAGGTGCGCTCGCCCATGCCGATGAGCACGATGCCATTGCCGATCGGCATCACGTCACCGCCTTCGAGGGTGGCATTGCCGTGGTCTTTGTCAGGGTCGCCGTACCACACCTGGAAGTCGGCGCCGGTGAACTCCTTGTGGAACTTGTAGATGGCTGTGGTCAGCAGGGTTTCCTGGCGTCGCGCCGGCCAGTACATCGGGTTTAGCGTCACGCCACCGTAGATCCAGCAGGTGGTGTCGCGGGTGAACTGGGTGTTGGGCAATGGCGGCAGGATGAAGCTGGAATGGCCCAGGTAGTCGTTGTACATCTTGACCACATCGGCGCCTTCGCTTTGTGGCAGGTCCTGGCCCGCCACGCCACCGATCAGGAATTCGGCCAGGTGGCGAGGATCAAGGCCTTCGAGCCAGCTGCGTACTTCGTTGGTCAGGCCGACACCCACGGTGTCGGGGGTGATCTTGCGGTCGAGGATCCACTTCAGTGCTTCGGGTTGCTGGACGATGTCGGTCAGCAGGTTGTGCATTTCCAGCACATCTACGCCGCGCTCGCGCATCTTGGTGACGAAGTCGAAATGGTCACGCTTGGCCTGGTCGACCCAGATCACATCGTCGAACAGCAGTTCATCACAGTTGCTCGGCGTCAGGCGCTTGTGCGCCAGGCCCGGGGCGCAAACCATCACTTTGCGCAGTTTGCCGGCTTCGGAGTGGACACCGTACTTCTGTTTTTCAGCGGACATGGTTTCATTCCTCCAATTGAACGAAGACGTGGGTCAAAGGGTCAGGAAGCCGTCATACAGGCCAAAGGCTGCCACCAGGGCGCCGATGACCACGGCTGCGAAGATCAGTTTTTCCACGTTGGTGAAGACAGGTTGGCCTACCTCACGCTTGGCCTTGGCGAACAGGATGGCGCCAGGTGCGTAGAGCAGGGCCGAGAGCAGCAGGTATTTCACGCCGCCGGCGTACAGCAGCCAGATGGCGTACAACAGGGCGATACCGCCGATGATCAGGTCTTTCTTGCGTTCGGCCAGGGCCTGTTCGTAGGTTTCGCTGCGCAGTGCCAGCAAGAAGGCGTAGGCCGCCGACCACAGGTAAGGCACCAGGATCATCGAGGTGGCGAGGTAGATCAGCGACAGGTAGGTGCTGTTGGAGAACAGCGTGATTACCAGGAAGATCTGCACCATGGCGTTGGTCAGCCACAGGGCGTTGGCCGGCACCTGGTTGGCGTTTTCGCGGCGCAGGAACTCCGGCATGGTGTGGTCCTTGGCGGCGGCGAACATGATCTCGGCGCACAGCAGTACCCACGACAGCAGGGCCCCCAGCAGCGAGATGATCAGGCCGACGCTGATCAGCACCGCACCCCAGTGGCCGACCACATGTTCCAGCACGGCCGCCATCGACGGGTTCTGCAGCTTGGCCAGCTCCGGTTGGGTCATGATGCCCAGCGACAGCACGTTGACCAGCACCAGGAACAGCAACACGGTGACGAAGCCGATGACCGTGGCCTTGCCCACGTCAGAGCGTTTTTCCGCCCGGGACGAGAAGATGCTCGCACCTTCGATGCCGATGAACACCCATACGGTGACCAGCATCATGTTGCGGACCTGGTTCATCACACTGCCAAGCTCTGGTGTGCCTACGGCCCAGATGTCGGCGGTGAAGATGTCGAGCCTGAAGGCGAACAGGCAGATCAGTGCGAACAGCACCAGCGGCACCACTTTGGCCACGGTGGTGACCAGGTTGATGAATGCCGCTTCCTTGATGCCGCGCAGCACCAGGAAGTGCACGGCCCACAAGAGGATCGACGCGCCAATGATGGCGGCCGGTGTGTTGCCTTCACCGAAGATCGGGAAGAAGTACCCCAAGGTACTGAACAGCAACACGAAGTAGCCAACGTTGCCCAGCCAGGCACTGATCCAGTAGCCCCAGGCCGAGGAAAAGCCCATGTAGTCGCCGAAACCGGCCTTGGCGTAGGCATACACCCCGCCGTCCAGGTCAGGCTTGCGGTTGGCCAGGGTCTGGAACACGAAGGCCAGGGTCAGCATGCCGACGGCGGTGATGCCCCAGCCAATCAACACCGCACCAACCCCAGCGCTGGCGGCCATGTTTTGTGGTAGCGAGAAGATCCCGCCGCCAATCATTGAACCGACGACAAGTGCAACTAACGCGCCGAGCTTTAGTTTTCCGGATGAATCAGACATTTAACAACTCCTGCCAGGAGAAAGTTGACATCAGCATAAATCTGACGCCTCTGCCGTAACCTGACTTGTGTCAGTTTAAGGCGACGTGAAGGTAGGAAATTTCCTTCACGGGTGCTCCTGGAGAGTGCCGACAGCTTAAGCTGCAGGCCTTGCGCGCTGGCACCTCCATGTCGTTCTAGAGCAAACGCTCTGTTCAGCCTGCGATGCTTGAAGCTAGCCGCTTTTGCCGCTTTCGCAAATTTTTCACAAGAATTTCGAGTTTTATCAGTTTCTTTTCTAGTTGCCGCGCAGCTGCTAGTTTTTACAGGGTAGGTGCATAGACAAAGCAGTTATTAGTGCTATAGCTTCAATGCCATGCTTCATTATAAGTAACAGCATTTATATGGCCCGAAACGCTGTTTCAAATGCGTGACAGTGCAAAAAAAAGGGAGGCTCATGAGCGATCCGGGACAGAAGCTGCGCCTTGGCGCGCTGATCGCGCTGGTGGTCGGCTCGATGATTGGTGGCGGCATCTTTTCGCTGCCGCAGAACATGGCGGCGCGTGCCGATGTAGGGGCGGTTTTGATCGGCTGGGGCATCACGGCTGTCGGCATGCTGGCGCTGGCCTTCGTGTTCCAGACCTTGGCCAACCGCAAGCCGGAGCTCGATTCGGGGGTGTACGCCTACGCCAAGGCGGGCTTCGGTGAATACATGGGTTTCTCCTCGGCCTGGGGTTACTGGATCAGCGCCTGGCTGGGTAACGTCGGTTACTTCGTACTGCTGTTCAGCACCCTGGGCTTTTACTTCCCGGTGTTTGGCGAAGGCAACACGCCAATCGCCATCGGCTGTGCTTCGCTGCTGCTGTGGGCGGTGCATTTCCTGGTGCTGCGCGGCATCAAGGAGGCAGCGTTCATCAACCAGGTGACCACCGTGGCCAAGGTGGTGCCATTGCTGATGTTCGTGGTGATTGCCGCGTTTGCCTTCCGCGCCGATATCTTCACCCGGGATATCTGGGGCATGAGCAACCCGCAGTTCGGCAGCGTGCTGGAGCAGGTGCGCAACATGATGCTGGTGACCGTGTTCGTGTTCATCGGTATCGAGGGGGCCAGCGTGTATTCCGGGCGAGCCGAGCGCCGTTCGGACGTGGGTAAGGCTACGGTCATCGGTTTTCTCGGTGTGCTGGCGTTGCTGGTGCTGGTCAACGTGTTGTCGCTGGGGGTGATGACCCAGCCGGAACTGGCCGGGCTGCAGAACCCCTCACTGGCCTCGGTGCTGGAGCACATTGTCGGCCCTTGGGGTGCGTTGCTGATCAGCCTTGGGCTGGCGGTCTCTTTGCTTGGTGCCTTGCTGTCCTGGGCGCTGCTGTGCGCCGAGATTCTGTACGCCACGGCGCGGGACAAGACCATGCCGCGCTTCCTGGCCAAGGAAAACGCCAACCATGTGCCGGCCAACGCCCTGTGGCTGACCAACTGCATGATCCAGGGCTTCCTGTTGATCACGCTGTTCTCGGCCGGTACCTACACCAGCCTGATCTACCTGGCTTCTTCGATGATCCTGGTGCCCTACCTGTGGTCGGCGGCTTATGCCGTGCTGCTGGCGGTGCGTGGGGAAACCTACGCCGGGCAACCGGGCCTGCGCCGCAAGGACCTGCTCGTGGCGCTGGTTGCCCTGCTGTATGCCGTTTGGCTGCTGTACGCGGGGGGGCTGAAGTACCTGCTACTTTCTGCGCTGTTGTACGCACCCGGTGTGATCCTGTTCGCCAGGGCCAAGCATGAGCAGGGGCAAACCTTGTTCACCACCTGGGAAAAGCTGATTTTTGCTGCCGTGCTTGTGGGTGCTGCACTGGCGGCCTACGCCTTGTATTCAGGGCTGCTGAGCTTGTGACGGGGCAGGGCAGGCATGCTCCGGGCGCGACCAGATCCACAGGTTGCCCAGGGTCATGCCGGCGATGGCCAGGAACACCGGCCAGCGGTGTTCGAGAAAGGTCAGCATCAGGCCAGCACACAGCAGCATGCTGAGGGTTGCGCTTACCTTGGCCCGGCGCTGGATCACCTTGCCATTGCGCCAGTTGTAAAGGATTGGCCCGAACAACCGGTGGTTTTCCAGCCAGGCTGAAAGGCGCGGTGAGCTGCGCGTGGCAGCCCAGGCGGCCAGCAGGATGAACTCGGTGGTCGGCAAGCCGGGAATCACGATGGCGACCAGGCCCACGCCCAGGCTCACGTAAGCCAGTATTCCATACAGCAGGCGGGCGAGTTTGGAGCGGGCGGGTCGGGTCATGGTCTCACTGCATAAAACGGTGCGGCCACCGGAAGGGTGGCCGGCTACGGCGTATCAAACCAGCGCGGCATCTGCAGCATAGGCGTGCTTGAGCAGCTCGGTGAAGCGTTCGAAGGCGGCAACGGCGCCACGTTCGGCAGCGGCTTCCTCTTCGGCCGACAATTCCAGGCCATCGAGGATGCGGGTGAACTGCTTCCAGCCTTCGGCACGGCCACCGGCCGGTTCGCCCAGGTGGCGGGCACCGAAGCTGTCGGACAGTTCCAGGGCCACGGCACGCTTGATCAGAAACGCAGCGCCCAGTTTGGAGCCTTCGGAGACGAAGATCCAGCCCATTGCCTCACCCAGGCTCGGTTTACCCAGGGCACCCGGCACGGCTGCCGGTACTTCGGTGTCGAGGTCGGCGAGGTCCAGGCGGGCCTGATCGGCGCGGCAGCGCTCGGCCAGGTCGGGGACGATGGCGATCAGTTGCGGGTCGTTGTACAGGGCCTGCAATTCAGACTGGAACAGGTACTGGGCAACGACGAAGCGGGCAAAGCTTTCGCGGCTGTCGAAGGGCGCGTGGGATTTGACCAGGGCATCCAGCTCGGCGTGCGGGGCGTGGGTGATCTGGTTCAGGCGCTGGGAGCGCAGGGCTGGGCGTTCGGTCATGGGGGCAGTCCTTGGAAAAAGGGGCGTCTAGATACAAGACGAAGCAGCGGGGGCGGGACAGTAAAAAAAGCCAGTATTTGTGTTGCCTGAACCGGCCTCTTCGCGGGTTCACCCGCGAAGAGGCCGGTTCAGGCGAGTGGAATCAGATATCCCAAACCACATTGATACCAAAGTTGCGCCCCGGCATGGTCAGGCGGTCGATGTTGGCGGGCTGGGTAACAGCCGCTTCACCCTGGCCGTCGTAGCTGCGCACCGAGTCCCACTGCCAGTACTTCTTGTCGGTGAGGTTGTACAGGCCGGCGTTGATGGTCACGTCGTCGGTGACTTTGTAATAACCGGTCAGGTCCAGCACACCGTAGCCCGGGGTACGGAACTTCGAGGTCGAGCCGTCCGGCGAGTAGAAGGTGCTATCGTCGACACGGGTCTTACGCTTGACCAGCGTCCAGCTCAGCAGGCCGCCATAGTTCTGCTGCTCGTAACCCAGGCCGAACACGCCTTTCAGCGGATTGACGCTGTTCAGCGGCTGACCGGTGTCATCGTTGCGGCCGTAGGTGTAGGCAATCGAGCCCTGGGTATACAGGCCTTGCGGCGCACCGAAGTGGTCGAGGTTCAGGCGGCCCTTGACCTCGGCACCCTTGATGGTGGCGTGCTTGATGTTGTTGGCCTGGAAGGTTTGTTCCAGGTTGGCGCTTTGCACGGCGTCTTCATCGATGAAGTCGCGGTACTTGTTGTAGAACACCGCCACGTCGAAGTTACCGGCGTCGAAGTTGCCACGCAGGCCGGTTTCGTAGCTTTTGCTCTTCTCCGGTTCGAGGTTCGGGTTGCCCTCTACACGGTAGCCTTGCTCGATGTTTTCAAAGCGACCGTACATGGCCTTGGCGGTCGGGGTGCGGAAGCCTTCGGCATACTGGCCGTACCAGGTGTAGTTGTCGTTGAAGGCGTAGGTCAGGCCGAATTTGGGCGAGACGCGGTGCCACTTCTTGTCCGAGTCGTCCTGGGACGTAGGCGCTGTACCGGTCGACGCCAGGCCACGCAGGAATTCGTCGGTGAACTTGGGCTCCATGCGCGTGTAGTCGTAGCGGGCGCCGGGCATGAAAGTCCAGTTGTTCCAGCGGATCTCGTCCTGCACGAACAGGCTGTAGGTGTTCACGGTCGGGTCCGGGAAGTCGCTGACCAGTGCCTGGCCGTCTGCCGGGCGGTCGGCGCCGATGGCGGTGCAACCGGAGCCAATGGTCAGGCAGGTACCGGTGCCGCTGCGCGATCCGGTGACTTTCTCATGCTTGAGTGTGGTGCCGTAGGTCAGCAAGTGGTCGGTGGCGCCGATGCTGAAGGCCTTGTCCAGCTGAGCGTCGAACACCCACTGGCGGTCCTTGTAGGTGGTGTCGCGGGTACGCAGAACCTGGCGGCCAGGCGGTGCGTAGACTTCCTCGGTGTGCTGGTCGGTCTTGGCGATCTGGTAGTTCAGGCTCCATTTCACATGGTCGGCGACCAGCGAGTCCAGGCCGAATTCGTGATTGATGCCAAAGCGCTCGCGGGTGATGGTGTCGTTGCCATTACGCGCCTTGTAGTAGCCCATGCCGCCAAAACCGGGAATGAACGGCCCACCCACTGCGCTGAGGATGTTCTGGTCGCGATCATCCTTGTAACGCTCGTAGGTCACGCCCAGGCGTGCGTCGTCGGCGTAGTTCCAGCCCAGTTTGGCCAGCACGTTGGTGGTGCGTACGTCCATCGGGTTGGCTTCGGTGCGCGACAGGCCGTCACCGCTGTGGCTGCCGTGGGTCTCGGTTTCATGGCCATTGCGCTGGCTCAGGTGCAACAGGCCGTCGAAGTCGCCCTCGCGGCCGGCGACGGTGGCAGAGGTCAGCCAGCTTTCGTCGGCCGAGCTGTAGCCGGTTTTGAGGCGTGCGCCTACATCTTTGCCGGGCTTGATGATGTCGTCGGGGTCGAGGGTGAAGTAGCTTACCGCGCCGCCGATGGCGTTGCTGCCGTACAGCACCGAGGCCGGGCCACGCAGGATTTCCACGCGCTTGACGATTTCCGGGTCGACGTAGTTACGCTGGGTCTGGGCGTAGGGGCCGTAGAAGAAGCTGTCCGGGATCGACACGCCGTCGACCTGGGTGAGGATGCGCTCGCCGTCGATACCGCGGATGTTGTAGCCGTTCAGGCCGCTACGCTGGCCGGTACCGGCCACCGATACGCCCGGCTCGTAGCGCACCAGGTCCTGGATGTTGTTGACGTTCTGGCGGTCCAGTTGCTCGCGGGTCTGCACGCTGACGGTGCTCGGCACCTGGCTGACGTCCTGGGCGCTACGGGTGGCGCTGACGGTCACCTGCTGCAGGGCGATCACATTGCCGCTGGCCTGGCGTTCGAGCACCACGTTGCCGTTGCTGATCTTGCGGAAACCCAGCCCGGTACCGTGCAGCAGGCGCTTGAGCGCCGCTTCGGGTGCCAGCGAGCCTTGTACACCCGGCGAAGCCACGCCGTCGGCCAGTTCGGCGCTGAAGCCGACTTGCCAACCGGTGACCTGGCTGAAGGCATTGATGGCCGACACCAGCGGCTGCTGGCTGATACTGAAGCGGTAGTCACCCATGCGCGGGCTGCTGGCCTGGGCCGGTTCTGCGGCCATTGCAGGCAGGCTGCAGGCGCCGCTGGCAAGCAGGGCCAAGGTCAACAAGGACAGGCGGGGAAGGGTGGACGAGCGGGTAGGACCAGTGGACATCGGAAGCGCTCCCAGACGCGCGGGCTGTTATAGGTGATGGCTGTTCTCGTTTTCAAACAAGAATCAGTTGCATTGGCTATAACGAGACGGGCGGGGTAGCGCGATTGCGTAAAAATAATTTTCGGGTCAGTTCAGAATGACCAACGCCGGGTACTCATGCAGCTGTGCCGAGGTGATGTGGGCCAGCGCGCGCAGGGTTTCCAGCGGCTGGTCGAGGCGGTAGTTGCCAGTGACGGCCACGTCTTCCAGCTGCGCATTGCGGTTGATGATCCAGCCGGGGTAGTAGCGCCGCACTTCGGCCAGCACCTGGCTCAAGGGGCAGTTCTCGAACACCAGGCGGCCATCGATCCACGCCAGGTCCTTGTGCATATCGGGGCGCTGGCGTTGGCCAAAGCCCTGCGGGCCGACGCTGATGCTGTCACCGGCACTCAGGCGGATGCGCTGATCGCGCGCGCCCTGCAGGTCGACATCGCCGCGTTGCACCCGCACTTGAGCCTCGCCGTCCAGGTAGCGCACGGCAAAGTCGGTGTCGCGCACCTGGGCACGCAACGGCCCGGCTTCTACCTCCAACGGCAGCAGCGCGTCCTCGGGTACCTGGAAGTAGGCCTCGCCTTGCAGCAGGCGGGCGACCTGGCGGCCGTCGCGGCGGTCGCTGGCAAAGGCCGAATTGGTGTTGAGCAGCACTTTTGCGCCGTCTTCCAGTTGCAGGCGCTGGCGCTCCCCCACCACGGTCAGGTGGTCAGCCTGCAGGCGCATGGGCAGGTTACCGACGGTGAACAGCCCGACCAGCAGCACAGCCGCAGTGGCCAGGGGTTTCCAGTGGCTGCGCAGGCGCCCGCGCCATGAGCGGCGCTGCTGCTGGTGCATCTGCGCGGCTGCGTGGTGCAGTGGGGCACCGTTCCACAGCGCTTCTGCCTCGACATAGGCCTCGGCGTTTTCGGGAGCCGCGCTCAGCCAGGCTTCGAAAGCCTGGGTATCTGCAGCATCGGCACATTGCAGGCGCACCAGCCAGTCCAGCGCCTCGTCCATGGCACGAGCACGGGCGCTGGGCCCGGCGGGTGACGGGCGAGGGGCGGGGCTGTCGGTCACGGGAAATCCTTGAATGGTTTTTCGCGAATGATCAAGGCTAAGGCGGGGTGTGGCAAGGGCTTTGCGTAACCGCCGGGCAGCGGTCGGCTCACTTGAGGCGGTCGGCGACACCCATGCAGATCGCCATGATCAGTTTCAGCTCCTTCTGCACCGTGCTGGGCGACACATTCAGCTGTTCGGCGATTTCCAGGTAGGTGGCGCCATGCAGCCGGCTGAGGATGAAGATGCGCTGCTGGCGCTCGCTCAGCTGGTTGAGGCTGATGCTGAGTTGCTTGAGCAGTTGCTCGGCATGGGCGGCGTCCTCGCTGCTGGTGGCGGGGGCAGCCACACTGTGCAGGACCTCGTCGGGCACGTCGTCGACCAGCATCCGTGCCTGCACCCGGCGTGCGCGCAGATGGTCCAGTGCCAGGTTGCGCGCGGTCTGGAACACGAACGGCTCGATATGCTCGATGGGCCGCTCGCCCAAGGCGCGGGACACCCGCAGGTAGGTTTCCTGCAGCAGGTCTTCGGCCGTGCTGGGGTTACCGACCATGCGTTGCAGGGTGCGCAGCAGGGTAAGGCGCTGGACGAGGAAGACGGAGTTGAACCGGGACTGACTCACGGGGGGACCTGGTCGACGAAAGGTTAATGATAATGCTTATCATCTGTGCCGGAGGTCAAGTGTGGAAGTGTTAGGAAAAGGTAAAGATTGTGTATCTCAGGCGGTCGCTACGCTTTTGTGGGAGCGGCCTTGTGTCGCGAAAGGGCCGCAAAGCGGCCCCGGTAATTGTTGCATCAACGCTGAAATCCGGGGGCTGCGATGCAGCCCTTTCGCGACACAAGGCCGCTCCCACAAAGTACGCGTCAGCCTGCCCGGCACAACGCCAGACAGTTATCCAGCATCCGGTTGCTGAACCCCCACTCATTGTCATACCACGCCAGCACCTTGAGCATGCGCCCGTTGGCACGGGTATGGTTGGCATCGAAAATGGACGACAGCGGGTTGTGGTTGAAGTCGCAGGAAACCAACGGCAAGGCGTTGTAGCCCAATACCCGGGAATGCTTGCTGGCTTCAAGGAACAGCTGGTTGACCTGCTCGGCGGTAGCCTCGCGCTTGAGGTTGACGGTGAGGTCCACCAGCGACACGTTGATCACCGGCACTCGCACCGCCATGCCCGTCAGCTTGCCGGCCAGCTCCGGCAGCACCAGGCCCACGGCCTCGGCAGCGCCGGTCTTGCTCGGGATCATCGACTGGGTGGCCGAGCGCGCACGGTACGGGTCGCTGTGGTACACGTCGGTCAGCACCTGGTCGTTGGTGTAGGCGTGAATCGTGGTCATCAGGCCTTGTTCGATGCCGAACTCGCGGTGCAGCACCTGGGCAATCGGCGCCAGGCAGTTGGTGGTGCAGGAGGCGTTGGAAATGACCTGGTGCGAAGCACGCAGGATGTCATGGTTGACCCCGTACACCACGGTGGCATCGGCACCCTTGGCCGGCGCCGAAACAATCACCTTGCCAGCCCCTGCGGCCAGGTGTGCAGCGGCCTTGACACGGTCGGTGAACAGCCCGGTGCATTCGAACACCACGTCGATCGCCTCGGCCTTCCAGGGCAGTTCGGCCGGGTTGCGGATGGCACTGACCGCGATACGGTCACCATTGACCGTCAGGCTTTCGTGGTCGGCCTCGACCGTGGCGTCGAAGGTGCCGTGCACGCTGTCGTACTTGAGCAGGTGGGCATTCATGGCGCTGTCGCCCAGGTCGTTGATGGCGACGACCTGCAGGTCCTGGCGGTAGCCTTGGGTATACAGTGCGCGCAGAACGTTGCGCCCGATGCGGCCGAATCCATTGATGGCGATGCGTAGGGTCATGGCAGTACCTCTGGCAGTCCGAGTGAAACCTGTGGCAAAAAGGAGCTTCACTGAAACGGTTTTGTTGTTGGAATTACAAGATTATTCACTGGCTGATAGAAAACAAGCCTTTTTAGTGGCAGTATTTTGTTTAAACATACAACGAGTGGTCGGGCGATGTGCCTCCACCGATGCAGCGGGCTCCTTACCTTGAGCCTAGGCCGCAATCGTTTGGAGGGGAAATGCCTGGTAAACCGCCCTTACAATTAGCCTGGAGTCCAGTACATGCATCCGCGCATCCTTGAGGTCACCCAACGGCTGGTCGAACGCAGCCGTGCCACCCGCGAACGCTACCTGCAGCTGATTCGCGGTGCGGCCAGTGAAGGCCCCATGCGTGCCAGCCTGCAGTGCGCCAACTTCGCCCATGGCGTGGCCGGTTGCGGCAGCGAGGACAAACAGACCCTGCGCCTGATGAACGCGGCCAACGTGGCCATCGTCTCGGCCTACAACGACATGTTGTCTGCCCATCAGCCGTACCTGCACTTCCCCGAGCAAATCAAGCAGGCCCTGCGCGAAATCGGCTCGGTCGGCCAGTTTGCGGGTGGCGTGCCGGCCATGTGCGACGGCGTGACCCAGGGCGAGCCAGGCATGGAGCTGGCCATCGCCAGCCGCGAAGTCATCGCCATGTCCACTGCGGTAGCGCTGTCGCACAATATGTTCGACGCGGCGCTCATGCTGGGCATCTGCGACAAGATCGTCCCCGGGCTAATGATGGGGGCGCTGCGCTTCGGCCACCTGCCGACCATCTTCGTCCCTGGCGGGCCGATGGTGTCCGGCATCTCCAACAAGCAGAAAGCCGACGTGCGTCAGCGCTATGCCGAAGGCAAGGCCAGCCGTGAAGAGCTGCTGGAGTCGGAGATGAACTCGTACCACAGCCCTGGCACCTGCACCTTCTACGGCACCGCCAACACCAACCAGCTGGTGATGGAAGTGATGGGCCTGCACCTGCCGGGTGCTTCGTTCGTCAACCCGTACACGCCGCTGCGCGACGCCCTTACCGCCGAGGCCGCGCAGCAGGTCACGCGCATGACCAAGGCCAGCGGCAGCTTCATGCCGCTGGGTGAAATCGTCGACGAGAAGGCGCTGGTCAACTCCATCGTCGCCCTGCACGCCACGGGCGGCTCGACCAACCACACCTTGCACATCCCGGCGATTGCCCAGGCGGCAGGTATCCAGCTGACCTGGCAGGACATGGCCGACCTCTCCGAAGTGGTGCCGACTCTGTCCCACGTCTACCCCAATGGCAAGGCCGACATCAACCACTTCCAGGCTGCCGGTGGCATGGCCTTCCTGATCCGCGAGCTGCTCGATGCCGGGCTGCTGCACGAAGACGTCAACACAGTGGCCGGCCATGGCCTGCGCCGCTACACCCAGGAACCGTTCCTCGACAACGGCAAGCTGGTGTGGCGCGAAGGGCCGCTGCAGAGCCTGGACGAAAGCATCCTGCGCCCGGTGGCGCGGCCGTTCTCGGCCGAAGGCGGCCTGCGGGTGATGGAGGGCAACCTGGGCCGTGGCGTGATGAAGGTGTCTGCCGTGGCACCTGAGCACCAGGTGGTCGAGGCCCCGGCGCGGGTGTTCCACGATCAACAGTCGCTGGCCGACGCGTTCAAGGCCGGCGAGCTGGAACGTGACTTTGTCGCGGTGGTGCGTTTCCAGGGCCCGCGTTGCAACGGCATGCCCGAACTGCACAAGCTCACGCCGTTCCTCGGGGTGTTGCAGGACCGTGGCTTCAAGGTGGCGCTGGTCACCGACGGGCGCATGTCCGGTGCCTCGGGCAAGATCCCGGCTGCGATCCACGTATGCCCCGAAGCCTATGATGGCGGCCCGCTGGCGCGGGTGCGCGATGGTGATATCGTGCGGGTCGACGGTGTCGAAGGCACGTTGCGGGTGATGGTATCGGCCGAAGAACTGGCCAGCCGCGACCTGCCGCCAGCGCCTCAGGGCAACGACCTGGGTTGCGGGCGTGAGCTGTTCGGCTTCATGCGCATGGCGTTCAGCCCGGCAGAGCAGGGCGCAAGCGCCTTCACCTCGGCCCTGGAGAACCTCAAATGAAGGACCTCCTGGTTGGCGACATCGGCGGCACCAATGCCCGTTTTGCGTTGTGGCGTGACAACCAGTTGCATGAAGTCAAAGTCTTCGCCACGGCGGATTACACCAGCCCGGAGCAGGCCATCGAAGCCTATCTGCAAAGCCAGGGCATTGCCCGCGGCGGCCTGGCGGCGGTATGCCTGGCAGTGGCCGGGCCGGTCGATGGCGACGAATTTCGCTTCACCAACAACCACTGGCGCCTGAGCCGCGCGGCCTTCTGCAAGACCTTGCAGGTCGAGCGGCTGTTGCTGATCAACGATTTCACGGCCATGGCGCTGGGCATGACTCGCCTGCGCGAGGGCGAGTTCCGCGAAGTGTGCCCAGGCCAGGCTGACCCGTCACGGCCGGCGCTGGTGATCGGGCCCGGTACGGGGCTGGGTGTGGGTTCGCTGTTGCGCCTTGGCGAACAGCACTGGCAGGCCTTGCCGGGGGAGGGCGGGCATGTCGACCTGCCGGTGGGCAATGCCCGTGAAGCGGCGATCCATCAGCAAATCCATGGCCAGATCGGCCATGTCAGCGCTGAAACTGTGCTCAGTGGTGGCGGCTTGGTGCGCCTGTATCAGGCAATCTGCGCGCTGGACGGCGACACACCCAGGCACACAACCCCGGCGCAGGTCACCGATGCCGCATTGGGCGGCGAGCCGCGGGCGCTGGCGGTGGTCGAACAGTTCTGTCGGTTCCTTGGGCGTGTGGCCGGTAACAATGTGCTGACGCTGGGCGCACGGGGCGGGGTTTATATTGTTGGCGGCGTGATCCCGCGCTTTGCCGAATTGTTCTTGCGCAGTGGGTTTGCGGCGAGTTTTGCAGACAAGGGTTGCATGAGTGGCTACTTTGCCGGGGTGCCGGTGTGGCTGGTGACGGCGGAGTTTTCCGGGTTGCTTGGGGCTGGGGTGGCCCTGCAGCAAGCGTTGGATCAGAGATAGGTGTACGGGGGCCGCTTCGCGCCCCATCGCGACACAAGGCCGCTCCCACAGGGGCCTGTGTACGCCGATCAGTGTGGGAGCGGCCTTGTGTCGCGATGAGCTGCAAAGCAGCCCAAGAAGGCAACACCCGACAGCAGGCAAAAAGACCTGTAACCAACAAGAGGAAGGACCACCTTGAGCACTGCCGGCAAATCGATCCTGATGGTCGACGACGACCAGGAAATCCGTGAACTGCTGCAAACCTACCTGAGCCGTTCCGGCTTCCAGGTGCATGCCGAAGCCGACGGCAAGGGCTTTCGCCATGCGTTGGAAACCACCCCCTTCGACCTGGTCATCCTCGACGTCATGCTCCCTGACGAAGACGGCTTCAGCCTGTGCCGCTGGGTACGCCAGCACCCGCGTCAGGCGCGGGTGCCGATCATCATGCTCACGGCCAGTTCCGATGAAACCGACCGGGTCATTGGCCTGGAGCTGGGTGCCGATGACTACCTGGGCAAACCCTTCAGCCCTCGCGAACTGCAAGCGCGAATCAAGGCCCTGCTGCGCCGCGCCGAATTCGGCACGGCGGCACCCGGCAATGCCGTGCTGGCCTTCGATGACTGGCGCCTGGACACGGTCAGCCACCGGCTGTTCCATCGCGACGGCGAA
The DNA here is from genome assembly GCF_002992185.1 of Pseudomonas sp. LLC-1. Taxonomy (NCBI): domain Bacteria; kingdom Pseudomonadati; phylum Pseudomonadota; class Gammaproteobacteria; order Pseudomonadales; family Pseudomonadaceae; genus Pseudomonas; species Pseudomonas sp. LLC-1. The sequence continues at coordinate 113,281 of NZ_LUVY01000014.1, read as the reverse complement.
GAGGTGATTCTGTCGGGCGCCGACTTTGCCCTGCTCAAGCTGTTCCTCGACCACCCGCAGCAGATTCTCGACCGCGACACCATCGGCAATGCCACCCGTGGCCGCGAGCCCATGCCGCTGGACCGCATTGTCGACATGGCGGTCAGCCGCTTGCGTCAGCGCCTGCGTGATACCGAAAAACCACCCCGGCTGATCCGCACGGTGCGCGGCAGTGGCTACCTGCTGGCGACGCATGTCTGCAATGCGCCCTGAGCGGCACTGGCGCTTGCTGCCGCGTTCGCTGCTGGGGCGCATGCTGCTGCTGACCCTGTTGGTGGTGCTGCTGGCCCAGGGCCTGTCGAGCATCATCTGGGTGGCCCAGCTGCGTGCCAGCCAGTTGCAGGGCCTGCGTGCCAGCGCCAGCAGCCTGGCCCACTCGATGAGCGCCAGTGTCAGTTACTTCCGCTCGCTGCCGGTGGCCTACCGGCCCATGGTGCTCGACCAGTTGCGCAGCATGGGGGGGACGCGCTTTTTCGTGTCACTCAATGCCAAACCACTGGATATGCCGGTGCTGCCCGTTACCCCGCGCAAGCAGGCGGTGATCGATGTGTTCCAGCAGGTGCTGCATGAGCGCCTGGGTTCGCAGATGGACATTTCCGTGGAATTCGTCGGGCCCGATGACCTGCGCATCTTCAACAGCGGCCTGAAGCTCGACGAGCTGCCACGTTCCTGGGCGCATTACTCGTTGACCCTGGAACCGCTCAACCCGCCGGTGCTGGTAACGCAGATCCGCCTGGGCGAGGGCGAGTGGCTGTACATCGCCTCGCTGTTGCCCGAACCCTACACCAGCCTTGAGGCCGAACGCCTGCCTCGCCAGCAGATCGGTTTCATCGTGCTCACCACGGCCTTGCTGTTGCTGTTCATCGGCTTGCTGGTGCACTGGCAAAGCTGGCCGCTCAAGCGCCTGGCGCGGGCCGCGCGGGAGATGTCGCTGGGCGCCGATGTGGCGCCGGTGGCCGAAGGCGGTGGCAGCGAGGTGGTTGAGGTGGGCCGGGCGTTCAACAGCATGCGCGAGCGCATCAGCCGCTACCTGACGGAGCGCAGCCAGCTGTTCAGCGCCATTTCACATGACCTGCGCACCCCGATTACGCGCCTGCGCCTGCGCGTCGAACTGCTGGAAGACGAACACTTGCAGGCCAAGTTCAGCCAGGACCTGGATGAACTGGAACTGCTGGTCAAAGGCGCCTTGCAGTGCGTGAAAGACACCGACATCCACGAAAACATCGAGCCGGTGGACCTCAACCAGGTGCTGGAAATCCTGGCCGAGCCCTACCTGCGCGATGGCCGTATCACGGTTGAAGGCCGCGCGCTGGCGCCATACCCCGGCAAGCCGCTGGCGCTGCGCCGCTGCATCGGCAACCTGATCGACAACGCCATCAAGTACGGCGAGCGGGCACGGTTGCGCATCATCGACAGTGCCGAGGGGTTTGTGCTGCAGGTGGACGATCAGGGGCCGGGGGTGCCGCAGCAGCAGCTGGAGCAGGTGTTCGAGCCGCATTTCCGTCTGGCCGCGCAGCAGCAGGGTTATGGGCTGGGGCTGGGGATTGCCCGCAACATCGCCCACAGCCATGGGGGGGAGGTGAGCCTGCTGAACCTGAGGGAGGGTGGTTTGCGGGTGACCTTGTATCTGCCGCGTGGCTTGGAGTGAGTCTGTGTGTGGCGTGTGCCGGCAATGTAACCAAACGATGACATTCACGCATCGCTTCGTTACCTGGCGAGGTGGGCAGGCTGTTTAGACTTCAAGCAACGCAAGCGCTCGACTTGCACGGCATAACAACAAGAAAGGTGCTTCGATGAATTCCACGCTCCGGCTCGCTGCCGCAATCTCCCTGGCTTCCCTACTCCCGCTCAGTGCCCAGGCTGCCGAACCCAAAGGCAGTGTCGAGGTCGTGCATTGGTGGACTTCGGGTGGTGAAAAAGCCGCTGCCGATGTGCTCAAGGCCCAGGTCGAAAAAGACGGCTTTACGTGGAAAGATGGCGCCGTCGCGGGTGGTGGCGGTGCCACGGCCATGACCGTGCTCAAGAGCCGCGCTGTAGCCGGCAACCCACCGGGTGTCGCGCAGATCAAAGGGCCTGACATCCAGGACTGGGCGGCCACCGGCTTGCTCGATGGCGATGTGCTCAAGGATGTGGCCAAGGCCGAACAGTGGGACACACTGCTCGACAAGAAAGTCGCCGACACCGTGAAGTACGACGGTAACTACGTCGCCGTACCGGTAAACATCCACCGTACCAACTGGCTGTGGATCAACCCGGAAGTCTTCAAGAAAGCCGGTATCGACAAGGCGCCCACCACCCTCGACGAATTCTACGCCACCGCCGACAAACTCAAGGCTGCCGGCTTCATCCCGCTCGCCCATGGCGGCCAGCCGTGGCAGGACAGCACCGTGTTCGAAAGCGTGGTGCTGTCGGTAATGGGCACCGACGGCTACAAGAAGGCCATGGTCGACCTCGACAGCGCCGCGCTGACCGGCCCGGACATGGTCAAGGCGTTGACCGAGCTGAAAAAGGTCGCCACCTACATGGACCCGGACGGCAAAGGCCAGGACTGGAACCTGGAAGCGGCCAAGGTCATCAACGGCAAGGCCGGCATGCAGATCATGGGTGACTGGGCCAAGAGTGAGTGGACCCTGGCGAAGAAAACCGCCGGCAAGGATTACCAGTGCGTGCCGTTCCCCGGCACCGAAAAGGCCTTCCTCTACAACATCGACTCGCTGGTGGTGTTCAAGCAGAACAACCCCGGCACGGCTGCCGGCCAGCAGGACATTGCCCGCAAGGTGCTGGGCGAGGACTTCCAGAAGGTCTTCAGCACCAACAAAGGGTCGATCCCGGTGCGCAACGACATGCTGGCCGACATGGGCAGGTATGGCTTTGATGCCTGCGCGCAGGCGTCTGCCAAGGACTTCCTGGCGGATGCCAAAACCGGCGGCCTGCAGCCAAGCATGGCGCACAACATGGCCACCACGCTGGCCGTGCAGGGCGCGTTCTTCGATGTGGTGACCAACTACATCAACGACCCCAAGGCCGACCCGGCCGATGCGGCGAAGAAGCTGGCGGCGGCGATCAACGCCGCCCAGTAACGATCTGATGGCCTCATCGCCGGCAAGCCAGCTCCCACAAGGTATTCACTGCATCTGAATACTGTGGGGTACCTGTGGGAGCTGGCTTGCCGGCGATAGGGCCAGTACAGACAACACAAAAGGCAGTGCCCCACACTGCCCGGGCTCTGGGTACCACATCATGACCACAACAACCGCCCAACTGCGGGCCTCACCCCTGGACGCGCTTCAGCGCTGGCTGCCCAAACTGGTGCTGGCGCCCAGCATGTTCATCGTCCTGGTGGGCTTCTACGGCTACATCCTCTGGACCTTCGTGCTGTCTTTCACCACCTCGACCTTCCTGCCCACCTACAAATGGGCCGGCCTGGCGCAATACGCCCGGCTGTTCGACAACGACCGCTGGTGGGTGGCCAGCAAGAACCTGCTGCTGTTCGGTGGCCTGTTTATCGCCATCAGCCTGGCCATCGGTGTGTTGCTGGCGGTGCTGCTGGACCAGCGCATCCGCCGCGAAGGCTTCATCCGCACCATTTACCTCTACCCCATGGCGCTGTCGATGATCGTCACCGGCACCGCCTGGAAGTGGCTGCTCAACCCCGGCATGGGCCTGGACAAGCTGCTGCGCGACTGGGGCTGGGAGGGCTTTCGGCTGGACTGGCTGATCGACCCCGACCGGGTCGTGTACTGCCTGGTGATCGCGGCCGTGTGGCAGGCCTCGGGCTTCATCATGGCGATGTTCCTGGCCGGCCTGCGCGGTGTCGACCCTTCGATCATCCGCGCGGCGCAAATGGATGGCGCCAGCATGCCGCGCATCTACTGGACCGTGGTGCTGCCCAGCCTGCGCCCGGTGTTTTTCAGTGCGCTGATGATCCTTTCGCACATCGCCATCAAAAGCTTCGACCTGGTGGCGGCGATGACCGCTGGCGGCCCGGGTTACTCATCCGACCTGCCTGCGATGTTCATGTACGCGTTCACCTTCAGCCGCGGCCAGATGGGTATGGGCTCGGCCAGTGCCATTCTCATGCTCGGGGCGATCCTGGCGATCCTCGTGCCTTACCTGTACTCGGAGCTGCGGAGCAAACGCCATGCATAGCCCTGTCGAAAAGCCCGTGCTCAGCATGAGCCGTATCGCCATCCATGCGGTGCTGCTGCTGGCCGTGGCGCTTTACCTGGTGCCGCTGGTGGTGATGCTGCTGACCAGCTTCAAGACCCCGGAAGACATCAGCACCGGCAACCTGCTGAGTTGGCCGCAGGTGATGACCGGCATTGGCTGGGTCAAGGCCTGGGGCACGGTCAGCGGTTACTTCTGGAACTCGATCATGATCACTGTGCCCGCAGTGCTGATTTCCACCACCATTGGGGCGTTGAACGGCTATGTGCTGTCGATGTGGCGCTTTCGCGGCTCGCAGCTGTTCTTCGGCCTGCTGCTGTTCGGCTGCTTCCTGCCGTTCCAGACCGTGCTGCTGCCCGCCTCGTTCACCCTTGGCAAGCTCGGCCTGGCCAGCACGACTGGCGGCCTGGTGCTGGTGCACGTGGTCTATGGCCTGGCCTTCACCACGCTGTTCTTCCGCAACTTCTACGTGAGCATCCCCGATGCGCTGGTCAAGGCTGCACGCCTGGACGGTGCCGGCTTCTTCACCATTTTCCGCCGCATCATCCTGCCGATGTCCACGCCCATCATCATGGTCTGCCTGATCTGGCAGTTCACCCAGATCTGGAATGACTTCCTGTTCGGCGTGGTGTTCTCCAGTGGCGACTCGCAACCGATCACCGTGGCCCTGAACAACCTGGTCAACACCAGCACCGGGGCCAAGGAATACAACGTCGACATGGCGGCGGCGATGATCGCCGGCCTGCCAACCCTGCTGGTCTATGTGGTGGCAGGCAAATATTTCGTGCGCGGGCTGACGGCCGGCGCGGTCAAGGGGTAAGCCATGGCAACGCTCGAACTTCGCAATGTGAACAAGACCTACGGCAGTGGCCTGCCGGACACCCTCAAGGACATCCAGCTGTCGATCAGGGATGGCGAGTTCCTGATCCTGGTCGGCCCCTCGGGCTGCGGCAAGTCAACCTTGATGAACTGCATTGCCGGCCTGGAGCAGATCACTGCCGGTGCGATTCTCATCGACGAGCAGGACGTCAGCGGCATGAGCCCCAAAGACCGCGACATCGCCATGGTGTTCCAGTCCTACGCGCTGTACCCGACCATGAGCGTGCGCGAGAACATCGAGTTTGGCCTGAAGATCCGCAAGCTGCCCCAGGCCGCCATCGACGAAGAGGTGGCGCGGGTGGCCAAGCTGCTGCAGATCGAGCACCTGCTGGCGCGCAAGCCGGCGCAGCTGTCCGGTGGCCAGCAGCAACGGGTAGCCATGGGCCGTGCGCTGGCGCGGCGGCCGAAGATCTACCTGTTCGACGAACCGCTGTCCAACCTCGATGCCAAGCTGCGCGTCGAGATGCGCACCGAAATGAAGCTGATGCACCAGCGCCTGAAAACCACCACCGTGTACGTCACCCATGACCAGATCGAGGCCATGACCCTGGGCGACAAGGTGGCGGTGATGAAGGACGGCATCATCCAGCAGTTCGGCACCCCCCAGCAGATCTACAACGACCCGGCCAACCAGTTTGTCGCCAGCTTCATCGGTTCGCCGCCGATGAACTTCATCCCGGTGCGCCTCACGCAGCAGGAGGGGCGCTTGTTGGCCGTGCTCGACAGCGGCCAGGCACGCTGTGAGCTGCCCTTGGGCGTAGCCGGTGACGAACTGGAGGGCCGCGAGATCATCCTCGGCATCCGCCCCGAGCAGATTGCCTTGGGCACCGTCGAGGGCAACGGCCTGCCGGGCATTCGTGCCGAGGTGCAGGTAACCGAGCCCACCGGGCCGGACCTGCTCGTATTCGTCACCCTCAACCAGACCAAGGTGTGCTGCCGCCTGGCGCCCGATGTGGCGTGCCGGGTGGGGGACACCCTCAACCTGCAATTCGACCCGGCCCGGGTGCTGATGTTCGATGCCGGCACGGGCGCGCGCCTGCACCCGGCCAGCCCAGGCGCAGCGGTGAAGGACAACGTGGCTCACTTCAAAGGCCGTTGACTCGTCTACACCATCAATAAGAAAAAAGAGGACGCAAAGGGATGGAACAGCGCAAACGCATCAGAACATTGGGCTCGCTGGCTTTGCTCGCCGTTGTCGGCAGCAGCGGCGCGCAGGCTGCCGAGGCCTTTTCCAGCGAATCGAAATGGATGACCGGCGACTGGGGCGGCACCCGCACCGAGCTGCTGGAGAAGGGCTACGACTTCACCCTCGACTACGTCGGCGAGGTGGCTGGCAACCTGCACGGCGGCTACAACGACGACAAGACGGCGCGCTACAGCGATCAGTTTGCCCTTGGTGCACACCTGGACTTGCAAAAAATCCTTGGCTGGCACGATGCCGAGTTCAAGCTGGCGATCACCGAGCGCAGTGGCCGCAACCTGTCCAACGACCGCATCAGCGACCCGCGCGCCGGGCAGTTCAGTTCGGTGCAAGAGGTGTGGGGCCGTGGCCAGACCTGGCGCCTGACCCAGATGTGGATCAAGCAGAAGTACTTCGATGGCGCGCTGGATGTGAAATTCGGGCGCTTCGGCGAGGGCGAGGACTTCAACAGCTTCCCCTGCGACTTCCAGAACCTGGCCTTCTGCGGCTCGCAGGTGGGCAACTGGGTGGGCGGCATCTGGTACAACTGGCCGGTCAGCCAGTGGGCGCTGCGGGTGAAATACAACATCACCCCGGAATTTTTCGTGCAGGTCGGCGCCTTCGAGCAGAACCCCTCCAACCTGGAAACCGGCAACGGCTTCAAGCTCAGCGGCAGCGGTACCAAGGGTGCGATCCTGCCGGTAGAGGCGGTGTGGTCGCCCAAGGTCAACGGCCTGCCGGGTGAGTACCGCCTGGGGTACTACTACAGCACGGCCAAGGCCGACGATGTGTTCGACGACGTCAACGGCAACCCGCAGGCGTTGAGCGGCGAGGCCTTCAAGTCGCACTCCAGCAAGCATGGCTGGTGGGTGGTGGCGCAGCAGCAGGTCACTGCACAGGCGGGTGACGTCAACCGTGGCCTTAGCCTGTTCGCCAACTTCACCGTGCACGACAAGGCCACCAACGTGGTCGACAACTACCAGCAGGTGGGGCTGGTCTACAAAGGCGCCTTCGATGCCCGGCCCAAGGATGACATCGGCTTCGGCGTGGCGCGTATTCATGTGAATGACGACGTGAAGAAGCGTGCCGAACTGCTCAATGCCCAGAGCGGTATCAGCGATTACGACAACCCAGGCTTCGTGCCGCTGCAGCGCACCGAGTACAACGCCGAGCTCTATTACGGCTTCCACGTCACCAACTGGCTGACCGTGCGGCCCAACCTGCAGTACATCAAGAGCCCTGGCGGGGTGGACGAGGTGGACAACGCGCTGGTCGCAGGTTTGAAGATTCAGTCGTCATTCTGAGGGCAATTGTTGTAAATTTACGCCAATCCCTTTTCGGTTCCCGGCACCCACTGGCCTGCAGTGGGTGTCAGGGATAGGCCGAGACAGCGCTATCTCAAACAACAAGAGCTCTGAACCATGCCCGAACATCCGCTCCATCGCTTCTTTTCCTCGCAGCGGCCCAGGCCGACATTCGAGTGGGAGCGTTACCAGCAGCGCGATGTGCTGATCATCGATCACCCCCGTTGCCAGGCGGTATTCAGTCGCCAGGGCGCGCAACTGCTGCACTTTCAGCCAGCGGGTGAGCGCCCCTGGCTGTGGTGCGCCGAGCAGTGGCCGCAGGTGGGGGCGATCCGTGGTGGCGTGCCGGTGTGCTGGCCGTGGTATGGCCGCCACCCCAGTGAGGATTTGTGGCCAGCCCATGGCTGGGCACGGTTGCTGGACTGGAAGCTGGTGGACAGCCGCGAGGACGAGGAGGGCGTGACCCTGAAGTGGCGGCTGGACCTGTGTGACTGGCAGGTAGACCTGCATGCCCGGCTGGGTAGCCGCATGGAACTGAGCCTGAGCACCGAGCATCAGGACAGCGAACCCTGTCAGTTGAGCCATGCGCTGCTGGCCTACTGGCGCATCAGTGACGTGTCCGAGATAGCGCTGTCCGGGCTTGAGGACATCGAAGGTTACGACCGCTTGAACCGCCAGGCCTGCCGAGAAGATGGCGCGCTGAAGCTCAAGGGGGGCTGCCAGAAGGTCTATCCCGGCACACCGCGTGTGCAACTGCAGGACCCGGCCTGGCAGCGTGAGCTATGCATCGATACGGGTGACAGCGACGACACCGTGGTCTGGCACCCGGGCAACCGCCCGTTGATGGGCGTGACCGGCCGCGAAACTCAGCATTTTGTCTGCGTCGAGGCCGCCAGCGGCAGTGGCGAGGGCCTGAGCCTGGCGCCGGGGCAGCGTGCCCACCTGCGCTTGCAGGCGCACCGGCTCAGTTGAGTTCGTCGTCCTCGATCGGGTAGCGGCTGGCGTTCAGGCTTTCCTTGATCTTGCGCAGGTGTGGCTGGAAGTCCACGCCGCGGCGCAAGGTCATGCCGGTGGCCAGCACATCGAGCACCGTCAGCTGGATGATCCGCGAAGTCATCGGCATGTAGATGTCGGTATCTTCCGGCAGCGGAATGTGCAGGCTCAGGCTGCAGGCGTTGGCCAGTGGCGAGCCGGCGGCGGTCAGGCCCAGTACCGAGGCGCCGTTTTCACGGGCCAGGCGGGCCACTTCGACCAGTTCGCGGGTGCGCCCGGTGTAGGAAATGATCACGAACAGGTCGCCGGTGTGCGCCACCGAGGCCAGCATGCGCTGCATCAGCACGTCAGCATGGGCCGACACGGCCAGGTTGAAGCGGAAGAACTTGTGCTGCGCATCCAGGGCTACCGGCGCCGAGGCGCCCAGGCCGAAGAAGTGGATCTGCCGGGCCTGGATCATCATGTCCACGGCGCGGCTGACCTGTTGCGGGTCCAGTTGCTGGCAGGCGCTGTCGAGCGAGGCGATGGCACTGGCGAAGATCTTCTGGGTGTAGGCGGCCGGGTCATCGTCGGCCTCTACTGCGCGGCTGACGTAGGCGGCGCCGCTGGCCAGGCTCTGTGCCAGCTGCAGCTTCAGTTCGGGGTAGCCGCTGACGCCGAACGAGCGGCAAAAGCGGTTGACGGTCGGTTCGCTGACCTTGGCCGCCTGGGCCAGCGCAGCAATGCTGAAACGGGTGGCTTGTTGCGGGTTGAGCAGGATGACTTCGGCGACTTTGCGTTCGGCCTTGTTCAGCTCGTCGAGGCGTCCCTGGATCTGCTCCAGGAGGTTTCGCACGCGGTCCATGGGTGTGTCCTTGGGTCGGGAAGACAGCCGGCTGTGGAAGCAGCAGGCTTTTTGCACGGTCGTCTATCGTACTGTCGGCGCGGTTGGCGTACCACTTGTCTGTAACACTTGTGTGTAATGTTGTGGTTTTTACTACATTATCCCTTGAAAACCGCATGTGAAAGCGGTATTCCTAGACCAACTTTAGGAAAGAACCAACATCATGGCTGCGATCAGTGTCGAACCTTGCACCTTTGCCCTGTTTGGCGCCCTCGGCGACCTGGCATTGCGCAAGCTGTTTCCTGCGCTTTACCAGCTTGACCGGGCCAACCTGTTGCACCCGGACACCCGCTTGTTGGCGTTGGCCCGCGAAGCCGGCAGCGCGCAGGAGCACCTGAACAGCATCGAGGCGCACCTGCGCCGGCATGTGCCCGAGGCGGATATCGAGCCAGCAGCGCTGGGGCGCTTTCTCGCCAGGCTAAATTACCAACATCTGGATTTTCTTCAGCCCGAGGGCTACCAGGCCCTGGCCGAGCAATTGCCAGGCGAACTGCCGCTGATCGCTTACTTCGCCACGGCGGCAGCGGTGTATGGGGCAATCTGTGAAAACCTCGACAAGGCCGGGTTGGCCCCGCGCACCCGTGTGGTGCTGGAAAAGCCTATTGGCCACGACCTGGAGTCGTCGCGTCGGGTCAACGATGCCGTAGCACGGTTCTTCCCCGAAAGCCGGGTTTACCGTATCGATCACTACCTGGGCAAAGAGACGGTGCAAAACCTCATTGCCCTGCGCTTCGCCAACAGCCTGTTCGAAACCCAGTGGAACCAGAATTCCATCTCCCACGTGGAGATCACCGTTGCCGAAAAAGTCGGTATCGAAGGCCGCTGGGGCTATTTCGACAAGGCTGGCCAACTGCGTGACATGATCCAGAACCACCTGCTGCAGCTGCTGTGCCTGATCGCCATGGACCCGCCCAGTGAACTGTCGGCCGATGCCATTCGCGACGAAAAGGTAAAAGTGCTCAAGGCCCTGGCACCGATCACCGGCGACGGGCTAAGCACCCGTGTGGTGCGTGGCCAGTACATTGCCGGCTACAGCGAAGGCAAACCGGTGCCCGGCTACCTGGAAGAAGACAACGCCAATGCCCAGAGCGACACCGAAACGTTCGTCGCACTGCGTGCCGACATTCGCAACTGGCGTTGGTCGGGCGTGCCGTTTTACCTGCGTACCGGCAAGCGCATGCCGCAGAAACTGTCGCAGATCGTTATCCACTTCAAGGAAACGCCGCACTACATCTTCGCCCCGGAACAGCGTTTGCAGATCGGTAACAAGCTGATCATCCGCCTGCAACCGGACGAAGGCATTTCTTTACGGGTAATGACCAAGGAGCAGGGCCTGGACAAGGGCATGCAACTGCGCAGCGGCCCGTTGCAGCTGAATTTTTCCGACACCTGGCGCAGTGCGCGGATTCCGGATGCCTACGAGCGCTTGCTGCTCGAAGTGATGCGTGGCAACCAGAACCTGTTCGTGCGCAAGGACGAAATCGAATATGCCTGGAAATGGTGCGACCAGTTGATCGCCGGCTGGCGTAATGCGGGCGATGCGCCCAAGCCTTACGCGGCGGGCTCCTGGGGGCCGATGAGCTCGATTGCACTGATCACACGCGATGGGAGGGCGTGGTATGGGGATATCTGAACTGAAATTGCCAGCGGCTGTGAAGGTACACGCGCTGGCAGATGCCAAGGCGCTGGCCGCCACTCAAGCCCACGACGTGGCCGAGCGCCTGCGTGCGGCGATTGCTGCCAAGGGCCAGGCCTGCCTGGTGCTGTCCGGCGGCCGCAGCCCGGTGCCGTTCCTGGAGAAGCTGGCCAGCGAAAACCTGGACTGGTCCAAGGTCACCGTCAGCCTGGCCGATGAGCGCTGGGTGCCCGTGGAGCACGCTGACAGCAATGCTGGCCTGCTGGCCCGCCACCTGCTGAAGGGTGCAGCGGCCAAGGCCCGCTTTGTTGGCCTGTACCAGCAGGCGGAGAACCTCGATGCCGCCGCGCTCAAGGCCGACCAGGCCTTGGCCGGGCTGCCACTTATCGATGTGTTGGTGCTGGGCATGGGCGACGATGGCCATACCGCCTCGCTGTTCCCGGCCAGCCCCAACCTGGAAGCAGGCCTGGACCTGTCCAGCCCGCGCCGCTGCCTGCCGTTGCTGGCACCGAGCGTGCCGCACCAGCGTCTGTCGATGACCCGCTCGCTGCTGGCCAGTGCCGCCTTTACTGCGCTGTCCGTGCAAGGCCAGGGCAAACTCGCTACCCTGCGCGCCGCGCTGGCTGGCAACGACCTCACTGAAATGCCGATTCGCGCTTTTCTTCACGACCCCCTGGACATCTACTGGTGCCCATGAGCCAAGGATCCACAGTCATGACCACCCTTGAACGCCCGCAGCCCAAGCTCTCGATGGCCGATAAAGCCGCGCGGATCGATGCCATTTGCGAAAAGGCGCGCATCCTGCCGGTGATCACCATCGCCCGTGAGGAAGACATCCTGCCACTGGCTGATGCCCTGGCCGCCGGCGGCATCCGTACCCTGGAAGTGACCCTGCGTTCGCAGCATGGCCTGAAGGCCATCCAGGTGCTGCGTGAACAGCGCCCGGAGCTGTGCGTCGGCGCCGGTACCGTGCTTGATCGCAGCATGTTCGCTGCTGTCGAAGCGGCCGGTGCGCAGTTCGTCGTTACCCCGGGCATAACCCAGGACATTCTGGAAGCCGGTGTGGACAGTGAAATCCCGTTGCTGCCAGGCATCAGCACACCGTCCGAAATCATGATGGGCTACGCCCTGGGTTACCGCCGCTTCAAGCTGTTCCCGGCGGAAATCAGCGGCGGTGTTGCAGCGATCAAGGCCTTTGGCGGGCCGTTCGGTGATATCCGCTTCTGCCCAACCGGTGGCGTCAACCCGGCCAACGTGCGCAATTACATGGCCTTGCCTAATGTGATGTGCGTGGGCGGGACCTGGATGCTCGACAGCAGCTGGATCAAGAACGGCGACTGGGCGCGGATCGAGGCGTGCAGTGCCGAGGCGATGGCGTTGCTGGACGCCAACTGAATTTGTTGTGTGCTTTACGGCTTATGGGGCGCTTGGTCGGCGCCCCTTTTTTTTGCCTGGAATTCTTCTGTTGCCTGTACCGGCCTCTTCGCGGGCTTGCCCGCTCCCACAGGTATCGCGCCGCTCTCAGGTGCTGTGCAGTACCTGTGGGAGCGGGCGAGCCCGCGAAGAGGCCGGCACAGGACAACAAAAAAGCCCGCATCAAACGATGCGGGCTTTTTCATTCACGCAAAGGCTCAGGCCGCTTTGGCTTCCTGCTGGCTCAACGAGCGGTTCAGTGCGCTGAACAGCGCCTTGAAGCTGGCGGTGGTGATGTTTTCATCGATACCCACACCATGCACCGGACGGCCACCGGCCACGCGCAATTCAATGTAGGCAGCAGCCTTGGCATTGGTGCCTGCGCCAATGGCATGCTCGTTGTAGTCCATGATCTCCACCGAGATCGGCAGGCCGGCTACCAAGGCTTCCAGGGCGCCATTGCCCTTGCCGCGCCAGTGCAGGGTGGTTTCGCCTTCGCCGGCAACTTCCACTTCCACGGCGCTGTGGCCGTTTTCTTCCTGCAGGCGGTGGCTGACCAGCGCGTACGGCGCGTTGGCCTGGAGGTATTCCTTGTGCAGCAGGCTGTAGATCTGCTGGGCGGTCATTTCCAGGCCCAGGCGGTCGGTTTCACCCTGGACGACCTGGCTGAATTCGATCTGCATGCGGCGTGGCAGGCTGATGCCGTATTCCTGCTCGAGCAGGTAGGTGATGCCGCCTTTGCCCGACTGGCTGTTGACGCGGATGACCGCCTCGTAGCTGCGGCCGATGTCGGCCGGGTCGATCGGCAGGTAAGGCACTTCCCACAGCTCGCCTTCCTGCTGCTTGGCGAAGCCTTTGCGGATGGCGTCCTGGTGCGAGCCGGAGAACGCGGTGTGGACCAGATCGCCCACATACGGGTGGCGTGGGTGCACCGGCAGCTGGTTGCACTCTTCGACCACTTTGCGCACGCCGTCGATGTCGGAGAAGTCCAGCAACGGGTCGATGCCTTGGGTGTAGAGGTTCAGTGCCAAGGTCACCAGGTCGACGTTACCGGTACGCTCGCCGTTGCCGAACAGGCAGCCTTCGGCGCGGTCGGCACCCGCCATCAGGCCCAGTTCGGTGGCGGCGATGCCGGTGCCACGGTCGTTGTGGCAGTGCAGGCTGATGATCACGCTGTCGCGACGGCTGACGTTACGGCAGAACCACTCGATCTGGTCGGCATAGATGTTCGGCGTGGACACTTCCACGGTGGCCGGCAGGTTGAGGATGATCTTGTGCTCAGGCGTCGGGTTCCACACCTCGATGACTGCGTCACAGACTTCCTTGGCGAACTCCATTTCGGTGGCGCTGAAGGTTTCTGGCGAGTACTGGAAGGTCCACTGGGTTTCCGGCTGCTGGGCAGCGTATTTGACGAACAGCTTGGCCGCGTTCACCGCGATGTCCTTCACGCCTTGCTTGTCCTGGTTGAAGACGATGCGGCGGAACGACGGGCTGGTGGCGTTGTACAGGTGGACGATGGCTTTCTTGGCACCGCGCAGCGATTCGAAGGTACGGGCGATCAGGTCTTCACGGGCCTGGGTGAGCACCTGGATGGTGGTGTCGTCCGGAATATGGCCGTCTTGAATCAGGGTGCGCACGAAGTCGAAGTCGGTTTGCGAGGCAGACGGGAACGAGGCTTCGATTTCCTTCACGCCCACCTGCACCAGGGTCTTCCAGAAGCGCAGTTTCTTCTCCGAATCCATCGGCTCGATCAGCGACTGGTTGCCATCACGCAGGTCGGAGCTGCACCAGATCGGCGCGGCAGTGATGGTTTTCGACGGCCAGGTGCGGTCAGGCAGGTCGATGGTCGGGAAAGCGCGGTACTTCTTCGAAGGGTCTTTGAGCATGGTCATGGAAGCAATCCTTTTGTGTGCGGCCGAGATCGGGCCTGCCGAGCGATAACGAGATGAAGAGGCGAGGCGACGCGATTCAACCTGGTAGTCGGGCGCTGACCAGGCAGAGGCTGCGATGTTGTCGGAGCAGGATGAGGGTGCTGAAGGTTTTCATGCCTTCAAACTTAACCAGTGGGGTGGGGGATGGCAAGCGTTCGAAGAAAATTGAGAGGAATGCTTAAAAAAAGCCTAGGAGCGAGATTTTATAGCTTGGGTTCTTTTGGAGCTTCTTGATTATTGCGCGGTATTTTTCGATGGCGCAACATGATGGAATTGATATTGGCAGTGCTGGCCTCTTCGCGGGCTCGCCCGCTCCCACAGGTACAGCGCAGCCTTCGAGAGCGGCGCAATACCTGTGGGAGCGGGCATGCCCGCGAAGCAGGCGCCGCCGATACTAGGGCTGGAACGCCCCAATGAAAATCGCCGGATCCACCCGCGCATCATTCAGGCTGACGTTCCAGTGCATATGCGGCCCGGTCGCCCGTCCGGTGGAGCCCACACGCCCGACCACCTCGCCACGGCGCAGCTGCTGGCCCACCTGCACATCGATCTTCGACATGTGGCAGAACATGCTGATGAAGCCCTGCCCATGGTCGACGAATACTGTGCGGCCATTGAAGAAGTAGTCCCCCACCAGAATCACCTTGCCATTGGCCGGGGTCTTGATTGGCGTGCCCGCCGGCACCGCGAAGTCCAGCCCGGCATGCGGGTTGCGTTCTTCGCCATTGAAGAAGCGGCGCACGCCAAACTTGCTCGACAGCGGGCCGTTGACCGGCTTGTCGAGGATCAGGTTGCTCGGCAGGCTCGGGCTGAAGCTGCGGTAGGCCTTGATCTGCTCGGCCAGTTCGCGGTCGATGCGCTTGAGGTCGGCCGGGTTCGGGTTGACCTGGCGGGTGTTCTTCAGGGTGATGCGCTGCTCGGGGTATTTCTTGCTCCCCACGCTGAAGGGCAGCGTGCGGCCGCCCTGGTTCAACGTGGCAGTGCCGGGCTTCTGGGTCAGCGGGATGCCGACGATGGCCAGCCAGGTATCCTGCTCTTTCACCACCAGCACCGGCTTGCCGTCGAAGCGGGCACTCGGCGCGCTGGCGGCGGGGCCCAGGTCGACCACTGCAACGCCGCCGGGCACCGGCTTGTTCAGCGTGCGGGTGATGTAGCTGGCCTGAGCACCGCCGGCCAGCAGCAACAGGGAAAGGGCAAGCAGGGGCGCAAGCAGGCGGGGCATGTGTCAGTCCAGTAGTGAGAGGGTGACCGGGGTCAGGTGGTTGTCTTCGACCCGCACCAGCAGCTCGCCTTCGTTCAGGCGAGCGGTCAGGCGCTGGCCGTTGCGGGTCTGTTCGGCGCTGCGGATGGCCTGGCCTTGTTCATCCAGCAAAATGCTGTAGCCGCGGGCGAGGGTGGCCAGCGGGCTGACCACCTGCAGGGTTTGCAACTGAGCCTGGAAGCGTTGGCGGCGATCTTTGAGCACGTCACGCATGGCCCGTGGCAGGCGCTCGGCCAGGCTGTCCAGGCGCTGGCTCAGCAGTTTCAGGTTACGCCCCGGGTGCTGTGCGGCCAAGCGCGTATCCAGGCGTGCCAGGCGCTCGCGGCGCTGGTTGAGGCTGAGCATGAAGGCGCGGCGCAGGCGCATGTCCAGGTCGTCCAGGCGCTGGGCTTGCTGGCGCAAACGCTCGCCCGGGTGACGCAGGCGCCGGGCCAGGGATTCCAGGCGCAGGCGGTCGTGGGTCAGGCGGTTCTGCATGCGCAGCAGCAGGCGCCGTTGCAGGCCATCCAGGCGTTGCTGCAGGCCACTGTTGTCGGGGGCCAGCAGTTCGGCGGCAGCAGACGGTGTGGGCGCGCGCACGTCAGCGACAAAGTCGCTGATCGACACATCGGTTTCATGGCCCACTGCGCTGACAATCGGCGTGACGCAAGCGGCAACCGCACGCGCCACGGCTTCTTCGTTGAAACACCACAGGTCTTCCAGCGAGCCGCCTCCGCGGGCCAGGATCAGCGCATCGAAACCGAGGCTGTCGGCGAGGCGGATGGCACGCACGATCTGCGCGATGGCTTCGCGGCCCTGTACCGCTGTCGGGATCAGGTTCAGCTCTACCTGGGGGGCACGGCGGCCGAACACACTGATGATGTCGCGGATCACTGCACCGGTGGGTGACGTGACGATGCCGATGCGCTGTGGGTGGGCCGGTAGCGGCTTCTTGCGTTCGGCGCTGAACAGCCCCTCGGCACCGAGCTTTTCCTTCAGGGCTTCGAACGCCAGGCGCAGCGCGCCATCGCCGGCCGGCTCGACGGTGTCGAGAATCAGCTGGTAGTCGCCACGCCCCTCGAACAGCGAAACCTTGCCGCGCACACGAACGGCAAGGCCGTCTCGCAGGGCCTGGCGTACGCGGGTGGCATTCTGCCGGAACAACGCACAGCGCACCTGGGCGCCGCTGTCCTTGAGGGTGAAGTACATGTGGCCGGACGCCGGGCGGGCGAGGTTGGAAATCTCGCCTTCCACCCACACGCTGCGGAACACGTCTTCCAGCAGCACGCGGGCGCGGCCGTTGAGTTGGCTGACGGTAAGGACCTCACGGTCCAGGCCGAGTCGTTCGAAGGGGTCTTTGATCATGGCGGGCATCATAAAGGACATCGGCCCCGGTTGTCTGTCCCGGCCCTATCGCCTTCACGAACTGGCGCACCATCTGCCCTGCATCACGTCGGCAAGCCAGCGCTACGGTGCTCTCGCAGCCCCCTTCCAGCGCCACGAAACTGACCGAAGCCGGCGCAATTTCACGCATGCACGCTGGCAGTAACGCCACCCCGAAACCCGCCTGAATCAGCTGCAATTGCGTAGTTTTGCGCGACAGCACCTGCGCCGCGCGTGGAAAGAAGCCTGCCTCCATGCACAACGAAGCGGAAAGGTAACTCAGCCCGCCACGGTCCCGGTGCGGGATGGAAATAAAACGTTCTTCCCTCAATTGCTCCAGTTGAACGTGCGGCGCGTTGGCCAACGGGTGCCCAGCGGCGACCGCCAGCAACAGCGGTTCGCTGAACAGTTCGTGCAGCACCACGCCTTCGTGCTGGCGCAGCACCGGCAAGCGCAGCAGGCCGATATCCAGCCGCCCGGCCGCGATATCTTCCAGCTGGGCCTCCGACGACTGCTGCGCGATCTCCAGTGAAACCCCCGGGTTTTCCCGCAGATAGATCCCCAGGCGAGCCAGCAACGGGCCGATCAGCGGCACGGTACTGGAATGGTTCAGGCGCAGGCTGCCCTGCAACCCCTTGCCAATGTCGCGCGTTACGCGCTCTGCTTGCGCCAGGTCGGCCAGCAAGCGGCGTGCCCGTTCGAGAAAGGCTTGCCCGGCCAGCGTCAGGCGCGGCAGGCGTGCCGTGCGCTCGAACAGCGGTGTGCCCAGCTGCTGCTCCAGCTCCTTGATCTGCCGGCTCAGCGCCGATTGGGCGATGTACAGCCGTTCGGCGGCGCCGCTGAAGCTGCCACACTCGGCAATTTCCACGAAGTAACGCAACTGGCGGATCGACGTCATGTCATGCCTTTTCAAGATAGCTATGGCGATAAAGGCATATTAGTCGGCATGGCTCATGGCTGGCTAACCTTGGCCTGTCTTTTCAGGAACTGCTGCCATGCTTGCCCAACTGTCGTTTTCCGGCCTTGACTGGCTGCCCATCCTGCTCGGTGTCGGTGCCGCCTACATCGTTTTTGGCATCGCCGGTTTCGGCACGGCGCTGGTGGCCGGCCCTGTGCTGATCCACTTCATGCCGTTGTCACGCATCATCCCGCTGTTGGTGCTGCTGGACTTCGTTGCCGCGTTCGGCAACCTGCTGCCATCGCGCCGGGATGTGGTGCGCAGCGAGTTGTTGCGGCTGCTGCCGTTCATGGCGCTGGGCTGCACGCTGGGCGTGGTATTTCTCCTGCAACTGAAATCCGACCTTTTGCTGCTGCTGATGGGCTTGTTCGTCACGGCCTACGCGCTGTACGGGTTGGCGGTGAAGGTGCGGCCGGCCCGGTTGTCCGGCGTGTGGGCGGTGCCGATGGGTACGGCAGGTGGTTTGTTCGGTGCGCTATTTGGCAGCGGCGGTTTCTTGTACGCCCTTTACCTGAGCGCACGGCTGGAGGTAAAGGAGCAGGTACGTGCCACCCAGAGCGCGCTGATCAGTTGCAGCACGGTGGTGCGCCTGACGCTGTTCCTGGTCGCCGGTGTCTATGCCGACCAAAGCTTGCTGCTGCTTGCCGCCTGCTTGCTGCCGGTCATGTTCGTCGGCCTTTGGCTGGGGCGCAGGCTGACCCACCGGCTGTCCCGTGAGGCATTTGTACGCCTGGTCACCTGGCTGGTGCTGGCCAGCGGGCTGGCGTTGATCGGTCGCTACCTGAGCGCCTGAGCGGTAGAATTGCGTCATTACCGCAGTTTTTCAGGCTTTTCCCGTTCATGAACACCCAGAGCATCATCGTTCCCAAGCTGTCCACTGTCCCGGTGCATGAAGCCCGCGCCCGCGCCATCCTGCGCTGGCTGGTGCGCGAAAAGGTCGTCGAGGAGCAACTGACCACCTGTGGCCGCACCGGCAACCGCATGGGTCATGCCTTGGCTGCAGGCGCGCGCAAAGTGGCCCTGTTCCCGGAAAAACTGCCCTTCGGCCAGCAGGTCAACGGCCTGGAAGTGATGCTCAAGCGCTGCATCTATACCCCGACCGATGGCTTTCTTGAAGAAGCCGGTTGCCCGGAATGCCGGCGCGAAGTGGGCGAGCCGCTGTTCGAAAGCCTGGAAGAGTGGATGCCGGGGGTAAGTGACAACTTCACCTGCCCGCTGTGCGGCTTCGAAGATGACATCAATGGCTTCATTTACCTGCAGCCATGTGCCTTTTCCAACCTGGGGTTCATCTTCAACAACTGGGGCGAGGCCGGGTTCACCCAGGCCTTTCTCGACAGCTTCGCCGACTGGCTCGACCAGCCGGTGGCCGTGGTGCAGGTAAAACTGCCACAAGGCTGACCGAAGGCCCTTATTTTGCATTGAGCGGCGCGCCGTGCATGAGTATAATGGCGCGCTTCCATTTTTCCCGCCCGGGAGCCCCCGCGATGCTGCGTATCAGCCAAGAAGCCCTGACCTTCGACGATATCCTCCTTGTACCTGGTTATTCCGAGGTACTGCCCAATGAAGTCAGTCTCAAGACCCGTTTGACCCGTGGCATCGAGCTGAACATTCCGCTGGTTTCCGCCGCCATGGATACCGTGACCGAAGCGCGCCTGGCCATTGCCATGGCCCAGGAAGGCGGTATCGGCATCATCCACAAGAACATGACCATCGAACAGCAGGCCGGCGAAGTGCGCAAGGTCAAGAAGTTCGAGGCTGGCGTGGTCAAGGACCCGATCACCATCGACGCCGACGCCACCGTGCGCGACCTGTTCGACCTGACCCGCCTGAACAACATCTCCGGCGTACCGGTGCTGGCGAACGGCGACCTGGTCGGTATCGTCACTTCCCGTGACGTGCGCTTCGAAACCCGCCTGGACGCCAAGGTCCGCGACGTGATGACGCCAAAAGAGCGTCTGGTCACCGTCCGCGAAGGCGCCGACAAGAACGAAGTGCGCGAGCTGCTGCACAAGCACCGCCTGGAAAAGGTCCTGATCGTTGACGACAAGTTCAACCTCAAGGGCATGATGACCGTCAAGGACATCGAAAAAGCCAAGGCTTACCCGCTGGCCAGCAAGGACGACCAAGGTCGCCTGCGCGTTGGCGCTGCGGTCGGCACCGGCAAGGATACCGGCGAGCGCGTTGCTGCCCTGGTAGCCGCTGGCGTTGACGTGGTGGTTGTCGACACCGCGCACGGCCACTCCAAAGGCGTGATCGACCGCGTTCGCTGGGTAAAAGAAACCTACCCGCAAGTGCAGGTTATCGGCGGCAACATCGCCACCGGCGCCGCTGCCAAGGCCCTGGCCGAAGCGGGCGCTGACGCCGTCAAGGTCGGTATCGGCCCAGGCTCCATCTGCACCACCCGTATCGTTGCCGGTGTCGGCGTGCCGCAAATCAGCGCCATCGCCAACGTTGCCGCCGCACTGGAAGGCACTGGCGTGCCACTGATTGCCGACGGCGGTATCCGCTTCTCCGGTGACCTGTCCAAGGCCATCGTTGCCGGTGCTTCCTGCGTGATGATGGGTTCGATGTTCGCCGGTACCGAAGAGGCTCCGGGTGAAGTCGAGCTGTTCCAGGGCCGTTCTTACAAGGCCTACCGTGGCATGGGCTCGCTGGGTGCCATGGCACAGGCGCAAGGCTCGTCCGACCGTTACTTCCAGGACTCCTCGGCCGGCGCCGAGAAGCTGGTACCGGAAGGCATCGAAGGCCGTGTTCCTTACAAAGGCGCCCTGGCTGCGATCATCCACCAGCTGATGGGCGGCCTGCGTTCGTCCATGGGCTACACCGGCAGCGCAACCATCGAAGAGATGCGCACCAAGCCGGAATTCGTGCGCATCACCGGTGCCGGCATGGCCGAGTCCCACGTGCATGACGTGCAGATCACCAAAGAAGCCCCTAACTACCGCGTAGGCTGAGGCTTCCAGCAATATAAGCATGCGGGGCTGTCACGACAGCCCCGCGTCGTTTCCGATTTCCACTGACGAGATTGAGTCATGGCCCTCGACATTCACGCTCACCGCATCCTGATCCTCGATTTCGGTTCCCAGTACACCCAGCTGATCGCCCGCCGCGTGCGCGAAATCGGCGTGTACTGCGAACTGCACCCGTTCGACATGGACGATGAAGCGATCCGCGAATTCAACCCGCGCGGCATCATCCTCGCCGGCGGCCCCGAGTCGGTCCACGAAGCCAACAGCCCACGCGCTCCGCAGGCCGTGTTCGACCTGAACGTACCGGTGCTGGGCATCTGCTACGGCATGCAGACCATGGCCGAGCAGATGGGCGGCAAGGTAGAAGGTTCCGACCTGCGTGAATTCGGTTATGCCCGCGTAGACGTGGTCGGCAAGAGCCGCCTGCTCGACGGCATCGAAGACCACGTTGACGACGACGGCGTACTGGGCCTGGACGTGTGGATGAGCCACGGCGACAAGGTTACCCAGATGCCGGGCAACTTCCACGTGCTGGCCAGCACCCCAAGCTGCCCGATCGCCGGCATGTTCGACGATTCCCGTGGCTACTACGGCGTGCAGTTCCACCCGGAAGTGACCCACACCAAGCAAGGCGGTCGCATCCTGTCCCGCTTCGTGCAGGACATCTGCGGCTGTGAAGCCCTGTGGACCCCGTCCAACATCGTCGAAGACGCCATCGCCCAGGTGCGTGAGCAAGTCGGTTCGGCCAACGTCCTGCTGGGCCTGTCCGGCGGCGTCGACAGCTCGGTGGTTGCCGCGCTGCTGCACCGCGCCATCGGCGACCAGCTGACCTGCGTATTCGTTGACAACGGCCTGCTGCGCCTGCACGAAGGCGACCAGGTGATGGCCATGTTCAAAGAGAACATGGGCGTCAAAGTGATCCGCGCCGATGCTGAAAAGCAGTTCCTCGACAACCTGGAAGGCGAAGCCGACCCGGAGAAGAAGCGCAAGATCATCGGCCGTACCTTCATCGACATCTTCGATGCCGAAGCCAGCAAGCTGGAAAACATCCAGTTCCTCGCCCAAGGTACTATCTACCCGGACGTGATCGAGTCGGCTGGCGCCAAGAGCGGCAAGGCCCACGTGATCAAGTCGCACCACAACGTGGGTGGCCTGCCGGAAGAAATGAACCTCAAGCTGGTCGAGCCGCTGCGTGAGCTGTTCAAGGACGAAGTGCGCAAGATCGGCCTGGAACTGGGCTTGCCGTACGACATGGTCTACCGCCACCCGTTCCCGGGCCCGGGCCTGGGCGTGCGCATCCTGGGTGAAGTGAAGAAGGAATACGCCGACATCCTGCGTCGCGCCGACCACATCTTCATCGAAGAACTGCGCAAGGCCGACTGGTACCACAAGACCAGCCAGGCGTTCGTGGTGTTCCAGCCGGTCAAGTCGGTTGGCGTCGTTGGCGACGGCCGTCGCTACGCCTGGGTCGTGGCCCTGCGTGCCGTCGAGACCGTGGACTTCATGACCGCGCGCTGGGCACACCTGCCGTACGAACTGCTGGAAACCGTCAGCGGCCGTATCATCAACGAAATCGACGGTATCTCCCGCGTTACCTACGACGTGTCGAGCAAGCCGCCGGCGACTATCGAGTGGGAATGATCCCGCACCAATAGCCGGAAACACCCAAAAGCCCGCTTGAATGCGGGCTTTTGCATTTTTTGGCGCTACATCGAACCGAGCTGCAGGATCTCGTCTCCCGCTTCATCCTGCTCACCTGTCGGTTTCCAGCCCAGATGACGATAGAAGCCATATGAGCGTACGTTAGGGTCGCTGGAGCAAGCCAGGAAAGGGCGTTCGAACCCCAGCTCCCGCAGCAGATCGACAACCATCTGAAGCAAACGCTTGCCGGTTCCCTGGCCCTCGTATGCGGGTAGCAGGGCAAGTACGGTGACCTCGCCGCTGTCCTTGTCGGCGAAGCAGTAGCCGACTATCTCATCAGCATTGCAAGCCACGAACCCAGGGGAGCCCCCGTCGCGAATGCCGCTGCTCCAGGTGTCGACGGTGATGCCCAGGGCGCGCAGGTCCTCTTCCGTGAATGCGTTCTCTCTGGTCTGGGCCCGGATGGCTATACAGGTTGCGGCGTCTTCGGGTACTGCAGGGCGAAAGCTAATGGCTGCCATGATGTCGGCCTTGCTGAATAAAAAAACCATTGTGCGTGTACAGCGGTTTGCGAATCTGTAAACAAGCGTAAACACCAGGGACAGGGTGGCTTAGGCCATTGAAACAACACTTCACTTAATCTTTCCTATTTGCAGGTGTATCGTATTCGCCCTTCATCGCCAGCCGCTGCTGGCAGCTTGATTGCGCAGAACACGAGGTACCCGCACCGATGTCCTTCACCCGTCGACAAATGCTCAAGGGCCTCACCGGCCTGGTTGTGGTTGGCCTGGGCGCCGGTGGCGCGGCGCGTTACTGGCTGGGCAAGGTCGAAGACGACAATGCCGGGCATGATTACGAGCTGATCGCAGCGCCGCTGGATGTCGAGCTGGTACCGGGCTTCAAGACCGAGGCCTGGGCTTTCGGCCCTTCGGCACCAGGCACCGAGCTTCGCGTGCGCCAGGGCACCTGGCTGCGGGTACGCTTCATCAACCACCTGCCGGTGGAAACCACCATTCACTGGCACGGTATTCGCCTGCCGCTGGAAATGGACGGCGTGCCCTACGTCTCGCAACTGCCGGTCAAGCCGGGCGAGTATTTTGACTACAAGTTCCGCGTACCGGATGCCGGCAGCTACTGGTATCACCCGCATGTCAGCAGCTCCGAAGAGCTGGGGCGCGGCCTGGTCGGCCCGCTGATCGTCGAGGAGCGTGAGCCGACCGGCTTCCAGCATGAGCGCACCCTGAGCCTGAAGAACTGGCACGTGGACGAGCAGGGCGCCTGGCTGCCCTTCAGCATCCCGCGTGAGGCCGCGCGCAATGGCACCGCCGGGCGCTTGATCACCATCAATGGCCAGCCCGACTCGGTGACCGAGCTGCCGGCCGGCCAAGTGGTGCGGGTGCGTCTGCTGAACCTGGACAACACCTGGACCTACCGCCTCAACCTCAAGGGCAACTGCGAGGCAAAAATCTATGCCCTCGACGGCAACCCGGTGACCCCGCGCCCATTGGAAGACGAGTACTGGCTCGGCCCGGGCATGCGTATCTGCCTGGCCATCCGTATTCCCGAGGCGGGTGAGGAGATTTCCCTGCGAGACGGTTTCGTGCGCCTGGGCACCCTGCGTTCGGTGGCCAGCAACGACGTGCCGGGTGACTGGCCGCCAGCGCTGCCGCCCAACCCGATCGCCGAGCCGGACCTGGAGAATGCCGAAAAGCTCAACTTCAATTTCGAATGGGCGGCCAACGTCACTGTCACCCCTGACCCGGACAAGCCATCGAGCATGTGGCAGATCAACGGCCAGGCCTGGGACATCACCGACAAGACCTGCGCCGACCGCCCCATCGCCACGTTGAAGAAGGGCAAGAGCTACATCTTCGAGCTGAAGAACATGACCCAGTACCAGCACCCGATCCACCTGCACGGCATGAGCTTCAAGGTGATCGGCTCCAATCGCCACGACATCAAGGAGCCGTGGTTCACCGACACCTACCTGCTGGGCAAGAACGAACGCGCCCAGGTAGCCCTGGTGGCGGATAACCCGGGCACCTGGATGTTCCACTGCCACGTCATCGACCACATGGAAACCGGCCTGATGGCCGCGATTGCGGTGGTTTGATGCGCCCGCAGATCATCGATCGCAGCCGCGATCAGGAATTCATGCGCCTGGCACTGGCCCTGGCTGCTGAAGGCGCAACCATGGGGGAAGTGCCGGTGGGGGCGGTGCTGGTGCAGCATGGTCAGGTGATCGGCCAGGGCTTCAACCGGCCGATCATCGACAGCGACCCCAGTGCGCATGCCGAGATGGTGGCCATCCGCGCAGCGGCGAAGTCTGCCAGTAATTACCGGCTGCCCGGCAGCACCCTTTACGTGACCCTGGAGCCGTGCAGCATGTGTGCGGGGCTGATCGTGCATTCGCGGGTGATGCGCGTGGTGTTTGGGGCGCTGGAGCCCAAGGCAGGGATTGTGCAGAGCCAGGGGCAGTTCTTCGGGCAAGGGTTCCTGAACCATCGGGTGATGGTGGAGGGCGGGGTGCTGGCTGAAGAGTGCGGGCAGATCCTCAGTGATTTCTTCAAGGCTCGCCGGGCCAAGGCTTAACCTGTACCGGCCTCTTCGCGGGCGCCCGCTCCCACAGGAATATCACTGCCCTTAAAACCTGTGGTGTACCTGTGGGAGCGGGCATGCCCGCGAAGAGGCCGGTGCAGGCTTACATCGGCGGCGACTGATCCGCCGGCTTGTCCTTGTTCACCCCGGGCACATGCAGGTTGCCCTCGGCCACCTGGCCTTCGAGCTGCGGCTGGGTCACCCAGGTGAGGATGTCGTAGTAGCGGCGGATGTTGGCCACGAAGTGCACCGGCTCGCCGCCACGCGCATAGCCGTATTTGGTCTGGCGATACCACTGCTTCTGCGACAGGCGCGGCAGCATCTTCTTCACGTCCAGCCATTTGTTCGGGTTGAGCTTCTCGCGCTTGGCCAGGGTACGGGCGTCTTCCAGGTGGCCGCTGCCGACGTTATAGGCAGCCAGTGCGAACCAGGTGCGGTCCGGCTCCTGAATGCTGTCGTCCAGCTCTTCCTTGATCTTCATGAAGTATTTGGCGCCGCCCTGGATGCTCTGTTTCGGGTCCAGGCGGTTGGATACGCCCATGGCCTGGGCAGTGCGCTGGGTCAGCATCATCAAGCCGCGCACGCCGGTCTTGGAGGTAACCTCAGGCTGCCACATCGATTCCTGATAGCCGATAGCGGCCAGCAGACGCCAGTCCACCTGCTCGACCTTGGCGTAGCTCTTGAAGTGCTTCTCGTACTTGGGCAGGCGTTGCTGCAGGTGCTGGGCGAAGGTGTAGGCGCCCACATAGCCCAACACGTCGACATGGCCGTAATAACGGTCTTTCAGGCGCTGCAGGGTGCCGTTCTTCTGCGCCTTGTCGAGAAATTCGTTGATCTCGTTGAGCAGGCTGTTGTCTTCGCCCGCAGCCACTGCCCAGCGCTGGTCACGGGTATCGCCCAGGTCGAAGGCAACCCGCACGTTGGGGAAGTACACCTGGTTCATCGCCAGCTCGTTGGAGTCGACCAGGGTCAGGTCGATCTGCCCTTCGTCGACCATGCGCAACAGGTCGACCACCTCGACGGCGTCTGACTCTTCGTATTGCAGGCCCGGGTACTGCTTCTTCAGCTCGGCCAGTTGGTCGGCATGGCTGCTGCCCTTGAGTACCATGATCTTCTTGCCGACCAGGCCCTTGGCGTCTGTGGGGCGCGGGCGGCCGTTGCGGTAGATGACCTGCGGGGTCACCTCCAGGTACGGGTGAGAGTATCTGACCTGGGCCTTGCGCCGCTCGCTGCTGACCAGGCCGGCAGCGGCCAGCACCGGGCCGGAGGGCTTGCCGAGGGCGTCGTACAGCTCGTCGAGGTTGTCGGCGGTCTCGATTTGCAGCTTTACGCCGAGATCTTCGGCGAAATGCTGGACCAGCTCGTATTCGAAGCCGGTTTCGCCGTTGCGGTCCTGGAAGTAGGTGGCCGGGCTGTTGCGGGTGATGACGCGCAGCACGCCATCCTCCTTCACGCGCTCGAGGGTGCTGGGTTTTTCAACGCAGGCACCGAGCAGCAGAAAGAGTCCGGTTGCGAGAAGCCATTTGGCGCAACGCTGGCGCAAAGCAGTGTGGGCGAACATAGGTTGCAGTATACGCAAAGGACCGGCCCAACCATATCTCGACAACTGTTAGCTTGTCTGGTAGCACTTTATGTGCTGCACCGGCCTCATCGCCGGCAAGCCAGCTCCCACAGGTACAACACCGACCTTGAAACCTGTGGTGCACCTGTGGGAGCTGGCTTGCCGGCGATGAGGCCGGTGCAGGCAATACAGGGCAAATTTTCTGACCCGAAAGTCCGGTTCCACCGCCCGGCAGCCGTGGCGTAGAGCGGGTGCCGAAAGCCATCGAATTAGGCTAGAATGCACGGCCTCTAAGCACACCCCTTCCTGAGGCTGTCCCGACGATGTTGATCCTGCGCGGCGCTCCTGCCCTTTCTGCCTTTCGCCACGGTAAATTACTCGAGCAACTGAGCCAGAAAGTCCCCGCTGTTACTGGTTTGTATGCCGAATTTGCCCACTTCGCCGATGTTGACGGCGAGCTGACCGCCGACCAGCAGCAGGTGCTGGGCCGTCTGCTCAAGTACGGCCCGAGCGTGCCGGTACAGGAGCCGACCGGCCGCCTGTTCCTGGTCGTACCGCGCCTGGGCACCATTTCGCCTTGGGCCAGCAAGGCCAGCGACATCGCCCACAACTGCGGCCTGCAGTCGATCCAGCGCCTGGAGCGCGGCATCGCCTACTACGTCGCCGGCACCCTGAGCGATGCTGACGCTGCCTTGATCGCCGCCGAGCTGCACGACCGCATGACCCAGCGCGTGCTGGCTCAGCTGGAGCAGGCGGCCGACATGTTCAGCCACGCCCAGCCCAAGCCGATGACCTCGGTCGACATCCTGGCCGGTGGCCGCGACGCCCTGGCCAAGGCCAACATCGACCTGGGCCTGGCCTTGGCCGAAGACGAGATCGATTACCTGGTCAACGCCTTCCAGGGCCTCAAGCGCAACCCGAACGACATCGAACTGATGATGTTCGCCCAGGCCAACTCCGAGCACTGCCGCCACAAGATCTTCAACGCCAGTTGGGACATTGACGGCCAGGCTCAGGAAAAGAGCCTGTTCGGCATGATCAAGAACACCTACCAGATGCACAACGAAGGCGTGCTGTCCGCCTACAAGGACAACGCCTCGGTCATCGTCGGTAACGTGGCCGGCCGCTTCTTCCCGAACCCTGAAACCCGCCAGTACGGCGCGGTGCAGGAGCCGGTGCACATCCTGATGAAGGTGGAAACCCACAACCACCCGACCGCCATCGCCCCGTTCTCTGGCGCCTCCACCGGCTCCGGCGGCGAAATCCGCGACGAAGGTGCTACCGGCCGTGGCGCCAAGCCCAAGGCTGGCCTCACCGGCTTCACCGTATCCAACCTGCGCATCCCAGGCTTCGAGCAGCCATGGGAGCAGGCTTACGGCAAGCCTGAGCGCATCGTCGACGCCCTCGACATCATGATCGAAGGCCCTCTGGGTGGCGCGGCGTTCAACAACGAATTCGGTCGCCCGGCCCTGACCGGTTACTTCCGTACCTTCGAGCAGGCCATCAACACCCCGCACGGCGAAGAAGTGCGCGGTTACCACAAGCCGATCATGCTGGCCGGTGGTATGGGCAACATCCGTGAAGACCACGTGCAGAAGGGCGAGATCACCGTCGGCGCCAAGCTGATCGTGCTCGGTGGCCCGGCCATGCTGATCGGCCTGGGCGGCGGCGCCGCTTCGTCGGTGGCGACCGGTGCCAGCTCGGCAGACCTGGATTTCGCCTCGGTGCAGCGCGAAAACCCTGAAATGGAGCGCCGTTGCCAGGAGGTCATCGACCGCTGCTGGCAGCTGGGCGACGCCAACCCGATCGCCTTCATCCACGACGTTGGCGCCGGCGGTATCTCCAACGCCTTCCCTGAGCTGGTCAACGACGGTGGTCGTGGTGGCCGCTTCGAACTGCGTAACGTGCCCAACGACGAGCCGGGCATGGCCCCGCACGAAATCTGGAGCAACGAATCGCAAGAGCGTTACGTACTGGCCGTCAGTGCCGTTGACTTCGACCGCTTCCAGGCCATCTGTGAGCGCGAGCGCTGCCCGTTTGCCGTAGTCGGTGAAGCGACTGAAGAGCAACACCTGACCGTCAGCGACAGCCACTTCGGCAACACCCCGGTGGACATGCCGCTGGACGTGCTGCTGGGCAAGCCGCCACGCATGCACCGTTCGGTTACCCGCGAAGCCGAGCTGGGCGATGACTTCGACCCGAGCAAGCTGGACCTGGACAACGCCGTCCAGCGCGTTCTTAGCCACCCGGCCGTGGCCAGCAAGAGCTTCCTGATCACCATCGGCGACCGCACCATCACCGGCCTGGTTGCCCGCGACCAGATGGTCGGCCCGTGGCAGGTACCGGTAGCTGACTGCGCCGTCACCGCCACCAGCTTCGACGTGTACACCGGTGAAGCCATGGCCATGGGTGAGCGTACCCCGTTGGCACTGCTGGATGCCCCGGCGTCCGGCCGCATGGCCATCGGCGAAACCCTGACCAACCTGGCTGCCTCGCGCATCGAGAAGCTGTCCGACATCAAACTGTCGGCCAACTGGATGTCCGCTGCTGGTCACCCGGGTGAAGACGCCCGCCTGTACGACACCGTCAAGGCTGTCGGCATGGAGCTGTGCCCGGAGCTGGGCATTACCATTCCGGTCGGCAAAGACTCGATGTCGATGAAGACCAAGTGGAGCGATGAAGGCGTCGAGAAGAGCGTTACCTCGCCAATGTCGCTGATCATCACCGGCTTCGCCCCGGTCACCGACATCCGCAAAACCCTGACCCCGCAACTGCGCATGGACAAGGGCGAGACCGACCTGATCCTGATCGACCTGGGCCGTGGCAAGAACCGCATGGGCGCCTCGATCCTGGCCCAGACCTACGGCAAGATCGCTGCCCAGGCGCCGGACGTCGACGACGCCGAAGACCTCAAGGCCTTCTTCGCGGTCATCCAGGGCCTGAACGCCGACGGCCACCTGCTGGCCTACCACGACCGTTCCGACGGCGGCCTGGTCACCACCGTGCTGGAAATGGCCTTCGCCGGCCACTGCGGCCTCGACCTGCACCTCGACCCGCTGACCGACAGCAAGGGCGACGTGCCGGCCATCCTCTTCAACGAAGAGCTGGGCGCAGTCATCCAGGTTCGCCAGGATGCCACTCCGGACGTACTCGCACAGTTCAGCGCTGCCGGCCTGGGCGAAGGTTGCGTCGCGGTGATCGGCAAGCCGGTCAACAACGGTGAAGTGTCCATCAGCCTGAACGGCGAAGTGCTGTTCGACGACGACCGCCGCATGCTGCAGCGCCAGTGGGCCGAAACCAGCTACCAGATCCAGCGCCTGCGCGACAACGCCGACTGCGCCGACCAGGAATTCGACCTGCTGCTCGAAGAAGACAACCCGGGCCTGTCGGTGAAGCTGGGCTTCGACGTAAACGACGACATCGCCGCACCGTACATCAAGAAGGGCGTGCGCCCGCAAGTGGCCATCCTGCGCGAGCAGGGTGTCAACGGCCAGGTCGAAATGGCTGCTGCCTTCGACCGCGCCGGCTTCGCCGCCATCGACGTGCACATGAGCGACATCCTCGCTGGCCGTGTCGACTTCGAAGCCTTCAAGGGCCTGGTCGCCTGCGGTGGTTTCTCGTACGGTGACGTACTGGGTGCCGGCGAAGGCTGGGCCAAGTCGGCGTTGTTCAACGCCCGTGCCCGTGACGCCTTCCAGGCCTTCTTCGAGCGTACCGACAGCTTCGCCCTGGGCGTGTGCAACGGTTGCCAGATGATGTCCAACCTGCACGAGCTGATCCCGGGCACCGAGTACTGGCCGCACTTCGTGCGTAACCGCTCGGAGCAGTTCGAAGCCCGTGTGGCCATGGTCGAGGTGCAGAAGTCCAACTCGATCTTCCTGCAGGGCATGGCCGGTTCGCGCATGCCGATCGCCATCGCCCACGGCGAAGGCCACGCCGAGTTCGCCAACGAAGCGGCACTGCTGGAAGCCGACGTGTCCGGTTGCGTGGCCCTGCGCTACGTCGACAACCACGGCAAGGTCACCGAAGCCTACCCGGCCAACCCGAACGGCTCGCCGCGTGGTATCACCGGCCTTACCAGCCGCGACGGCCGCGTGACCATCATGATGCCGCACCCGGAGCGTATGTTCCGCGCCGTGCAGAACTCCTGGCGCCCGGACGAGTGGCAGGAAGATGCCGCGCTGATGCGTATGTTCCGCAACGCACGGGTGTGGGTGAACTAAGGCGTGTACAAGCTCGCCTTCTTCGTCCCCGCCAGCCATGTCGAAGTGGTCAAGGCCGCCGTATTCGCCGCCGGTGGCGGGCGCATCGGTGACTATGACCACTGCGCCTGGCAAACCCTGGGCCAGGGCCAGTTTCGCCCGTTGGACGGCAGCCAGCCGTTCCTCGGGCAAGCCGGCCAGGTTGAGGTGGTAGAGGAATGGAAGGTGGAGCTGGTGGTGGCTGACGATCTGATTACCCAGGTCGTCGCTGCGCTCAAGCAGAGCCACCCGTACGAGACGCCAGCCTATGAAGTCTGGCGGCTCGCCGAGTTCTAGACCGCATCAAGGCAATCGCCGGCAAGCCAGCCCCCACAGGGATATCACCCTTTCAAGATCTTGTGATATCCCTGTGGGAGCTGGCTTGCCGGCGATAGGGCCCTATCAACTCGCCACAATCTCTCGGTTTTGCTCCGGTTTCTTCAACCCGCCACAAGCCAGCAACCCCACCTCGAACAGCACCCACATCGGCACCGCCAGCATCGTCTGCGAAAACACATCCGGCGGCGTCAATATCATCCCCACCACAAAGCACCCGACAATCACGTAGGGCCTGCTGCGCCGCAACGTGGCCACATCGGCCAACCCCACCCAGACCACGATGAACGTCGCCACCGGGATCTCGAACGCCAGCCCGAACGCCAGGAACAGCGCCAGAATAAAGTCCAGGTACTGGCTGATGTCGGTCATCATCGCCACGCCGTCCGGCGTCACGCTGGCAAAAAAGCCGAACATCATCGGGAACACCAGGAAGAACGCGAACGCCATGCCGGCATAGAACAGCACGATGCTCGACACTAGCAGCGGCAGGGCAATGCGCCGTTCACGGCGGTACAGCCCCGGCGCCAGAAAGCCCCAGGCCTGGTGCAGCAGCAGCGGCATGGCCACGAACAGCGCACACATCGCGGTCAGCTTGAACGGTGTCAGAAACGGCGAGGTGACGCTGGTAGCGATCATGCTCGCGCCTTCTGGCAAAAAGCGCCGTAGCGGTTCGGAAATGAGCGTGTACAGCGTTTGAGCAAAGGGGAACAGGCCGGCAAACACCAGCGCCACCAACGCCAGGCAACGCACCAGGCGTTTGCGCAGGTCGCGCAGGTGTTCGGTCAACGGCATGCTGGCCGCCGGGTCCATGGCAATACTCATGAGGCGTTTTCCTTGGGCAGGGCGACCGTGGCTGCATCATTGGCCGGCTCCGCGTTCAGGCTTATGCCTTGGCGGATCTCCTGCTCCAGGCGCTGTAATGGGGCGCTGTCGAGGTTCGGCATGTCGATTTCGCGTTCTACCTGCGTGCGTAAGGCGTGCATGGCCCGGCGCGCCTGACCCAGTCCGCGCCCCAGGGTACGCGCCGCCACTGGCAGGCGTTCCGGGCCCAGCACCAGCAACGCGACGATGCCGACCAACAGCAACTCGCTGAAGCCTACCTCGAACATCAGGCCTGACGATCCGCTTGAGGCTGCTGAGTGGCCTGGCCGTTCAGCGGCGCCTGCTGCTGTACCTGTGCCTGGCCAGCGGCATTGACATCGTTGTCACCGCCCATGGATTTGCGAAAACCCTGGATCGCCTCACCCACATCGCTGCCCAGGCCCTTGAGGCGCTTGGTGCCAAACAGCAGGAATACGATCAGCAGTACGATCACCAGTTGCCAGATTCCAATGCCACCCATTGCGACCACTCCTGTAAGGTCATGAAAAGGAAGGCTAATCCTGCCTCGTGTAGATGACGTACACATGACGGATGGGCATTGCCATCTACCTGCAACACGCCGCGTGTTGACTGGCGTCTTTATTCTGCGAGCGAGGCACGCACGGATGGGTGGCAGGCAACAGCAGGGGGCGGCCCTGTTGATGGTGATGGTGGTGCTGGCAATGTTGGCGGCGGGCATGGCCTGGCTGGTGGAAGACGGCCGGCGCCAAGTGGATGAGGTGCGCCTGCTGCGCCAGCGGGTGCAAGCGCGGGCCATGGAGCAGGCCGGCCTGGCCTACGCCGAGCAAGCCCTGCGCGACCCCGCCTGGCGGCTTAGCCCGTTGTTCTGGCAGGCCCTGCGTGGGCAGCCGTTGAACTATGACTTTGGCGCCGGCCAGGCGCAGTTGCGGGTGCGCGATCAGCACACCTGTTTTAACGTCAATGCGTTGTTAGGTGCTGATGGCGAGCGAGCCGAGCGTCAGTTGCGCTATTTGCTAGGCGACGACATGGCGGCAGAGCGACTGGTCGATGCGCTGGCCGACTGGCTCGACGCCGACAGCGATACTCGCCTGCAAGGCGCCGAAAGCGCCCAGTACCTGCGTCAGCAGCCGGCTCGGTTGGCGGCCAACCAGCCGATGCTCGACACCAGCGAACTGAACCTGCTGCTGGAGCCGGACGCCAGCCGGCAGGCCCGCTACCCGATGCTATGTGCCTTGCCGCAGGTAACCGGCTGGCGGCTGAACGCCAATGCGCTTGGGCTGGAGCATTTGCCGTTGCTGGAGGCGTTGTACGAAGGGCGCTATTCGCGCTCGTTGCTCAGCCGCATCATCAGCGGGCGGCCGGCGTCGGGGTATGTGGATGCAGGTGCCTTGCGTCAGGCGTTGGGAGCGGTGGATGACGAAACGTTCGAACGGCTGAGCGAAGGGTTGTTGCTGAACAGCGGGTATTTCCTGTTGCAGTTGTCGTTCGAGGAAGAAGGGCGGGTGATACGCAGCGAGTTCCAGGTGGAGGCGTTGGGGGTGGTGCAATGGCATGCCCGGGTGCCAGCGCAGCAAGTGCGGGTGCGTAGCCGGGAGCCGATGGCCTGGTAAGGATTGAAATTGCCGGGGCTGCTTTGCAGCCCAATCGCCGGCAAGCCAGCTCCCACAGGAGTACCACAGCATTCAGAGGCTGCGGTTTCCCTGTGGGAGCTGGCTTGCCGGCGATTGGGCCGCAAAGCGGCCCCCGTGCGCAGATCTATCAGGCAGTCCCGATCTCCCCGCCATCATTACGCTGAATCACCACCGTCGAAGCC
Organism: Pseudomonas sp. LLC-1; assembly: GCF_002992185.1. Lineage (NCBI taxonomy): Bacteria > Pseudomonadati > Pseudomonadota > Gammaproteobacteria > Pseudomonadales > Pseudomonadaceae > Pseudomonas > Pseudomonas sp. LLC-1. The sequence continues at coordinate 79,270 of NZ_LUVY01000014.1, read as the reverse complement.
CGCGGCCGTACTGTGGCCCCGGCCGGGGTAGCATCGGTCGCCTTGTCGGTATACGGCCAGTTCCCCGGGTGCTGAATGTTCACGAACATTGTCTTGTTGTCCGGGGTAAAGGTAATCCCGGTCACCTCACACTCATTCGGCCCAACGAAGAAGCGGCGCAGGTTCACCTGATTCTGCGCGTTCACCGGCACCTGCTTGCCACTGGCATCCACCAGGTCAGAAGGAATCACTGCCAGCAGCTGGTCGTTGGTGTAATCAGTGAGGGTGCTTTCACCGTTGTCAGTCTCGAACCACAGCACGCCACGGCTATCGAAGCTCATGCCGTCGGGGCTGGCGAACTGGTTCAGTTCGGTCAGGCCGGAACGGTTGATATCGGCAGTACCGGCGGCGTTGGCGCCGAACACGAAGATGTCCCAGGTGAAGCTCAGCTGGTCGTCGCTGTCGTGCCAGCGAATGATGTGGCCATGGCGGTTCGGGCCGCGCGGGTTGGCCGCATCGACCTTTTCCGGGGTGCGCGCGCTGTTGTTGGTCAGGGTCAGGTATACATCGCCGTTCAGCGGGTTGACCGTGGTCCATTCCGGGCGGTCCATCGGCGTTGCGCCCACGGCATCGCCGGCGCCACGGGTGTTGAGGATGATGCCTGGCAAGTCACCATACAGCGCACCCAGGGTGCTGCCGTTAGTGGTAGCGGTGTTCACATCCAGCAGCAGCCATACGCCGGTGCCGTCGGCATTGAAGCGGGCCACGTAGAGCTTGCCCTGGTCAAGGTACTTGGCACCGGTGGCCAGGCGGTCGGCCGGGGTGGCGTCGGCGGCGTCCCACACGGCGGTGGACACCCACTTGTACAGGTACTCGTTGTTCGAGTCGTCACCCATGTACCACACCAGCGGCTTGCCGGCGACCGGCAGGCCTGGGGCGCAGCCCTCGTGGCGGAAGCGGCCCAGGGCGGTGCGCTTGGTGGCCAGGGTGCTGCTGTTGTACGGGTCGATTTCGACGATGTAGCCGTAGGTGCTGGCTTCGTTGCGGTAGTCGTCGGTAGCGCTGGTGCCTTTGACGGTAACGTCGAAACGGGCAAATTCGTCGGCCACCTCAGTGCTGTCGCCAGCTGCGGTTTCCCATTTGTATTGGCCGCTGGAGGTGCCCACGCCAATGCGGCGCTGGTCTTCGGGGCGGGTACCCTTGTTGACGAAAATGCCTGGCCAGTTCTCTTCGCAGGTCAGGTAGGTGCCCCACGGGGTGTAGCCGTTGCCGCAGTTGTTGTTGGTGCCACGGCAATGGGTGCCGGCGGTGGAGTACTTGGTTTTGACGTGGTCGGTACCGCGCAGCGGGCCAGTGATTTCCATGCGCGAGGCGGTGGTGAAGCGGCGGTTCAGCGGGTCGTTGTCGACCACCTGCCAGCGTCCGCTGACTTTCTGCAGGCGCACCACGCCAGCCCCGTGGGCGTTGATTTCCTTGCGTACTTCCTCGACCGGACGCTTGCCATTCACGTCGGTGGTGGGGCCGGCCGGGTGCAGGGCAGCGGTGTCGATGTATTCGAAGTTGATCGCCAGCAAGCCGTCTTCCGAGCTGCCGTTGATGGGGAAGAAGTGCATGCCGTCATGGTGCATGCCCATGGCATTGGCCTGGTCGGTCGAGGTGTTGCTGCCGTCAGACTTCCACGGGTTGCCGTTGCTGTTGATTGGCGTACCCCACGGCGCCAGCACATAGGCGCTGTAGCCGGCGGCCACCACGCAGGCGTCGGTGCGCGAGCCCGGGATGGACTGGAAGCCCAGCGCCAGTTTCGGTACCTCTGGTTCGGTAACAGGCGGCTCGGTCACCGGTGGCTCGGTGACCGGATCATCGTGATCGGAACCACCACCGTCGAAGCAGCCTGTCAGGCCGGTACCGGCGATCATGGCGATGGCGGCGCCCAGGCTGCCACGCATCACGCTGCGGCGGCTGAGGTAGGCGTCCATGACGTTGGCCATCGGCAGGTTGCCGCTTTGGTTCCGGTTCAGGTTGTCGCCGGTATCTCGACTCATCAGGGTGTCCTTATATTGGCTGAGTTAGAGGAAACCGCGACTTTAGTGCGCAAATATGATGATTCATTGGCAGAAATGTTAACGGGGTTTTAAAACGGCCCGCTCTTAGAACATTCGCTGACAGATCGATTTGGAATGACTGTCGGAATTCTGCCATCAAACTGTAATGCCAACGCCGCAACATCCGGAGCCCTGAATGAACATGGATAAGGATGGCGGGTTCGATGGCAAGCAGCATGCACAGGCGCGAAGTGATCAGCTGGATGGGTGTCGGGGCCATGGCCCCGCTGCTCGGCGCCTGTTCTGCTTTCCCTGCACAGCAGGGCGGTAACGCCCACCTCGACCTGCTGTACGTGGCCGATACCCTCGATGCCCGCCAACCTGGCCAGGCGGTGGTGCCGGCGACTCGGCTGGGGCCGGTCAGCCACCTGGGCCGCGCACCTTGGATGACCGGCAGCAGCGCCAGCCTGGCCTACCCGCAACTGGCGCCGTTGCTCGATGCCAGCCAGGCAACTGCAGCCCAGCTGGGCGGTTTTGCCGTGCTGGCGGCGTTGCTGGAGCAACTGCGGGCGGAGGCCGGTGCAGGTAACAGCCTGACCCTGGAAAACGGCCAAGGCTGGAATGGCAGTGGCCTGGCCTACCTGACTCAAGGTGAGAGCGGCGTTCAAGGCAGCCAGCTGCTGGGCAGTGAGGTGCGTGTCAGCAGCGATGAACGCGTGCTGTGGCCGCAGCGTAGCCATGGGCTGTATCGCCAGGCTAGCGCTATTACCTTGGGCGCCGGGCTGGCGGACGCGCAACGTCAGGCACTGGGGCTGGAGGCCTTGCACGTCTTCGAGCGCGGCGGTGCCCGCATTGCCGTGGTCGGCGTGACTGACCCTTACGCCCAGGACCAGAAAGCCTCCCTGAAACTGTGGTACCAATCATTACAACCCGTGTTCGAGCAAGCCCGGCGCGAAGCCGACCTGGTGGTGGCCATGGCCGACATAGGCACAGGCCCTGGCTTGTGGCTGGCCGAGCGGGTGCCGCAAATCGACGTGTTGTTGTGTGCCCGTGGCCAGGACCTGTGGCCGGCGCCGGTCGAGGTCACCCAGGCCAGTGGCCGGCGCGTGCCGGTGCTGTTCGCCGGTTGCCGGGGCAGCGGCGCCTTCCGCCTGCGTTGTCAGCGAGTGGCTGGCGCATGGCAATTCGATGGGCGTTTCTTCCCGGCCTTCGAACAGCAACTGTCACCCGCCGCGCAACTGCGGGTGGGGCAACTGCAGGCTACCTTGCGCCAGCAACGCGCCGGCCATGCGGCCTGGCTCGACCAACCGCTGGCCCGTGCGCCACAGGCTTTGTGGCGCCGCGACACCCGTGGCGGCAGCTGGGACCGCTTGCTGCATCAAGCGTTGGCCGATGAAAGCAGCATGCCCGTGCTGCTGCCGGGCCTGCGCTATGACTACCCGCTGCCCGCAGGTGCCCCCATCACCCGCGAACACCTGATCAGCCTGACTGGTGGCTACCCGGCCCCGGTGGTCGAAGCGCCGGCCCGGCAGGTGGAGCAAGTACTGGAGAACGCCGCAGAGCAACTGTTCGGCGACCCGCTACTGCTGGACAACAGCCAAGACCTGCCACGCTGGCAGAGCCAGGCCTGGGGGGTCAGCTACAGCCCGCAAGGCAAGCGCATCACAGGGCTGGAGCCGGTGCAGGGCTTGTGCCGCACCTTTGGCCTGCAGTTTGAAAGCCAGGCGGGCGAGCCCCTGTGGCAGCGGGTTGAAGCCTGGCTCGCCCGTCAGGCACCCGGCTGGCAACTGATGCCGTTGCAATGGCCAGACGTGCGCTATGTGCAGGGGCACCCGGGCTGGCACCCACGGCAGTTGGCTTCGTGACGTTCGCTTCGCGCCTGCTCTCGGGCGCAGGCCTGACCTTGGCAGGCTGGCTGGCTGCCCAGTGCGTGCTGCAACTGAGCCGCCAGCCACAACCGGCGACAGCACCTGCGGTGGCTGTCGGTCCGTTGCCTGGGCTGATGGCCGGTCACTGGCAGGCGCCCATCGACGACGGTGCAATCGCCATTACCCGCCTGCCACTGCAATACCTCGGGGGCCTGAAGGCTGAGCCACTGGCCTCCAGCGTGGTGGTGCTGCGCTACGGCGAGCAAGTACGCACGCTGGCGCGTGGCCAACGCCTGGCGCCGGGGATCGTGCTGCAGGACATCGACAGTGATGGCCTGATTTTCAACAACCAGGGGCGGCGCGAACGCCTGCCCTGGCCGCCACGCCCCGCCGTGACCGGCTTCAAGCGGCAAGGATGAAAGATGCCTGTTAGATACTGCGTGGCGGCTGCGCTGAGCCTGGTGCTGTCCCTGGCCTGCGCCGAAGAGCCGGTGTTCGATGACAACGGTACGCCAATGTACGAGGTGAACTTCGTCGACACCGAACTGGGCGAGTTCATCGACAGCGTGTCGCGCATTACCGGTACCACGTTCATCGTCGACCCTCGGGTAAAGGGCAAGGTCACTGTGCGCACCGTCGACCTGCACGATGCCGATGCCATCTACGACATCTTCCTCGCGCAGTTGCGCGCCCAGGGCTATGCCACCGTCGACCTGCCCAACGGCAGCGTGAAGATCGTCCCCGACCAGGCCGCGCGCCTGGAACCGGTGCCGGTGGAGGCGGGCGGGCAGCAAGGCGAAGGCAGCGACAGCGTGGCTACCCGCGTATTCAATGTGCGCAACGCCGCCAACGAACAGGTGCTGGGCATCCTCAAACCCCTGATCGACCCACGCGTTGGAGTGATCACCCCGTACCCGGCAGCGCACCAGTTGGTGGTTACCGACTGGCGCAGCAACCTCGACCGCATCGGTAGCCTGCTGCGCCAGCTCGACCGCCCGCAAGAGGCGCCAAGCAATGGCAGCACCCAGGTGATCTACCTGCGCCATGCCAATGCCGGTGAAGTGGTCAAAGTGTTACGCGGGCTCAGCCAGGAGGGTGCGGTGCCGGCTGAAGGAGCGGGTGAAGGTGAGGGTAAGGACAGGCCCGTGGTGGCTACCAGTGGTGGCCCGGGCATTCGCCTTGAATACGAAGAAGGCACCAACGCTGTGGTGATGGTCGGCCCCGACAGCGAACTGGCCGCCTACCGCGCCATCGTCGAGCAGTTGGATATTCGCCGTGCCCAGGTGGTGGTGGAAGCGATCATTGCCGAGGTGTCCGATAGCAGCGCCCAGGAGCTGGGCGTGCAATGGCTGTTTGCCGACGAAAAGTTCGGTGCCGGTATCGTCAACTTCGGCAGTAACGGGGTGAACATCGCCAACATCGCCGGGGCGGCTGCCAGTGGCGACAACGAGGCGCTTGGTGACTTGTTGTCCGCCACTACCGGCGCCACGGCGGGCATTGGCCATTTCGGCGGCGGGTTCAACTTCGCCATGCTGGTCAATGCGCTAAAGGGCAAGAGTGGTTTCAACCTGCTGTCTACACCTACGTTGCTGACCCTGGACAACGCCGAGGCCTCCATCCTGGTCGGCCAGGAGGTGCCCTTTGTCACCGGTTCGGTCACACAGAACAACGCCAACCCGTACCAGACCATCGAGCGTAAAGAGGTCGGGGTGAAGCTGCGTATCAAGCCGCAGATCAACGTCGACAACAGCGTGCGCCTGGACATTGTCCAGGAGGTGTCATCGATCGCCGAGTCCAGCGCGGCCAGCGATGTGATCACCAACAAGCGCGAGATCAAGACCAAGGTCATGGTCGAGGACAACGGCCTGGTGATCCTCGGCGGCCTGATCAGCGACGAACTGAGCACCAGCAACCAGCGCGTGCCGCTGCTCGGCGACATCCCTTATCTGGGCCGGCTGTTCCGCTCCGACGCCACCAAGAATACCAAGCAGAACCTGATGGTGTTCATCCGCCCGCGCATCTTGCGGGACGGGCCGAGCCTGGCCGGGCTTAGCGAAGACAAGTACCGCACCTTGCAGCAGACCACGCCGCTGCAACTGCCGGACCTGGCCGAGGGCACCCCTTTGTTGCAGGTATTCCCCGCCAGCCGCGCGCGCCTGGAAGGCGGTGACTGGTGATGCTGCCATATCGCCAGGCACGGCAAAGCGGGGTGGCCATGGCCCCGGCGGCGGAGGGCTGGCAGCTGTGGCTACGGCGTGATGCCGACAGCGCCCAGTTGCAGGAGCTGCTGCGTGTACATGGCCAGCCCAGTGCGCTGGAATATCTGGAACCCGCCGTGTTCGACGAGCGCCTGGGCCAGTTGTATGAGGTGGGTGATGCCGCCACTGAAGCGCTGATCGAAGGCATCGGTGACCAGGTCGACCTGGACAGCCTGATGAGCGAGATGCCGCGCATCGAAGACCTGCTGGAAAGCGATGACGAAGCCCCGGTCATCCGCCTTATCAATGGCCTGTTCGGCCAGGCCCTGCGCCTGCGCGCCTCGGACATCCATATCGAAACCTTCGAGCAGAGCCTGGTGGTGCGCCTGCGGGTCGATGGGCACCTGCGCGAAGTGTTGCGCCCACCGCGAGCGCTGTCGGCCATGCTGGTGTCGCGGATCAAGGTCATGGCGCGCCTGGACATCGCCGAAAAGCGCCAGCCCCAGGACGGCCGTATCACCTTGCGTGCAGCAGGCCGTGAAGTGGATGTGCGGGTTTCGACCTTGCCCGGCATTCATGGCGAGCGGGTGGTCATGCGCGTGCTCGACAAGCAGGCCAGCCTGCTGGCGCTGGATAACCTGGGCATGCCGCCCGCCGTGTTACAGGGCCTGCGCAGTTGCCTGGCGCGCCCCAACGGCATCGTGCTGTCCACTGGCCCGACCGGCTCGGGCAAGACCACCACCCTGTACGCCAGCCTCAATAGCCTCAACGATGGCAGCCGCAATATCCTCACGGTCGAGGACCCGGTCGAATATGCCATCGCCGGCATTGGCCAGACAGCCATCAACCCGCGTGCCGGGCTGACGTTTGCCAGTGGCCTGCGCGCCATCCTGCGCCAGGACCCGGACGTGATCATGCTCGGTGAAATCCGCGACCAGGAAACCGCGCAGATCGCGGTACAGTCCAGCCTTACCGGCCATCTGGTGCTGTCCACCCTGCACACCAACAGCGCCGTGGGGGCGGTAACCCGTCTGCGCGACATGGGCATCGAGCCGTTCCTGATCGCCTCGTGCCTGCGTGGTGTGCTGGCCCAGCGCCTGGTACGGCGCTTGTGCCGTTGCGCCGTGTCGTACCCGCTGCAACCTGCCGAGCGTGAGCTGTGGCCAGAACTGGCGGCACTGGGCAGCAGCTACCACGCGGTGGGCTGCGAACAGTGCCAGGGCAGCGGTTATGTCGGGCGCCTGGGCCTGTACGAATTCATCGAGCTGGATGCCGGTTTGATCGGTCTGCTCTACGACGGCGCCAGTGAACTGGCCATGCAGGATTACCTGGCCGAGCGCCGCCAGAGCCTGGTGGCGATGGCCAGTGATTGTCTGGCGCGTGGCGAAACCAGCCTGGCCGAAGTGCTGCGTGTGGTGCAGGGCTAAGGCATGCCGACGTATCGCTACCAGGCCGTCGACCTCGCCGGCAAAGCGCACAAAGCCAGCCTGCAAGCCGACAGCGAGCGCCATGCACGCCAGTTGTTGCGTGAGCAGGGCCTGTTCGCCCGCCAGTTGCAGCGCCAGGAAGCCGGAGCCCGGCAAGCCAGGCGCCAGCGTTTAAGCCGCGCCCAGCTCTGTGAACTGACCCGCCAGCTGGCGACCCTTATCGGGGCTGGCATCCCCTTGGTCGATGCGCTGGCTACCCTTGAACGCCAACTGCGCCAGCCGGCCCTGCACAGTGTGCTGGTGGCCCTGCGTGGATCGCTCGCCGAAGGCCTGGGCCTGGCCCGCAGCCTGGCGCGCCAAGGGGCGCCGTTCACGGGTTTGTATTGCGCACTGGTCGAGGCCGGCGAGCGTTCCGGGCGCCTGGCACAGGTGCTTACACGGTTGGCCGACCACCTGGAGCAGGTACAGCGCCAGCAACACAAAGCCCGTACTGCGCTGATCTACCCCACCGTCTTGATGGGCGTGTCACTTGCCGTGGTCGTCGGCCTGATGACCTTCGTCGTGCCCAAACTCACCGAACAATTCGCCCACGCGGGGCAAAGCCTGCCGCTGATCACCTCGCTGCTGATCGGCCTGAGCCAGGGGCTGGTACACGCCGGGCCGTGGTTGTTGGGGGTGGCGTTGGTGCTTGGCGTGCTCGGCGGCTGGTTGCTGCGCAAGCCGCATTGGTGCTTGCGCCGCGACCAGTTGCTGCTGCGCCTGCCGCGCATCGGCAGCCTGCTGCAGGTGCTGGAAAGCGCCCGCCTGGCGCGCAGCCTGGCGATTCTCAGTGGCAGTGGCGTGGCCCTGCTAGAAGCCTTGCAAGTGGCCACTGAAACCGTCGGCAACCGGCGCATCCGGCTGGCCATGGAGCAGGTGCGCCAGCAAGTGCAGGGCGGTACCAGCCTGCACCGAGCGCTGGATGCCAGCCAGCAATTCCCGCCGCTACTGGTGAACATGGTTGGCAGCGGCGAGGCCAGCGGCACCCTGGCCGACATGCTCGAACGCGTGGCCGACGACCAGGAGCGCGGCTTTGCCCGCCAGGTGGATACCGCCATGGCGCTGTTCGAACCCCTGATGATCCTGGTGATGGGCGCCGTGGTGCTGTTCATCGTGCTGGCGGTGCTGTTGCCGATCATGCAACTCAACCAGGGCCTGCAACTGTGACGACAAGGAGCTTTGCCATGCTGCATCGACGCAACCGCCAGCGCGGTTTCACCCTCATGGAAATCATGGTGGTGATCTTCATCATCGGCCTGCTCATCGCCGTGGTCGCGCCCAGCGTGCTGGGCAACCAGGACAAGGCCATGAAACAGAAAGTGATGGCCGACCTGGCCACCCTGGAGCAGGCGCTGGACATGTACCGGCTGGACAACCTGCGCTTTCCCAGCAGCGAGCAGGGCCTGGCCGCCCTGGTGAAAAAACCGAGCCAGGAACCGCTGCCACGGGCCTGGCGCAGTGATGGTTATGTGCGCCGCCTGCCGGAAGACCCGTGGGGCACTCCGTACCAGTACCGCATGCCCGGTGAGCATGGTCGGGTGGATGTTTACTCGCTGGGTGCGGATGGCCTGCCGGGCGGTGAAGGCCAGGATGCCGACCTGGGTAACTGGGAACTGTAAAGGTGCGCCGTCAGCGGGGCTTCAGCCTGATCGAATTGCTGGTGGTGCTGGCCATCGCCGGCCTGATGACGGGCCTGGCGGTGGCCGGGCTTGGCAGCGGTCAAGCCAATGTCGACCAGGTGTTGCAGCGCCTGGCGGCCGAAACCCGAGCGCAGGCCGCGTTGGCCCGACATGCCGGGCAACTGCGCGGGCTGCGCTGGAATGGCCAGCGTCCGGAGTTTGTGCGGCGCGAGGGGAATGCCTGGGTCGTCGAAGCCGTTGCGGTGGGCGACTGGCCCAAGGGCCTGCACCCGGACTGGCCCGCCAGCCCGCAGCCGCGCCTGATGTTCACTCCGCATGGCTGGGCACAGCCGGGCAGCGTGATCTGGCGCTGGGCCGATGGAAGCCAGCAATGGGCCTGGGGCCGCGATGGTCGCTTGCAGGTGGCGCCATGAAGCAACGTCAGCGTGGCTTCACCTTGCTGGAGGTGACCGTAGCCTTGGCGATCGCTGCTGTGCTGGCGGTGATCACCAGCCAGGTACTGCGTCAGCGCCTGGCTGTGCAGGACAACCTGCAGCAGCATCGCCTTGGCCTGCTGTGTGCGCGTGAGCTGCAAACCCGCTTCGCCGTCGAGCAGTTCTGGCCTGCCGCCAATCAGGCTAACGGCGAGCTGAGCCAGGGCGGCCAGCCGTGCCATTGGCAACTGCACCTGCGCCGCACCGGCGTGCGCGACCTGCGCCGGGGCGAGCTGCAACTGTTCGCCGACCGTGACCAGCGCCTGCCGCTGGGCCAGTACACCGTGTTTCTGGAGCGCCCATGAAGCGCCGCCAGGCCGGCCTGACCCTGATCGAGCTGATGGTGGCCCTGGCCCTGACAGCCTTGCTCGGCATCATGCTCGCCGCCTTGGTCAACGGCTGGCTCAAGGTACGCGAACGCCTTCAGGTGACCACCCAACAAACCTCGGTGCTGGACTTCTGCCTGGCCTTGGAGCGCCGCTTCGACAGCCCGGTGCTGCGCCGGCTCTATGACCAGCGCCTGCCCTTGGCCAGCCGCTGGCTGGACTGGCAACCGGCAAGCCATCAGTTGCAATGGGTCGCTGCCACCGGCCTGCCAGAGGCCGAGGGCGGCTCGCGCCTGCAGCGCCAACGCTTGCGCTTCGAGGCCCGCGACCAACGCCTGTTGCTGGAAAGCTCGGCCGAGCTGTACGCGGTCGCCGCCCCGCGCTGGATACAACGCGAACAGCTCGACCGTGTCAGCGGGATGAACGTTCTTTATTACCAGGGCGGCCGCTGGCTGACCTGGCCTTCCGACCAGCCCGCGCATCCCGGCCGCGGTGTGCGCCTGGAATTGCAGCGTGATGGAGCACCCTATGTCTGCACGTTCGCCCTCCCGTGGGGGCGCTCATGAAATTTGAATGGCGGCGACGAACGCCGGCTCAGCCGTGGTTGTTGCTGCGCCCCGGCGTTGTCTGGCACTGGGCACTGACCGAGAGCGGCGTCGTGCAGCGCCAAGGGCAGGGTGAGCCACCGGCGAACCTGCAAGCCCGGGTTGCACTGATTCTGCCTGCCGAGGCGTGCAGCTGCTTCCGCGTACCGGCTCCACCGGGGCTCAAGCGTGAAGAGTGGTCGTTGCTGCTTGAGGACTGCTTGCTGCAACCGCCGGACGAAGTGGCCTGTGCCTGCCTGGCCCGAGAACCCGGCCACCTTCGTCTGCTGGTGGTGGCACGCCAGAAACTGGAGGGCTGGCGCGGGCAGTGTGCCGCATGGGGCTTGCAAGTGGAGCGTTGCTGGGCAGAGCCGCAGTTGCTACCTGCGGTAGAAGCAGGCACTGCCTGGCACTGGCAGCGCCCACCCGGCATGTCCTTGTACACAGGGTTGGGCGAGGACGAACAGGAGCACTGGCTGGCGTGGCCGGATGCACTGGGAGAAATGCCGCAGCAACCTTGGGCACACCTGCAAAAGGTGCCACTGAGTGGCGACTGGCCAAGCGCGCTGGCGCCCCTCGATTCGCTGCCTGGCTTGTTCGAGCGTGGCCGCAAGGCACCTTCATTGCCTGTTGTTTCGCGTCCGCAGCAACGGCTGTTGGCGGCTTGCCTGGTACTGGCGGCAGTATGGGGCAGCCTGTGGTTGAGCCAGCAATGGCGCCAGGCGCAACTCTGGCGCGCCCAGGTCATTGCCGTGACCGGCGAACAGGCCAGCCCACGGCATGCCGCTCAGGCCCTCAAGCGCCTGCGTGAAAGTGGGTTGCAACAGCAAGTGCGCACACGCCAGCTCGAAGACCTGCAGGCAACGTTGCAGGCGTGGCTGCGGGATCACCCCGGCTGGCGCCTGCAAGCCGTGCGCTTCGATGGCCAGCGCTGGCAGCTGCGCCTGGAAGGCGACGGCGCAGCGCCACCCTGGCAGGAAATCGCCAAGGCCGCCGATGCTGCCGTTGAGGTTCAAGGTGGCGAAGTGGTCTTCGATTTGGGAGCCGCAGCATGAACCGGGACTGGATACAGCGTCATCGGCTGAAGTTGGCCTGGTTGCTGATTGCCGTGTTGCTGGCCTTCCTGGCGCTGCGCTGGGGCTTGGCGCAATGGCGTGAAGTCAGCCAGTGGCGAGGGTTGGCTGAGCAAGCCGCCAGTTTGCAGGGGGGGCCTGGCTTGAGCATGGAACGTCTGAAGCAGTCGGCCGAGGCGCGGCGGGTGGCGCTGGCCGAGGTCGATGAGCAAGGCAAAACCTGGCACCTGCGCGGGCAGGTGGCCGATGAGCGGTCGCTGCAGGACTGGTTGCAGGTCCTGCGCACCGAAGGCGTACAGCCGCTGCAATGGGGGCTGGAGCAGGATGGCAAGGTGTTGCACTTCGATCTGGTGGTGCAGCCATGAGCCGTAAAGCTGCGGCGTGGGTGCTGCTCGTGTTCGCCGTGACACTGCTGGTGGAGCTACCTGCTAGCTGGTTGGCACGCGGGCTTGGCCTGCCAATGCAGGATGCCCGTGGCAGCCTGTGGCAAGGTCACGCACAACAGTTGGGGCCAGTCGGGCCATTGCGTTGGTCGGTGGAGCCTTGGCGCATGCAGGCCACTGCGCAGCTGGGGTTCCAAGGGCAAGCCTGGCAGCTGCGTGCCGAAGGCTGGCCTTGGCGTTGGCGGCTGGAAGCAGCAGCCATGGGGCCCCAGGCTACGGTGGCGGCTGATTACCGCTTGGCTGGGCAGTGGCAGGGCGCAGTGCACCTGAACGGGGTAGGGCGCCAGTGCCTGACCAGCGAGGGCCGCGTAACAGTGAGTGATCTGGCACTGAGCGAACCCTGGTCGCTGGGCCTGGGGCAGGGCTGGCTGGAAATGGACTGCCGCAGTGGCTGGCGCCTGCGTGGTCAACTGGCGCAGCAGGGGCAACATCAGTTGGCCGTGGATGCTGACCTTCCAGGGCGTCGGGCGCAGCTGGTATTCGAGTTGCAACCGGAGGCTGCGTTGACGCCTTTGTTGCGGGGGGCGCAGTGGCTGGGGCCGCAGGCGTTGGCAGGGCAACGCGACTTGCAGTGGTAGCAGCCCGTGCCAGGCGTGCAGCGCTCGACGCCAGAGGCGCTACAAGGCGCCAATCTGAGCTGTAAGTAACTTCCTACGCTTCACGCGTAATGAGTGAACGCATGGTTCATTTAAAAAAATCCCCTCCCTGCTTAGTCTTCGAGCAGCCTTCACTTTTCGCCCCGCAGGCGGGTTCAAAGGCGGGCGAACCGTGGATTGCAGCGCTAAGCCGTTGTAGTCCGCCATTGCTGCCATTCATACATGTGGGAAGAAAAGGCAATGTACAGGCAGTCGGACTTGAGCTTCAGTTTTCAGCCCCTTGCCAGCAAGGTCGGGTTCGAGGTGGTCTCCTTCACCCTGGACGAAGCTGTCAGCACTCCCTTCCAGTTGAGCCTGGAACTGGTCAGCTATGAAGACACCGTTGATTTCGGCCACGTCCTGGACAAGCCTGCGCTTTTTACCATCTGGGGTCGCGAGGGCCCGCTGCGCCATGTGCATGGGCTGGTGAGTACCTTCACCCAAGGTGAAACGGGGTTTTGCCGCACGCGTTATCGTGCCGTGGTCGAGCCGCTGCTGGCCCGCGCCAACCTGCGCTCGAACTGGCGTATTTTTCAGCAGAAATCCGTCCCGCAAATACTTGAGCTGATGCTCAAGCGCCAGGGCATCACCCAGTACGAACTGCGTGCCAGCAAGGATCATCAGGTCCGCGAGTTCTGTGTGCAGGCGGGTGAAACAGACCTTGCGTTCATCGCACGGTTGGCGGCAGAGGAAGGCTTCGTCTATCGCTTCGCACACAGTGAAAAGCTGCACAAGCTGATCATTACCGACCGGCTGCAATCATTGGGGCTTATCAGCCATGGGGCCATCAAGGCTGAGGATGAAGACGAGGGCTTCGACCAAGGCGACACCCCTTTAACCCCTGACACCGTGCTGTACCAGTCCGACAGTGGGGGCGACCAGCCAATCCCCTGCCTGCGCCGCTTGCACTACAGCGAGCAGGTACGCACCGCGCGCCAGGTACAGCGTGACTACACCTTCACCAACCCGGCCTACCGCCAGGAGCACAGAGCGTCTGGCCCCTTCCTGGAACACCAGTCTGGCGAGTACGAACGCTTCGATTACCCAGGCCGCTACAAACGTGACGTGGCAGGTAAGCCATTCACCGAAAATCGCATTACCGCCCTGCGCCATGATGTGCGAATCGCCGAGGTACAAGGTGACGATGTGCGCTTGCAGCCGGGGCTCAGTTTCACCCTGGCAGGTCACCCGCGCGACGACCTCAACGCGCATTGGCGGGTCAACACCGTCACCCATGAAGGCAGCCAGTTCACCAGCCTGCAAGAAGAAGCCGCCGGTGCCGACCAAGGCACGCGGTACGTGCAAACCGCACAACTCGTGCCCGGCAGAACCGAGTGGCGCCCCGCCCCGCTGAAGCAGCCTCGGGTCGATGGGCCGCACATGGCCACCGTGGTCGGCCCGCCCGGTGAAGAGATCTATTGCGATGAGTGGGGTCGGGTCAAAGTAAGTTTCCCTTGGGACCGTGAGAGCCAGGATAACGAGTACAGTTCTTGCTGGGTGCGAGTGTCCCAAGGTTGGGCCGGCGGTAGCTGGGGCTCGATGGCCATCCCGCGCATCGGCCAGGACGTGATCATCCAGTACGTCAACGGCGACCCGGACCAGCCGATGATTACCGGGCGTACCTATTGCGGCAACCAGTTGCCGCCCTATGACCTACCCGACCACAAGACCCGCATGACCATCAAGAGCCAGACCCACAAGGGCGATGGCTTCAATGAACTGCGTTTCGAGGATGAGCTGGGTAAACAAGAGGTTTTCATTCATGCCGAAAAGGACCAGAACAATGTGGTCAAGCATGATGAAACAACCCGCGTTGGGCATGACCGTTGCGAATGGGTGGGGAATGACGAGCGTGTTGAAGTCGGGCATGACCGCTCGAAACAGGTGAAGAATGACGAGCTCACGGTCGTTGGGCGCGACCAGCGAATAGAAATTACCCAGGACCGTATCCAGGTGACCGGGCGTAATCAGGAAACGATCACCAGGCAGCACTCAACCAGCCATGTGGGCGGCGATCGTCATGAAAAGACGGTTGGGCATCATGTGTGTTCGACCGAGGGTAATTCAACCCATGAGGTAGCAGGGCGCTTTAAGTTGACCGTTGAAGAGTCCATCGAGTCGCGCTCAACCGAAATAACCGTGCGTGCAGGCCAACGGCTGTCGTTGGTAGGGCCAACGGGGCGGATTCTGATTGATGAAAATGGCGTAACGATAGAGGCAACGGCAATCAACCTGAAAGGCAGGGTCAATGTTCAAGCACAGCCTGTCGGTAACGCTCACTGGGTAGGAGAAGGTGTATCACCGTCTGGGCCTCTTCAGGAATTTTTCCGATTTATTAGTCCCGATACCGGGCTACCTATGGCCGGTCACCCCTATGAAGTCAAACGGGCTAACGGGAAAATATTTCGAGCGATGACGGATGAGTCAGGAAGAACGCTAACTTTCAACTCGAGCTTCAATGAAGTGTTTGAGGTTTCTCCATTATCTAATACGTCTAATTCGCTAACGTTGCAAGCCAGTTATTGGGATGACGATGTAGAGGGGCTGGAAATCGATTTCAAGCGCTGAATCAAGGTGAGTGTAGAGATGGAAGAACGGAATGAAAGGAAGATGGCAGGCCGCCCTAGAAACGGCCGGGCGTTGACCACTGCAAAACCCACTGCTGTTGGTGTAATCGTCCCCGTCACCGACCCGCCAGACCTGTGGTACCTGTGCGAGAAAGCCCGCTATGCACGGCGCTTTCCTTATATTCGGAGTGATGGCGAACGTGCCATGTATCAGCGTCGCGTTTCAACCTGGGTTCGCCTTGATAATGAGAATTTTGCCTACCGTTTTCCCTATTGCGGGGAAGTCGGATTCAATATGAGCCACAGGCCGCCAAGCCCGGTCATGAGCAAGGATGAACCTTTTCGGCCAAGTACATTTCCGCTATCAAAATACAGTTTGATGAAGAACCGGCTTCTGGACGGTGTGTCGGCATTGTTGGTGGAAGTTGATTTGCTTGACAAGGTGGAGTTGGAAAGTGCCCTGTCGTGGACCTTGGAGGAGGACGGCAAGAAAGTTGAGGTTGACCCACGAATTGTGAGGATCCTTAAGGGTGGCAAGGTCAAGGGGCTTTTGCGAATTCCCGATGTGCTGCGTTTGAAGGTTTATGACAACCCTGGTGAAGCTCAGTACAGCCAGGCGAATTTAAAGTCTGTCATTGAAATGAAATTCCCGGGTGACGTGTTGTCTCCTGCTCAGCAGGAAGCTTACGAAATCATTGCAGGGCCTGCTGGCCTGCGCGTGCTGTATACCGAGACTTGTGACTGTGCAGACAGGGAGCAGTGGCGTGAGTGGGTAAAAGGCAGCGAGAAAGACCCGGTGTACAAGCCTGTTCAGCAAGTGACCAGCCTGGCTTCTCGAATGAGCATCGAAAAAAACAAACTGCTGGTTGGGCGCATTGATGAAGAACATGAAAAAGCGCGTCGGCTTCTGGGCGGCCAGTTACCGCACGTTGAAGGCCCGCAATGGGAGGCCGCACCCGACCCCAGGCTGGTTGAGGCCCAGAATCGCCGAGCGATTGCTGGCCTTGAAATGGTTTTAGCCGCTCCTTTTGTTGCTGCAGCGGCAGGCGCTGCTGCCAACGTTGTGGTACCAGCCAGAGTCGTGGCTACAGGAACAGTTGTAGCGAAAAGTGCAGGTCAAAGCGTTCCCTATCGCGCTGTTATAGAAGCAGTTGCGAGAAAGGTTCTACCCGCTTCAGCAGCTGTGTCTGCACCTGCTTTCGCCGATCCACCCGATGAGGTTACGCAGCCGCAGAAGTACCCTGCGATTGACTGGAACGTGTATCAGATGCCCGCTTCTGCACAGAATTATGTCATTTGGGAAAATGCTTCGGTGAATATCAATGAGTGAAGATGAGTTCAACAAAGCGTTCGCTTCCCATCGTAATGACTTCATCTATTACGATGAGCTGGATGGGGAGTCTGTAGTCATCAATGTGGGTCTGGTTGCATCCTTTCAGATAACTAAATCCTACACACCCGAAGGGCGGCAGCGCATCGTTGATGCCGTGGAAATATTCTGTCGTCACCACGGTGACAAACTGAAGTGGGGATACAGGGGCGCGGAGGACATGCTGGCGCATGACTACTCCCCAGCCAGCGTGAAAGCAACGCTGGCTTACTTGGCAGGTGACGGATTCGCCGAGCCGCTGGCTTTTCGCTGGGCGTCTGTAGAGGGCTATGGCAACGTGCCGGATTACATGATCGACGGCTATTCGCCTGCCGGTTGGATGGAGGAAGTTCATGGCACCTTTACTACCCTCCGTTTCTATTTGCCTGTGGAGGAGATTCTGCAAGGCAGAAAGGAACGATTTGAAGCGTTGCTGCATGAAATGTGCTGCGCGCTTGAACCCCTGCATGCCGCTGCGGGCCTGGGGGTGCAACATACTTATCAGTGGGAGGATTTCCAACACGTTGAATATGAAGTGGCTATGACCTACCAAGGCCTGGATCTCGCACGGCCTCGGGGCAACCCAAGTTGGCGGTCAGGCTATAGCAACCTGAATTGGTACACCTACATCAACAGCGCCTGGATGAGCAAGCTGGGTACTCAGGACGCGTTATTGGCGAAGTTGGATGACATCAGGATAGGCGTTCAGTATTTGCCTAAAGGCACTTTGCTGCGTGCCGGGGACTGGCCTGCACTCTGGAAGGTTGGCTTTAATGAAAAACCTGAACACTATGTCAGGGTCAATGAGCTGATCAAAAGCCTGCGAGTGGAAGATATAGGCGCGCTGCATTACGGTTCCATCGCGGGAGAAACGCGCATGACCCAGCTCATCAGCAATGCCTGGCTCAGAAGGTTTGATCTGCCTCCGGGGAAAGCGCTGCCCACAACGCCTCTGCGCTATCGGTATGTTTCCGCAGCCGAAAGAGAGCAAGTGGCCAATCGCAAGCGCACTCTTGATGACTTTCTGGCAACTTCAAACACTAAGCTGCCAGGCAGTTAGCAAGCGCCTTTGTCTGAAAAAGCTGTTTTTGGCCTCAAGGCCGAATCTCGATCAACGTCCCATCCCGCACCAGGTCCCACACTTCCTGCATGTCACGGTTACGCATGGCAATGCAGCCATCGGTCCAGTCCAGGGTGTGGAAGTACCATTCCGGGTATTCGTCGTTGATCGGCGTGCCGTGGATCATGATCATGCTGCCGGCACTCACCCCTTCGCGTGTGGCACGGGCGGCGTCGCTGATGTTCGGGTAATTGATGTGCATGGCCAGGTTGAAGCGGTCGCTTTGCTTGCGCCAGTCCAGCCAGTACAGGCCTTCGGGGGTTTTCTTGTCGCCTTCGCGCTCTTTGGCGCCCTTGGGCTGCTTGCCCAGGGAAATGCGGTAGGTTTTCAGCGGCTCGCCACGGCTGATCAGCTGCAGGCGGCGCTCGGACTTGATCACCAGCACCTTGTCGATCAGCGGTTGCATGGCCTGCTGCGAAGGCGAAGGCGTTTGCGCTGCCGGTACGGGCTTGCGGATGATGGTCTCGGTGAAGGCCGCCTGGGACACCGAGGTAACGCAAAGGCAGAAAAGGGCAAGCAACCAACGCATGTAACGGTATCCCTGAAGGCTTTTTCTATGTAGAGGTCGTGGTCGAGACGTTCATCGGCGGCAGGTACTCATGGCCAATGGGGTAGTGCTGCCCGATGCGGTCGCGATAGTAGCATTCTAGTGTGCGCGTGACGGTGCGGAAAGCCAGCTCGCCCCACGGTATCTCATGTTCTTCGAACAAGCGCACCTCAAGGCTTTCGACACCCACATCAAAGGCAAGGTCCGCCAGCTCGGCGCGGAAGAACACATGCACCTGGTTGATGTGCGGCAAATCGAACAGTTGGTACAGGCTCATCGACCCGACCCGGGCGCAGGCTTCCTCGACCGTTTCGCGACGGGCGGCCTGGTCGAGGGTTTCGCCGTTCTCCATGAAGCCGGCGGGCAAGGTCCAGTAACCCCGGCGTGGCTCGATGGCGCGCCGGCACAGCAGCACCTGGCTGCCCCAGGTGGGCAACACGCCAGCAACGATGTTGGGGTTCTGGTAGTGGATGGTCTGGCAAGACTCGCAGACATACCGCAGGCGGCTGTCGCCTTCGGGGATCCGCTGTATGACTGGCTGGCCGCACGCGCTGCAGAATTTCATGTGTAGGTCCTTTTGCCTGGGGCTATCTTGGCGTGTCGGCAAGGCCGCCGCAAGCGCAGGGGCTTGGGTGCTTCGCGGCTTTGGTGCATCATGCAAGGCAGGCCTTGGATACGAGTGTGCGCAATGCTGGACGAGCTACTTCGCCGAATGAGCAACCACCAACCCGCATCATTGGAAACCGACCGGCGGTTCCCTGAAGCGGCGGTTCTTTTGCCCATTACCCGCAGCGAAGCGCCCGAACTGGTCCTTACCTTGCGCGCCAAGGGCCTGTCCACACATGGTGGAGAAGTGGCCTTTCCCGGTGGCCGCCGCGACCCGGAAGACCCGGACCTGGTGTTCACCGCGCTCCGTGAAGCCGAAGAAGAAATCGGCCTGCCGCCGGGGCTGGTGGAAGTGATCGGCCCGCTCAGCCCGCTGATTTCGCTGCATGGCCTTAAAGTGACGCCATTCGTCGGGGTTATTCCCGACTTCGTCGAATACCGCGCCAACGACGCCGAAATCGCGGCAGTATTCACCGTGCCGCTGGAATTCTTCCGCCAGGACCCACGCGACCATACCCACCGTATCGATTACCAGGGGCGCAGCTGGTATGTGCCCAGCTACCGCTATGGCGAATACAAGATCTGGGGGTTGTCGGCGATCATGATCGTGGAACTGGTCAACGTGTTGTTCGATGCCGGCATCAGCCTGCACCAGCCCCCTGAGCGTTACATCGAAAACTGAGCGGGGCCAACCCCGCCGTCTGCGTTCCAGCCTGAGGAGCAAGCATGAAATACCGCCTGGGCGACCTGCGGGTCGAGAGCCACCCCACCAGTTGGGCTGCACCCAACGCCACACTGATTGGCAACGTGCGCCTGCAGGCCGATGCCAGCGTATGGTTTGGCGCGGTACTGCGCGGGGATAACGAGCTGATCGACATTGGCGAGGGCAGCAACGTGCAGGATGGCACGGTGATGCACACCGACATGGGCTCGCCGCTGACCTTGGGCAAGGGCGTGACCGTTGGCCACAATGCCATGCTGCATGGCTGCACGGTGGACGACTACAGCCTGGTCGGTATCAATGCGGTGATCCTCAACGGCGCGCGTATCGGCAAGCACTGCATCATCGGCGCCAATGCACTGATCGCCGAGGGCAAGGAAATCCCCGATGGGTCGCTGGTGATGGGCTCGCCGGGCAAGGTGGTACGTGAGTTGACCGAGCAGCAGAAGCGCATGCTCGAAGCCAGCGCCGCGCACTATGTGCATAATGCCCGGCGTTATGCGCAGGAACTGGTGGTTGATGATGAGTGATGTTGGAGAGCGGCCGGTAGCCTCGCCGTGCGTGAGCATTTGTGCGCTCGACGAGCAGGATATCTGCACCGGGTGCCAGCGTACCGTGGCGGAGATTGGCCGCTGGGGGCGGATGGACAATGAAGAGCGGCGGGCGGTGTTGAGGCTGTGCCATGAACGGGCAGTAGCCGCCGGCCTCATCCTCTAGGCTCCTACAGGGAGTGCCGTTGCCTGTCGAAGAAGCCAGCGGTAATCTGTAGGGCTTGCCCACAGACGACTCGCCATGTTCTATCTGATTGCCTACATCAGCAGCGTAGTGCTGATCAACTACGCCTTCTCTAGCGCCCCGCACCTGGACATCATCTGGTCCGCCTGGGGCGGCCTGGTGTTCATCCTGCGCGACATGGTGCAGACCCGCTTCGGCCACGGCGCCCTGGTGGCCATGCTGGTGGCCCTGGTGCTGTCCTACGTCACCTCGGAGCCGGCCATCGCCTTGGCCAGTGCCACCGCGTTCTTCATTTCCGAGCTGATCGACTGGCTGGTGTTCAGCATCACCCGCCGGCCGCTGCGCGACCGTCTGTGGCTGAGCTCGGCACTGAGCATTCCGGTGGATACCTTCATCTTCTTCGGCATGATCGGCGCCCTGACGCCTGCGATAGTCGGTACCGCCATGGCCTCGAAGTTTGCCGGTGTCACCGCCGTGTGGCTGGCCATGGCATTTCGCGCCCGGCGGGCCGCCGTTGCGGGCTGATGGTGTAGAATAGCGGTCCTTTTTCAGCGGGCAGTACCAAGCCTGGTGCGGCCCCGGATGCCTTCGAGGACCTGAAATGACCCGTATCGGAACCCCCTTGTCGCCCACCGCGACCCGTGTACTGCTGTGCGGCTGTGGCGAGCTGGGCAAGGAAGTGGTGATCGAGCTGCAGCGCCTGGGCGTCGAAGTGATCGCCGTCGACCGCTACGCCAATGCCCCGGCCATGCAGGTGGCGCACCGCAGCCACGTGGTCAACATGCTCGATGGCGTGGCCCTGCGGGCCGTGATCGAAGCCGAAAAACCGCACTACATCGTTCCGGAAATCGAAGCCATCGCCACCGCCACCCTGGTCGAGCTGGAGAACGAAGGCTTCAACGTGGTGCCGACTGCCCGTGCCACCCAGCTCACCATGAACCGCGAAGGCATTCGTCGCCTCGCCGCCGAAGAGCTGGAGCTGCCAACCTCGCCCTACCACTTCGCCGACACCTATGAAGACTTCGCCAAGGGCGTGGCCGATGTCGGCTACCCGTGCGTGGTCAAGCCAGTAATGAGTTCGTCGGGCAAGGGCCAGAGCCTGCTGCGCAGCGATGCCGACTTGCAGAAAGCGTGGGACTACGCCCAGGAAGGCGGCCGCGCTGGCAAGGGCCGGGTGATCGTCGAGGGCTTTATCGACTTCGAATACGAAATTACCCTGCTGACCGTGCGCCATGTGGGGGGTACCACGTTCCTGGAGCCGGTTGGTCATCGCCAGGAGAAGGGCGATTATCAGGAATCGTGGCAGCCGCAGGCCATGAGCCCGAAAGCGCTGGCCGAATCGCAACGCGTGGCCAAGGCGGTCACCGATGCGTTGGGTGGTCGCGGCCTGTTTGGCGTTGAGCTGTTCGTGAAGGGCGACCAGGTGTGGTTCAGCGAAGTGTCGCCACGCCCGCATGACACAGGTCTGGTCACCCTGATTTCCCAGGACCTGTCGCAGTTTGCCCTGCATGCCCGTGCCATTCTCGGCCTGCCGATTCCGGTGGTGCGCCAGTTTGGCCCGTCGGCCTCGGCGGTGATCCTGCCGGAAGGGCAGTCGCAGCAGACCAGCTTCGCCAACCTGGGCGCAGCGCTGAGCGAGCCGGATACCGCCATTCGTCTGTTCGGCAAGCCAGAAATCAACGGCACCCGCCGCATGGGCGTGTGCCTGGCGCGTGATGAGTCGGTCGAGCTGGCGCGGGCCAAGGCGACCCGTGCATCGCAGACGGTCAAGGTCGAGTTCTGATCTGAGACCGTAAGGGGCCGCGTTGCGGCCCATCGCCGGCAAGCCAGCTCCCACAGGGTCTTCACAAGGTTCGAGGGCTGTGTGGTCCCTGTGGGAGCTGGCTTGCCGGCGATGGGCTGCAAAGCAGCCCCGGCTTTCTCAAAGTTCGGTATTGCGGGTCTCTTTCAGGCACAACACGGCAATCAGGCTGATCACCGCCGCCGCCGATACATAACCCCCCACCCAGCTCAACCCACCCATGCTCACCAGCTTCTGGGCAAAGAACGGTGCCGCCGAAGCCCCGACAATCCCGCCCAGGTTATACGCCGCCGAAGCGCCGGTATAACGCACGTGGGTCGGGAACAGTTCAGGCAGCAGTGCCCCCATCGGCGCAAAGGTCACGCCCATCAGGAACAGCTCGATGGCCAGGAACAGCGCCACACCGGTGGTCGAGCCCGAGGTCAGCAGCGGTTCCATGGTAAAGCCCGAAGCCACCGCCAGCAGGCCACCGACGATCAGCACCGGCTTGCGCCCGTAACGGTCGCTGAGCCAGGCCGACAGCGGTGTGGCCAAGGCCATGAACACCACCGCGAAGCACAGCAGGCCAAGGAACGTCTCGCGGCTGTAGCCCAGTGTGGTCACGCCATAGCTCAGCGAGAACACTGTAGAGATGTAGAACAGCGCGTAGCACACCACCATGGCCGCAGCGCCCAGCAGGGTTGGCACCCAGTACTTGGAAAACAGGTCGACTACCGGCATTTTCACCCGCTCGTGACGGGCAACGGCCTTGGCGAATACCGGGCTTTCTTCAAGCTTCAGGCGCACATAGAGCCCCACCAGCACCAGCGCGGCGCTGAGCAGGAACGGAATGCGCCAGCCCCACTCACGGAACTGCTCGTCGCTGAGCACCAGGGCCAGGGTCAGGAACAGGCCGTTGGCAGCCAAAAAGCCGATCGACGGCCCAAGTTGCGGGAACATGCCGAACCAGGCGCGTTTGCCTGCCGGGGCGTTCTCGGTGGCCAGCAGCGCCGCGCCACCCCATTCGCCGCCCAGGCCCAGGCCTTGGCCAAAGCGCAGCAGGCAGAGGATGATCGGCGCCCACACGCCAATGCTGTCATAGCCTGGCAGCACGCCAATGGCCGTGGTGGACACACCCATCAGCAGCAGCGAGGCGACCAAGGTTGATTTACGGCCGATGCGGTCGCCGAAATGGCCGAACAGCGCCGAGCCCAATGGGCGGGCAAGGAAGGCAATACCAAAGGTGAGGAACGCCGCCAGCATCTGCGCAGTGCCCGACCCCGACGGGAAGAACACCGGGCCGATCACCAGGGCAGCGGCGGTGGCGTAAACGTAAAAGTCGTAGAACTCGATGGCGGTGCCGATAAAGCTGGCAGTGGCCACCCGTGCCGGCGAGTTGACCGGCGCGGCAGGCGCTTCGGCATAGGTGCTGCTGGTTGTCATTAAGTAGGTCCCTAACAGTCTGGTCCGGCTCCATGGGCTTTGCCCGCGACGATGTGCAATGCAAAAGGGCAGGCACAGATGCGCGGACGCCGGAGCGTTTTGTTGTTGTGTGCGCCCGACTGACGATAGCCCAAGGGGGATAGGGGCGGGGCGGGCTCTGTTCGGGGTGTTGAAGCAGGACCGCAGGGCGTGTCAGTGGAGCGGACTGGCCGTGTAGCGCCGGGTGCGGGTAGCAGGCGGGACGGCGGGGCTGGGTAAGCGTGACCCGAGTATAGCTATCGGGTCACGGTCCACACCAGTACCTTGCTGGCACAATTGTCCTCTGTTTCGAGGATTTCCAGGCGATAGCGGCCGATCTTCAGGCAAACGGCGCTTTCCGGGATGCTCTCCAGCGCTTCGGTCACCAGCCCGTTGAGGGTTTTCGGCCCGCCGTCGCAGGGCAGGTGCCAGCCCAGGGTACGGTTGATTTCGCGTAGAGAAGCGGTGCCATCGATGACGAACGTGCCATCGGGCTGCGGGTGTACATGGGGGTTGTCCAGGCTTTGCTCGTCCTCGAACTCGCCGACGATCTCTTCGAGGATGTCTTCCAGGGTGACAATGCCCAGCACCTCGCCGTACTCATCCACCACCACGCCCAGCCGGCGCTGTTGCTTGTGAAAGTTCAGCAGCTGCATTTGCAGCGGCGTGCTTTCCGGCACGAAATAGGGTTCGTAGCAGGCGCTGTGCAGCGCCTCCAGGGTCAGTTCGGCCTTGGGTAGCAGGTGGCTGATCAGCTTGGTGTTGAGGATCGCCTCAACCTGGTTGATGTCGTTGTGGTAGACCGGCAGGCGGGTGTGGCGGCTGACGATCAGCTGCTCGATGATGCGCTCGATCGGCTCGTCGAGGTTGATGCCGTCCACTTCATTGCGCGGCACCAGGATGTCGTTGACGGTGATCTTGTCCAGCGATTGCAGGCCGTCGAGCAGCCCGTGGCGAGGTGTTTCGTGTTCTTCGTCTTCGTCGAAATCATCGGCTTCCTGCGGGTGCAGGGCCACTGCGGTTGGTTGCACGCGGAACGGGCGCAGCAGCAGTTTGGCGAAGCCGTCCAGCAGGCAGGCCAGCGGCTGCAGCAGGGCGAGGGGCACTTTCAGCAGGCTGGCACCCAGGCTGACGAACGCCTGCGGGTTGCGCCGGGCCAGGCGCCGTGGCAGGTACTCGGCAAATACCAGCAAGGTGAAGGTAGCGGCCAACCCCGCCAGCCAGAAGCCGTGCTCGCCGCTATGACGCTGGCCCAGCAGGCAGGCCAGGCCTAGCACCAGCAGCTTGCCAAGGCTGGCGCACAGCACCAGGGCCTGGGCCGGCAGGGCGAGCGTGTCGTCTTCGTGGGGGCGCAGCGAGCCATTGAGCTGCAGGCGGGCGGCATCCACGGCAGTGAACAGCGCTGACCACAACAGGGCCAGTGCGAGGGTGCCGAATAGCGGTGCGTACGGCAGGGTGTCCATGGGCGGCCGTCAGATATGCAGGATGAATTCGCGAACCAGCTTGCTGCCGAAGTAGGCCAGCATCAGCAGGCAGAAACCGGCCAGCGTCCAGCGGATAGCCTTGTGGCCACGCCAGCCGAGGCGGGTGCGGCCCCACAGCAGTACGCTGAACACCACCCAGGCGACACAGGCCAGCAAGGTCTTGTGCACCAGATGCTGGGCGAACAGGTTGTCGAGGAACAGCCAGCCAGAGATCAGCGACAGCGACAACAGGCACCAGCCGGCCCAGAGGAAGCCGAACAGCAGGCTTTCCATGGTTTGCAGGGGCGGGAAGTTGCGGATCAGTCCGGACGGGTGCTTGTTCTTCAGCTGGCGGTCCTGCAGCAGCAACAGCAGCGACTGGAACACTGCGATGGTGAACAGCCCGTAGGCCAGGATCGACAGCAGGATGTGCGCGAGGATGCCGGGTTCTTCGTTGATCAGCGGCACCGTGCCGGGTGGCGCGAACTGGGCCAGCAGCGCGGTTACCGCACCCAGCGGGAACAGCAGCACCAGCAGGTTTTCCACCGGGATGCGCAGGCAGGCCAGCAGGGTCAGGGCAATGACGGCTACGGCGATCAGGCTGGCGGCACTGAAGAAGTCCAGGCTCAGGCCCAGCGGGGTGATCAGCTGGAAGAACAGTGCACCGGCCTGGGCCAGCACCGCGAAGGCACCCAGCAGGCCAGGCAGACGCTTGTCGGCCTTGCGGCCCTGGGCGAGGTGCGTGCCCTGGTAGATGGCCGCTGCTATATAGAGGCCGGCGGCGATCAGGTTGGGGATGAGGCTGGGTGAGGAGACCATAAGTCCTGGTTGGCGAGCCTTAAAGAGACGGAGTTTGGCATAGATTCCGCTGCTCTAGGAAGACTGAAGGCTTGTGTCAGGGCATTCGCGGGCACGCCCGCTCCTACAGGTCCTGCACTGGCTCTGAAAGTGGTGAAGATCCTGTGGGAGCGGGCGAGCCCGCGAAGAGGCCAGTAATGCCACCGACCATCTCCCAAGGTGTGCGCCGCCGCCGCACTTCGCTATAATCGCCGCCTTGCTGTGCCCGGCGGGTGTGTATTTCCCCCCTGGGCGCCTGACAAACCTCGGCTTTTACTGGGCCTGAAAGGATCACCATGTTCGAAAACCTGACCGACCGCCTGTCACAGACGCTGCGCCATGTCACCGGCAAGGCCAAGCTGACCGAAGACAACATCAAGGACACGCTGCGCGAAGTGCGCATGGCCCTGCTTGAGGCCGACGTTGCCCTGCCGGTGGTCAAGGATTTCGTCAACAGCGTCAAGGAGCGTGCGGTCGGCACCGAAGTGTCGCGCAGCCTCACCCCGGGCCAGGCGTTCGTGAAGATCGTCCAGGCCGAGCTGGAAAGCCTGATGGGCGCGGCCAACGAAGACCTCGCGCTGAACGCCGCCCCGCCAGCCGTCGTGCTGATGGCCGGCCTGCAGGGCGCCGGTAAGACCACCACCGCCGGCAAGCTGGCGCGCTTCCTTAAAGAGCGCAAGAAAAAGAGCGTGATGGTGGTGTCCGCCGACGTTTACCGCCCGGCGGCGATCAAGCAGCTGGAAACCCTGGCCAACGACATCGGCGTCACCTTCTTCCCGTCCGACATCAGCCAGAAGCCGGTGGCCATTGCCGAAGCAGCCATCCGCGAAGCCAAGCTGAAGTTCATCGACGTGGTCATCGTCGACACCGCCGGCCGTCTGCACATCGACGCCGACATGATGGACGAGATCAAGGCGCTGCACGCTGCGGTCAAGCCGATCGAGACCCTGTTCGTGGTCGACGCCATGACCGGCCAGGATGCTGCCAACACCGCCAAGGCGTTTGGCGAGGCCCTGCCGCTGACCGGTGTTGTGCTGACCAAGGTCGACGGTGATGCCCGTGGCGGTGCTGCGCTGTCGGTGCGTGCCATTACCGGCAAGCCGATCAAGTTCATCGGTATGGGCGAGAAGACCGAAGCCCTTGAGCCGTTCCACCCCGACCGTGTTGCTTCGCGCATCCTCGGCATGGGTGACGTGCTCAGCCTGATCGAGCAGGCCGAGCAGACCATCGACAAGGCCAAGGCCGACAAGCTGGCCAAAAAGCTGAAGAAGGGTAAGGGCTTCGACCTCGAAGACTTCCGTGACCAGCTGCAACAAATGAAGAACATGGGCGGCCTGGGCGGCCTGATGGACAAGCTGCCGAGCATTGGCGGGGTCAACCTGTCGCAGATGGGTAACGCACAAGGCGCCGCCGAGAAGCAGTTCAAGCAGATGGAAGCGATCATCAACTCCATGACCCCGGCCGAGCGCCGCGACCCTGACCTGATCAGCGGTTCGCGCAAGCGCCGTATCGCCCTGGGTTCCGGTACCCAGGTGCAGGACATCGGCCGGCTGATCAAGCAGCACAAGCAGATGCAGAAGATGATGAAGAAATTCTCTGCCAAAGGCGGCATGGCCAAGATGATGCGCGGCCTGGGCGGTATGCTGCCTGGCGGCGGCATGCCGAAGCTGTAACACCTATTCCGGGTGTCTGCCGTTTATCGGGCAGGCGCCCAGAACCCCCGCCTTGGCGGGGCAACGGCCGCGGATTTCGCGGCGCAACCGGCAAATCTGGACGGTGGGGCAGGGCCTTGCCGAAAAAGTCATTTGCAAATGTCCGTGTATTCCCCGAGAATATGCGGCCTTTTGGGCACCCGTGTGCCTATTTGGCATTCAGATTTGCAGTACAAACTGCAACACCGACTATAGGAACGATGTTCACATGGTAACCATTCGTCTGGCCCGTGGCGGCTCGAAAAAGCGCCCATTCTACCACCTGACCGTGACCAACTCGCGTAACGCCCGTGACGGCCGTTTCGTTGAGCGCGTTGGCTTCTTCAACCCGATCGCATCGGGCGCCGAAGTCAAGCTGTCGGTCAACCAAGAGCGCGTCACCTACTGGCTGAGCCAGGGCGCACAGCCGTCTGAGCGCGTTGCTCAGCTGCTGAAGGACGCTGCCAAGGCCGCTGCCTGAACAGTATGAACGCGACGCCAGAAAAGGCTGATGACCTCATCGTCGTCGGCAAGATTTTTTCGGTTCACGGCGTTCGCGGCGAGGTGAAGGTGTATTCCTTTACCGATCCGATTGAAAACCTGTTGGATTATCCGCGCTGGACGCTTCGGCACGAAGGCAAGGTAAAGCAGGTCGAGCTGGTCAACGGTCGTGGCTCCCAAAAGGGCCTGGTCGTGAAGCTGAAAGGCCTCGACGATCGCGATGAAGCCCGTCTTCTGAGCGGTTATGAAATCTGCATTTCGCGGAGCCTTTTGCCCAACCTGGCTGCCGACGAGTACTACTGGTACCAGTTGGAAGGCCTGAAGGTCATCAACCAGGACGAACAGCTGTTCGGCAAGGTCGATCACCTGTTGGAGACCGGTGCGAACGATGTAATGGTGGTCAAGCCCTGCGCAGGCAGCCTGGATGATCGCGAGCGTCTGTTGCCCTATACGGCGCAATGCGTGCTCAACATCGACCTGGAAGCAGGCGTGATGCGGGTTGAATGGGACGCGGACTTCTAAACGATGGGTAACCTTCGCGTAGACGTCATCACGTTGTTCCCCGAGATGTTCTCGGCCATCACGGAGTACGGCATTACCAGCCGCGCGGTGAAACAGGGGTTGCTTCAGGTGACTTGCTGGAACCCGCGGGACTACACCACAGATCGTCACCACACGGTAGATGATCGGCCGTTTGGCGGTGGTCCGGGCATGGTGATGAAAATCAAGCCTCTGGAAGACGCCCTGGTTAGCGCCAGGCAAGCGACCGGAGCAACGGCAAAGGTGATCTACCTTTCGCCACAAGGCCGCAAGCTGACTCAGCAGGCGGTCAAAGGCCTGGCCGAACAGGAATCGTTGATCCTGATCGCCGGTCGTTATGAAGGCATCGACGAGCGCTTTATCGAGGCTCATGTCGATGAGGAGTGGTCGATTGGGGACTATGTGCTTTCCGGTGGCGAGCTGCCGGCCATGGTACTGATCGATGCGGTTACACGGCTGCTGCCCGGAGCTTTAGGGCATGTGGACTCGGCGGAAGAAGATTCCTTCACCGACGGTCTGCTGGATTGCCCGCACTACACCCGACCTGAGGTGTATGCGGATCAGCGTGTTCCCGACGTGTTGCTAAGTGGCAACCATGCACATATCCGGCGTTGGAGGATGAAGCAGTCCCTTGGTAGGACCTTCGAACGACGCGCCGATCTTCTGGAAAGTCGCTCGCTTTCTGGAGAAGAGAAGAAGCTGCTCGAGGAATACCTCCGCGAGCGGGACGATAGTTAAACGTATCGATGGTGGATCGCGTATCCATCTTAGGAGCACAGCATGACCAACAAGATCATCCAGCAGCTCGAAGCCGAGCAGATGAGCAAGGAAATCCCGACCTTCGCACCAGGCGACACCGTTGTCGTTCAGGTTAAAGTGAAGGAAGGTGAGCGTTCCCGTCTGCAGGCGTTCGAAGGCGTTGTTATCGCCAAGCGTAACCGCGGTCTGAACAGCGCCTTCACCGTGCGCAAGATCTCCAGCGGCGTTGGCGTAGAGCGTACCTTCCAGACCTACAGCCCGCAAATCGACAGCCTGGCCGTGAAACGTCGTGGTGACGTGCGTAAAGCCAAGCTGTACTACCTGCGCGACCTGTCCGGCAAAGCCGCTCGCATCAAGGAAAAACTGTCCTGAGTACAGTTTGCCCGGTGGCCGAGGCCGCCTAGCGAGAAAAAAGCAGCCTTCGGGCTGCTTTTTTGCGTTTTGAACCTTTCAAAGATGTGAATGCCATGACTACCCGAGACCAGGAAATCCAGCGCCGTACCGAGCTGTCGGTGACTCGCGTGACCAAGGCGGTGTTCCCCAACACCACCAACCACCACAACACCCTGTTCGGCGGCACCGCCCTGGCCTGGATGGACGAAGTGTCGTTCATCGCCGCCACGCGCTTTTGCCGCCTGCCGCTGGTGACCGTGTCCACCGATCGCATCGACTTCAAGCACCCGATTCCGGCGGGCTCGATCGTCGAACTGGTCGGCTCGGTGATCAAGGTGGGTAATACCAGCTTGCAGGTGCAGGTGGACGTGTTTGTCGAGAACATGTACCTGGACGGCCGCGAACGGGCCATTCACGGCGTGTTCAGCTTTGTCGCCATTGACGAGGACAAGCGCCCGGTGCCGGTGCTCCCGGGCGCCTGAGTGTCAGGGCTCCGGGGCTGGCTCGATCAGCGCCACCAGGGTCCATCCCGGTTGCGGCTGTAGCGGGTTGTCGGGGCTGGCTACATGTACCCAGCCATGCCCGTCGCGCGCGAACAGCACGTGCGCACGCTCGCCATGCAGTGCCTGGTAGGCATCCCAGCCAAAGCTTTCGGTCAGGTTGGTGCTGTACAGTTCGGCGCCCTGATGCAGCCGGTTGGCCAGTTGCAGATAGGTCATTGGGCTGGCCCCCAGTAGATGCCCCCGATGCTCTTCGGCAGCTCGGTGCTTGTCGCTGCGTTGCTTCTCCAGGCCGCTGGCCAGCACGAACAGCCGACCGTTACCGAAGTCATGGCGGAACCTTGCGCAGGCCAGGGCGTTGATTTCGCCAGCGGGAGACAGCCCCAGCAAGTGCCCGAGGCCGACCAGGTCCAGGTGCGCGTCGGCATGCTGCGAGGCGGGGTTGCCAAAGTAGGTCGGTAGCCCGTCCATGCGTGCGGCGCGAATGTTTTCCCAGCTGGAGTCTGTCAGCAAAACCCGACAGCCCAATTGCTGCAGGGCTTTGGCGATGGCCCGGGCCGGCTCGTTGGCACCGACTACCAGAAAACCACTGGGCGCCGGCTCGGCGACCTTGAGCAGGCGTGCCAGCGGCCTGGCCGTGGCGCTTTGCAGTACCACCGTGCCGATGATCACGGCGAAGGTCAGCGGCACCAGCAGCAAGGCGTCCGGGTGCCCGGCCTGATGCAGGCGGATGGCGAAAATCGCTGAAACGGCGGCGGCAACGATGCCGCGTGGGGCAATCCAGGCCAGCAGTGCCCGTTCCCGCCAACTGAGCGGTGAGCCCAGTGTGGCCAGCCACACGTTCAGCGGGCGTGCCAGCAGCTGGATCACCAGCAACAACGCCAGTACCGCCGGGCCGAGGCCCAGCAGGGCATGCAGGTCAAGGCGCGCAGCCAGCAGGATGAACAGGCCGGAAATCAGCAGTACGCTGAGGTTCTCCTTGAAGTGCAGGATCTGCCGCACATCCACCCCGCGCATGTTGGCCAGCCACATGCCCATCACGGTTACCGCCAGTAGCCCGGACTCATGCACGATCTGGTTGGCGGCGATGAAAATACCCAGCACCGCTGCCAGGGATGCGAGGTTGTGCAGGTATTCCGGCAGCCATTGCTCGCGCATGATCTGCCCCAGCAGCCAACCCCCGGCCGCACCCAGGGCGCTACCGCAGAAAATAACCCCCGCGAAGGTGGTGAGGCTCTGGAACAGGCCATTGCCGTCTGCACTGGCGATGATGAAGCTGTACACCACCACGGCCAGCAGCGCACCGATGGGGTCGATCATGATCCCTTCCCAGCGCAGGATGTTGGCGATGGTCGACTTTGGCCGCACCACGCGCAGCATCGGCACGATCACAGTGGGGCCAGTCACAAGGGTCAAGGTGCCGAACAGAATCGCCAGCGGCCAGTCGAACCCCAGCAGCCAGTGGGTCGCCAGGGCGATGACCAGCCAGGTGACCAGCGCGCCCACGGTGACCAGGCGATGCACCACGCTGCCGATTTCGCGCCACTGCGACAGGTGCAGGGTGAGGCTGCCCTCGAACAGGATCAGCGCCACTGCCAGCGACACCAGCGGCATCAGCAGCGGGCCGAACAACGCCTCGGGGTCGAGCCAGCCCAATGCCGGGCCGGCAATGATCCCGGTCAGCAGCAGAAACAGAATCGCCGGTAGCTTCAGGCGCCAGGCCAGCCACTGGCAGGCCAGTGCAGCGGCGCCGATGCCGCCGACGCTAAGTAGTATCTGCTCTTCGCTCATGTGGGCTCCCTATGCCTGCGCTGTTATGAAAGACTAAGCATCAATCCGCCGTTTGCCACCGAGTTTTCATGTCCGCCCTCGACCATCCCCTGATCGACCAGTTTCTTGACGCCCTGTGGCTCGAAAAAGGCCTGTCCGACAACACCCGCGTGTCCTACCGCAGCGACCTGGCCCTGTTCAACGGCTGGCTGCAGGCACACTCGGTTTCCTTGCCTGATGCCGGCCGTGACCTGATCCTCGATCACCTGGCCTGGCGCCTCGACCAGGGCTACAAGCCACGCTCCACGGCGCGCTTCCTTTCCGGCCTGCGCGGCTTCTTCCGCTACCTGCTGCGGGAAAAGCTGGTGGCCATCGACCCGACCCTGCAGGTCGAGATGCCGCAGTTGGGCAAGCCGCTGCCCAAGTCGCTCTCCGAAGCCGACGTCGAGGCCTTGCTGCAAGCCCCGGACCTGGGCGAAGCCATTGGCCAGCGCGACCGCGCCATGCTTGAAGTGCTGTATGCCTGCGGCCTGCGCGTCACCGAACTGGTCAGCCTGACCCTCGATCAGGTCAATCTGCGCCAGGGTGTACTGCGTGTGATGGGCAAGGGCAGCAAGGAACGCCTGGTGCCGATGGGGGAAGAGGCGGTCGTGTGGCTGGAGCGCTATCAACGTGACGGTCGCGCCGAACTGCTCAATGGCCGCCCCAGCGACGTGCTGTTCCCCAGCCTGCGTGGCGAGCAGATGACCCGGCAGACCTTCTGGCACCGCATCAAGCACCACGCCCGGGTTGCCGGCATCGACAAGCCGCTGTCGCCGCATACCCTGCGCCACGCCTTCGCCACCCACCTGCTCAACCATGGCGCCGACCTGCGCGTGGTGCAGATGCTGCTTGGCCACAGCGACCTGTCCACCACGCAGATCTACACCCACGTCGCCAAGGCCCGTTTGCAGCAGTTGCACGCCCAGCACCACCCGCGTGGATGAATGTTTTTCATGTTCCGCCGACTGGTCCTTGCAAGGCCCTTCACCGGCGGTGTGATGTGGTAGGCTTGGGCGGTTTGCACCAAGGGCCGCACGGCCACCGCGTTTTTTCCGCAGGTGGCGCCCTCCGGCCCCTGTCCGCCTTCAGGAGTTCCCATGCGCGTGACCCAGTTTTTCGCCGCCGCCGCGTTGGCGCTGGCCAGTACGTTTGCCGTAGCTGCGGCAACCGATAGCAATGCCGGTGCCGAGCAGGCCATCCGTAAATCGTTGCAGAACCTTGAGCTGGAAGTGCCCGTGGAAAGCGTGGCCAGCAGCCCGCTCAACGGCCTTTATGAAGTGAAGCTGCAGGGCGGCCGCGTGTTGTACGCCAGCGCCGACGGCCAGTTCGTGATGCAGGGCTACCTGTTCCAGATCCAGGACGGCAAGCCGGTCAACCTCACCGAAAAAACCGAGCGCCAAGGCATCGCCAAGCTCATCAACGGCATTCCAGCCGCCGAGATGGTGGTTTATCCTGCCAAGGGTGAGACCAAGTCGCACATTACCGTATTCACCGACACCACCTGCCCGTACTGCCACAAGCTGCACGCCGAAGTGCCCGAGCTGAACCGCCGCGGTATCGAAGTGCGTTACGTCGCCTTCCCGCGTCAGGGCCTCGGCTCGCCGGGTGACCAGCAGTTGCAGGCGGTGTGGTGCTCCAGCGACCGCCGTGGGGCGATGGACAAGATGGTCGAAGGCGAAGAAATCAAGGCTGCCAAGTGCACCAACCCGGTCAGCAAGCAGTTCCAGCTGGGCCAGTCGATCGGCGTCAACGGCACGCCGGCCATCGTGCTTGAAAGCGGCCAGGTCATTCCGGGCTACCAGCCGGCACCGCAGGTCGCCAAGCTGGCACTGGCCAAGTAATCCAATTCAGTACGCCGTCGTCATGGGGTGACGGCATGTTTCACGGTCGGCAAACGTGCCGGCCGTTCAATGGGGAGTTCACAGTGAAACCGGTCAAAGTAGGCATCTGTGGGTTGGGGACCGTCGGTGGCGGAACCTTCAATGTACTTCAGCGCAACGCCGAGGAGATTGCCCGCCGTGCCGGGCGCGGTATTGAAGTGGCACAGATCGCCATGCGCTCGCAGAACCCGAACTGCCAGATTACCGGTACCCCCATTACCGCTGACGTGTTCGAAGTTGCGAGCAACCCGGAGATCGACATTGTCATCGAGCTGATCGGTGGCTACACCATCGCCCGCGACCTGGTACTCAAGGCCATTGAAAACGGCAAGCACGTGGTCACCGCCAACAAGGCGCTGATTGCCGTGCACGGCAACGAAATCTTCGCCAAGGCCCGCGAGAAGGGCGTCATCGTCGCCTTCGAAGCGGCCGTGGCTGGCGGCATCCCGGTGATCAAGGCCATCCGCGAGGGCCTGTCGGCCAACCGCATCAACTGGCTGGCCGGTATCATCAACGGCACCGGCAACTTCATCCTCACCGAAATGCGCGAGAAGGGCCGTGCCTTCCCGGACGTGCTGGCCGAAGCCCAGGCGCTGGGTTACGCCGAAGCCGACCCGACCTTCGACGTCGAGGGCATCGACGC
Source organism: Pseudomonas sp. LLC-1 (assembly GCF_002992185.1). Classification (NCBI taxonomy): domain Bacteria; kingdom Pseudomonadati; phylum Pseudomonadota; class Gammaproteobacteria; order Pseudomonadales; family Pseudomonadaceae; genus Pseudomonas; species Pseudomonas sp. LLC-1. Next base: position 44,618 of record NZ_LUVY01000014.1, on the reverse strand, counting down.
CGCGCACAAGCTGACCATTCTGGCGTCCATCGCCTTCGGCATCCCGCTGCAGTTCGACAAGGCCTACACCGAAGGCATCACCCAGCTGACCACTGCTGACGTGAACTATGCCGAGGCCCTGGGCTACCGCATCAAGCACCTGGGCGTTGCCCGTCGCACTGCCGAAGGCATCGAGCTGCGCGTACACCCCACGCTGATCCCGGCTGACCGCCTGATCGCCAACGTCAACGGCGTGATGAACGCCGTGATGGTCAACGGTGACGCCGCCGGTTCCACCCTGTACTACGGCGCGGGCGCCGGCATGGAGCCTACCGCTTCGTCGGTGGTCGGTGACCTGGTGGATGTGGTGCGTGCCATGACCTCCGACCCAGAAAACCGCGTGCCGCACCTGGCCTTCCAGCCAGACGCGCTGTCGGCCCACCCGATCCTGCCGATCGAAGCCTGCGAGAGCGCCTACTACCTGCGCATCCAGGCCAAGGATCACCCGGGCGTACTGGCCCAGGTGGCCAGCATCCTGTCGGAGCGTGGCATCAACATCGAGTCGATCATGCAGAAGGAAGCCGAAGAGCAGGACGGCCTGGTGCCGATGATCCTGCTGACCCACGGCGTGGTCGAGCAGCGTATCAACGATGCCATCGTCGCCCTGGAAGCCCTGCAGGACGTGGTCGGCAAGGTCGTGCGCATCCGCGTCGAACAGCTCAATTAATTTTGTTCTCGGGCCGCCCGCGCGGCCCGGGCCTTAGCATCGAAGGTTTGCACCCATGCGCTATATCAGTACCCGCGGCCAGGCACCGGCCCTGAATTTCGAAGACGTGCTGCTGGCTGGCCTGGCCAGTGACGGCGGCCTGTATGTACCCGAGAACCTGCCACGCTTCACCCAGGAAGAAATCGCCTCGTGGGCCGGCCTGCCGTACCACGAACTGGCCTTCCGTGTGATGCGTCCGTTCGTCGAAGGCAGCATCGCCGACGCCGATTTCAAGAAAATCCTTGAAGAAACCTACGGCGAGTTCGCCCACGCCGCAGTCGCCCCGCTGCGTCAGCTGAACAGCAACGAGTGGGTGCTGGAGCTGTTCCACGGCCCGACCCTGGCGTTCAAGGACTTCGCCCTGCAGCTGCTCGGCCGCCTGCTCGACCACGTGCTGGCCAAGCGCAACGAGCGCGTGGTGATCATCGGCGCCACCAGCGGTGACACCGGTTCCGCCGCCATCGAAGGCTGCCGCCGTTGCGACAACGTCGACATCTTCATCCTGCACCCGCACCAGCGCGTGTCGGAAGTGCAGCGCCGCCAGATGACCACCATCTTCGGCGACAACATCCACAACATCGCCATCGAAGGCAACTTCGACGACTGCCAGGAAATGGTCAAGGCCAGCTTCGCTGACCAGTCGTTCCTCAAGGGCACCCGCCTGGTAGCGGTCAACTCGATCAACTGGGCGCGGATCATGGCCCAGATCGTCTACTACTTCCATGCAGCCCTGCAGTTGGGTGGCCCGGCGCGTTCGGTCGCGTTCTCGGTACCTACCGGCAACTTTGGCGACATCTTCGCCGGTTACCTGGCCCGCAACATGGGCCTGCCGGTCAGCCAGCTGATCGTCGCCACCAACCGCAACGACATCCTGCACCGCTTCATGAGCGGCAACCAGTATGTGAAGGAAACCCTGCACGCGACCCTGTCGCCGTCGATGGACATCATGGTTTCGTCCAACTTCGAACGCCTGCTGTTCGACCTGCACGGCCGCAACGGTGGCGCCATCGCCGAACTGATGGCCAACTTCAAGCAGGGCGGTGGTTTCAGCGTCGAGCAAGACCGCTGGACCGAAGCGCGCAAGCTGTTCGACTCGCTGGCTGTCAGCGACGAGCAAACCTGCGAGACCATTGCCGACGTGTTCGCCGCCACGGGTGAAGTGCTCGACCCGCATACCGCAATCGGCGTCAAAGCCGCGCGCGAGTGCCGTCGCAGCCTGGACACGCCGATGGTGGTGCTGGGTACCGCCCACCCGGTCAAGTTCCCGGAAGCGGTGGAGAAGGCAGGTGTTGGCAAGGCGCTGGAGCTGCCAGCACACCTCAGCGACCTGTTCAGCCGTGAAGAGCGTTGCACGGTACTGGCCAATGACCTGAAAGCTGTTCAGGGCTTTGTCAGCCAGCACGGTAACCGCGGCAAACCGCTGTAACAGCCAGGGCCGCGTTGCGGCCCATCGCCGGCAAGCCAGCTCCCACCTTGATCGCGTAGATCCAAGGTCATGTGCACTACATGTGGGAGCTGGCTTGCCGGCGATGGGCTGCAAAGCAGCCCCAAAATCTCGGATTTTTCTTGGGCTGCGCAGGAAAAATCTCATTCTTCCATGCCAAGCGCAAAGCTAACTTAGCCGGTCCTCCCACCAGGAGCGGCTCATGCACCAGCCCTACGTGTTGATTCACCAGGCTCGCCCATCCCACCAGATCCTTCTGCACCAGGCCCTCAACGCCCAAGGCCTGTTCAACGTGCGCATCAGCGCAAACACCAATGACCTGGACGCCTGCCTGAACGCTGAGCGTCGCCCCGACCTGCTGATTCTCGACCATGCCATGCCAACTCGCTCAGGCCTCGCCTTGCTCGCCCAGCAGCACCGGGCGCGTGCGCTGTTGTTCGTCGGTCAGCCCACCCCAAAGCGCCATAACCTTGCCCAGGCAGCCAGAAGTCGAGGGCTGTGGGTGCTCGCCGAGCTGCCCTGGCCGCTGTCGATGCCGCGCCTGCAGCATGCCCTGCAAACACTGCAGGCCCGCCCGAGGCAGCGTATTCAAACTGTCATCTCAGCCCCGCATGCTCACTGAAGCGGGCGCGGTTTGACGAACTTTCTGCGGCGCCTGCTGGTCAGTTCCTTTAGATCCCACCACGCAGCGAGTGATCCGGATGGAAAGAATCTGCAGCCTGCTCAACGACGCCCTGACCCCCTATCAGACCCACCTCGGCATCACCGATGCCAATGGCAATCGCCAACTGACCGTTCACGACCGCCTCGCCGGCATCACCCTGCGGCGCACGGTCAGCGAGCGCCAGTTACAGGAGCAACGCCTGTTGATCGATCTGGTGGATGGCCTGCACCGTGACCTGCAGATCGCCGAAGGGCGCTTGCAGCCCTGCGTGATCGCGGCATTGCAGCAGCGTCAACAACCGCAGGGAACCTTTGCCTGAGTGGTTTATCAGACATTGTAGGGGCAGCCAGCCAGTGCTGTGCTCCGGCGCTGGCAAGGCTGTCACGGGAAGTCCCCAAGGACTTTCGCTTGGCCCCGGGCGTCTTCCCCAGCGTCCGGGGTTTCTTTTTTCAGGTGATCAAGGGGCTTCGAAGAAGCGTTTGCTGTCTTCCAGGTAGTCTTCCTGCAACGACGGGTCCAGCCAGTGCGCATACAAGCCAGGCAGCACGTCCCGGCGCAAAGCAGGCAATAGCTGGTTGATATGCGCCACCGCTTTGCGGCCCGACGGATTGTCAGAGCAGGCGACATGGAGAAACTGATAGCGCTCCACCCCCTGGACAGGATGAAACTGATAGTCGGCCAGTGAGCCGCCTTGCTGCTGAAGCAAGTAACGAACTTCATGCCAGTAGCCGAGCACCAAGCGTAGGCGCCCCAGTTTTTGCATTTGCAGCAGGTTAGCTGTGGCGTCGTTGCCATAGTGCCGGCTAAGCGCAGTATCAGGTAGCTGCTGCAGAATGGCGTCGATCTGCGTGCCATAGCTACGTTCGGCAACAATGCCCAGTTTCACCGGAGCGTTGCTCAGCAGGCCATGCAGGTCCACTTCCTGGCTGTCGAGGTAGGGCGCCACCAGTGCCTGGTTTTCCTTGCGCAGCACCAGGCCACCGCTGAGCACACCCAGCGTTGGCATGGAAAAAAGCGCATATCTGGCCCGGTCCGGGGTCCATAGCAGGGTCGGGTCGCAGGTGAATGTGTTGCGGTCTTGCAGCATCTGGATGCCGCGTGCACGGTTGACCCGCACGATGGTGTGGTCGTACTCGGGCATCTGCCTGGTCAGCAGCGGCAATAGCTGGTCGATCACCCCTTGGCCTTTTTCCGGGCCTTCGAAAATGGTGAAGGGTGGCAGGTCGCGCACCAGCCAGAAGATGCGCTCCTTGGCGCTGGCAGGTTGCATGAGCAATGCGGGCAGCAGCCCGCACAGCAGGATCAGGTGGCGTAGCCAGCAGGCAGCGCGCATCGGCAAGGGCAGCGGCAGGCGTCAGACCGCGCCGGCCTGGCGCAGGCCGGCAATGGCCGCTGCGTCATAGCCCAGGCGGGTGAGCAGTGCCTCGGTGTGTTCGCCCAGCGCCGGGCCGACCCACTCGGTGGAGCCAGGTGTATCCGACAGCTTGGGCACGATGCCCGGCATGCGGAACGGCTTGCCATCCGGCAACCTGGCCTGCAGGAACATCTCTCGCGCCAGGTATTGCGGGTCGTTGAACATGTCCTCGGCCGAGTAGATGCGGCTGGCAGGCACCTCTGCCGTGGTCAGCACCTGCATCAGTTGGTCCAGCGGCAGGCTGTTGGCCCAGCGGTCAATCACCCCGTAGAGTTCGTCACGGCGCAGGTCGCGGCCATCATTGGTGGCCAGGGTAGGGTCATCCGCCAGGTCGGTGCGGCCAATCGCCAGCATGAAACGTTTGAAGATGGCATCGCCGTTGGCGCCAATTTGCACATGCTTGCCGTCGGCGCTGGTATGGATGGAGGAGGGTGTGATGCCCGGCATGATGTTGCCGGTGCGCTCGCGGATAAACCCGAACACATCGAATTCCGGCACCATGCTTTCCATCATGGCGAAGATCGCTTCATACAGCGCCACGTCCACAACCTGGCCCTGGCCGCCATTGACCTCACGGTGGCGCAGCGCCATTAACGCGCCAATCACCCCCCACAGGGCAGCAATCGAGTCACCGATGGAAATGCCCGTGCGCACCGGCGGGCGGTCGTCGAAGCCGGTAATGTAGCGCAGGCCACCCATCGACTCGCCCACCGCACCGAAGCCGGGCTGGTCTTTCATCGGCCCGGTCTGGCCAAAGCCTGACAGGCGTACCATGACCAGGCGCGGGTTAAGGGCATGCAGTACATCCCAGCCCAGGCCGAGCTTTTCGAGCACGCCCGGGCGGAAGTTTTCGATCAGAATGTCGGCTTCGGCCAGCAGCTTTTTCAGCACCTCGCGGCCTTCGGGGTGCTTGAGGTTAAGCGTGAGCGACTGCTTGTTGCGCGCCTGCACGAACCACCACAGCGAAGTGCCCTCATACAGCTTGCGCCACTTGCGCAGCGGGTCGCCCCCATCCGGAGACTCGACCTTGATCACTTCGGCACCGAATTCGGCACAGATGCGCGAGGCGAACGGCCCGGCAATCAGCGTGCCGAGTTCCACAACTTTAAGGCCGGCGAGGGGTTTGCTGGGCGTCGACATGGGGCATCCGTGGCAGCTGGGCAGAGCCGTGGTTTTATCACACGTCGGTTTCGCCGGGTACTGCTGCGGCGCATGGACGGTGCGGATGGGTTAGACTGTGCCACTTTTCTTTTGCACGAAGCCCCTCGACCATGGCCCAGCCGTCCACCACCTACAAGTTCGAATTGAATCTCACCGACCTTGATCGCAACGTCTACGAAAGCGTCAAGCAGACCATCGCTCGTCACCCGTCGGAAACCGAAGAGCGCATGGCAGTTCGTTTGTTGGCGTATGCGCTTTGGTACAACGAGAACTTGTCGTTTGGCCGTGGCCTGTCGGATGTCGATGAGCCGGCGCTGTGGGAAAAGAGCCTGGACGACCGCGTGCTGCACTGGATCGAAGTCGGCCAACCCGATGCCGACCGCCTGACCTGGTGTTCGCGCCGTACCGAGCGCACCAGCCTGCTGGCCTACGGCAGCCTGCGTGTGTGGGAAGGCAAAGTGGTGAGCGCGGTCAAGAACCTGAAGAACCTGAGCATTGCTGCCGTGCCACAGGAAGTATTGGAAACCCTGGCCACCGACATGCCGCGCAGCATCAAGTGGGACGTGATGATCAGCGAAGGCACGGTGTTCGTGACTGACGACCGTGGCCAGCATGAAGTGCAACTGCAGTGGCTGCTCGGTGAGCGTGGCTGAAGCAACCCATGCGTATCGAACCTCGCCCCCTGCCGCCGACCCTGCCATTCCTGGGTAACCTGCCTCCCTTGCTGACCCGCCTGTACGCCGCGCGTGGCGTGCAAAGCGAGGCCGAGCTGGACAAAAGCCTGGCGCGTCTGCTGCCGTATCAGCAGCTCAAGGGCATCGAGGCCGGTGTTGACCTGCTGGTCGAGGCCCTCGACCAGCGCCAGCGCATCCTGATTGTGGGTGACTTCGATGCCGATGGTGCCACCGCCAGCACTGTCGGGGTGCTGGGCCTGCGCCTGCTGGGCGCGGCCCATGTCGATTACCTGGTGCCCAACCGGTTCGAATACGGCTACGGCCTGACCCCGGAAATCGTCGAGGTGGCGCTGCAGCGCCAGCCGCAATTGCTGATTACTGTGGACAACGGCATTTCCAGTGTCGAGGGTGTGGCCGCTGCCAAGGCTGCCGGGCTCAAGGTACTGGTCACCGACCATCACCTGCCAGGTCAGCAACTGCCTGACGCCGACGCCATCATCAACCCCAACCAGCCGGGCTGTACGTTCCCGAGCAAGGCGCTGGCCGGGGTCGGGGTGATCTTCTATGTGCTGATGGCCCTGCGCGCCCGCTTGCGCAGCCTGGGGCGCTACGAAACGCAACCGCAGCCGAACATCGGCGAACTGCTCGACCTGGTCGCGCTGGGCAGCGTCGCCGATGTGGTGCCGCTGGATGCCAACAACCGCATCCTGGTGCACCAGGGCCTTGAGCGTATTCGCGCCGGCCGTGCTCGGCCAGGGCTGAAAGCCATTCTGGAAGTGGCCCGCCGTGACCACCGGCGCATCACCTCGACCGACCTGGGTTTCATCCTTGGCCCTCGTTTGAACGCTGCCGGGCGCCTGGACGACATGAGCCTGGGCATCGAGTGCCTGCTGTGCGAAGACGCGGCCCTGGCCCAGGACATGGCTCAGCAGCTGGACGACCTGAACCAGGACCGCAAATCCATCGAGCAGGGCATGCAGCGCGAAGCCCTGGCCCAGCTCAAGGACCTGCCGGTCGAGTCCATGCCTTACGGCCTGTGCCTGTTCGATGCAGATTGGCACCAAGGCGTGATCGGTATTCTGGCTTCGCGCCTGAAAGAACGTTATCACCGGCCGACCATCGCTTTTGCCGATGCCGGCGAGGGCATGCTCAAAGGTTCGGCGCGCTCGGTGCCGGGGTTCCACATCCGCGACGCGCTGGATGCCGTAGCGGCCCGCCACCCCGAGCTGATCAGCAAGTTCGGCGGCCACGCCATGGCTGCGGGGCTGTCGTTGCCCGAGGGCAATTTCCCCGCATTTGCCGAAGCATTCGACGAAGAGGTGCGGCGCCAGTTGCGTGAGGAAGACCTCACCGGCCGGTTGCTGTCCGATGGCAGCCTGGCCGTGGAAGAGTTCCACCTCGACCTGGCCAAGGCCCTGCGCCACGCCGGCCCTTGGGGCCAGCACTTCCCCGAGCCGCTGTTCCATGGCGTGTTCCAGCTGGTGGAGCAGCGTGTGGTGGGCGAACGGCACCTGAAGGTGGTGCTCAAGAGCGAGTGCGGTTCGGTGCGGCTGGACGGTATTGCCTTCGGCATCGACCGCGAAGTGTGGCCGAACCCGACCGTGCGCTGGGTCGAGCTGGCCTACAAGCTGGATGTGAACGAGTTTCGTGGCAACGAAAGTGTGCAGTTGATGATTGCCCACATGGAGCCGCGCTGAGCGCACCGACAAATCCGAGGGAACCTACCCCCCACCCATTCTGGTCTAGTCTGAAGTTATGACCGGACCTGGGCCAGGGACGTGCAATTGAGTGTCCGGGCCGGATCACCATTGGAGTCCTTGGGAGGTGCCCTCATGAGCCTGCTGCTCGAGCCTTACACCCTGCGTCAGCTGACCCTGCCCAACCGCATCGCTGTGTCACCGATGTGCCAGTATTCCGCCGTCGATGGCCTGGCCAACGACTGGCACCTTGTTCATTTGGGCAGCCGTGCCGTGGGTGGTGCGGGCCTGGTTATCACTGAAGCCGTGGCGGTAACCGCCGATGGCCGCATCACCGCCGAAGACCTCGGTCTGTGGGACGACGCACAGATCGCCCCGCTGCAACGTATTACCCGCTTCATTACCGCCCAAGGTGCCGTGCCTGGCATCCAGCTGGCCCACGCCGGGCGCAAGGCCAGTACCTATCGCCCATGGCTGGGCAAGCAGGGCAGCGTGAAGCTCGAAGACGGTGGCTGGCAGCCCGTAGGGCCATCGAAGATTGCGTTTGACCCACAACACACGCCGCCACGTGAATTGAACCACGATGAGATCCAGGGTGTGATCGCTGCCTTCGTCGCCTCGACCGAGCGTGCCTTGAAGGCCGGTTTCAAGGTGGTCGAAATCCACGCCGCCCATGGCTACCTGTTGCATCAGTTCCTGTCCCCGTTGAGTAACCAGCGCCGCGACGAGTACGGCAGCTGCTTCGAGAACCGCATCCGCCTGACCCTGCAGGTGGTCGAGGCAGTGCGCAAGATCTGGCCGGCCGAATTGCCGCTGTTGGTGCGGGTATCGGCAACCGATTGGGTCGAAGACGGCTGGAACCCCGATGAAACCGTCGAACTGGCCCGCCGACTGCGCGGGTTGGGGGTCGACCTGATCGACGTATCTTCCGGCGGCACTTCGGTAAACGCCGAGATCCCCACCGGCCCCGGCTACCAGACGCGCTTCGCCGAACGCGTTCGCAAGGAATCGGAAATAGCCACCGGCACCGTGGGCATGATCACCGAACCGGCCCAGGCCGAGCACATATTGCGGACCGGCCAGGCCGACATCATCTTCCTCGCCCGCGAACTGCTGCGCGACCCGTACTGGCCGCTGCATGCCGATGATGACCTGGGCGGTAACAAAGCTACCTGGCCCGCGCAGTACCAACGTGCGACCAGCCGGGCCAACCCGATTCACGAGTCGGATCTGCGCGACTGATCTAAGCCGTGCGAGGCCCCTGTAGGAGCGGCCTTGTGTCGCGAAAGGGCCGCGAAGCGGCCCCGGATTTCAGCTCCGCCGCTGACATTGCCGGGGCCGCTTTGCGGCCCTTTCGCGACACAAGGCCGCTCCTACAGGGGCCAGTTGGTAGCTCGATTCAGTTATAGGCAGCCTTGCTGAGAATATCGCTTACCCATTGGTTGATGCTCTTCTCTGCCAGTTCCGCCTTGGCAGCCACGCTGGCGTGAAGAGTAGGCTCAAGGCGCAGGCTGAGCTTGCCCGAGTACGTCTTCTGCGGTTCTCGCCCAAGGCGTTCACATGTCTCAAGATAGTCGTCCACGGCCTCCTCGAATGCCTGGCGCAACTCACTGATTGATTCGCCATGAAAACCGATCACATCGCGAATACCTGCGACGTGGCCAATCAGCAACTGGTCTTCGTCGCTGTATTCGATACGGGCGGCATAGCCGCGGTAAGTCATGACATTCATGGTATTACTCCTGCCTGCTCGAGGAACTGGCGGGCGTCTCGTAGTTGGTAGGGCTTGGCGTGTCTGTCCGGATGAGGACGGTGGAAGGTTGCTACTGCTCCATTAAGTTCAAAGCGAACCCGTGACCCTCTGCCTTCGATCACCCTGGCGCCCACTGATACCAACAGTGACTCCAGTCGCGCCCACTCCAGTGTCTTGGGAACCGGCTTTTTCAGTACTGCTTCAAGTGTGGCTTGCTGATGATTATTCATGGTATCAGATTATGATACCAACAGCATTGGCTCAACGGATGCACAGTAGGAGGGAGTAGATCGAGGTTGAAGGAAGTTTCTGAGACGGTGACCGAGGGGCGCAAAGCCCCTCGGTCGAAACAATCGCTTAGTGCTTGATCATCACATGCCGCACGCAGGTGTAATCCTCCAGCCCATACATCGACATATCCTTCCCGTACCCCGAATGCTTCTGCCCGCCATGGGGCATTTCGCTCACCAGCATGAAGTGGGTGTTCACCCAGGTGCAGCCATACTGCAGGCGCGCCGCCAGGCGATGGGCGCGGCCGGTGTCGCGGGTCCATACCGATGAGGCCAGGCCGTAGTTGGAGTCGTTGGCCCATGCCAGCGCCTGCGCTTCGTCGGCGAAGCGGGTGACCGACACCACCGGGCCGAACACTTCGTTGCGCACGATCTCGTCATCCTGCTGGGCATCGGCCAGCACCGTCGGCTCGAAGAAGAAACCCTCGCCATCGATCACCTTGCCCCCCGTTACCAGGCGAATGTGCGGCTGGGCGATGGCGCGCTGCACCAGGCCGGCCACCTTGTCGCGGTGCTGGGCACTGATCAGTGGCCCCAGCTCGGTGTCCTCGGCATCTTGCAGGCCAGGTTTGAGGCTCGCGACGGCTTCACCCAGGCGCTCGACAAAGCGCTCGTAGATCCCGTCCTGCACATACAGGCGGCAGGCGGCGGTGCAGTCCTGGCCGGCGTTGTAGAAGCCGAAGGTGCGGATGCCATCGACGGCAGCGTCGATGTCGGCATCGTCGAACACCAGCACCGGGGCCTTGCCGCCCAGTTCCATGTGCATGCGTTTCACGCTGTCGGCGGTGGCGCTGATGATGTGCGCGCCGGTAGGGATCGAGCCGGTCAGCGACACCATGCGCGCCTTGGGGTGATTGACCAGTGGGTTGCCGACCGTCTGGCCGCGGCCGAACAGGATGTTCAGTACGCCCGGTGGCAGCAGGTCCTGAGACAGTTCACCCAGGCGCAGGGCGGTCAGTGGGGTCAGTTCGGAAGGCTTGATCACCACGGTGTTGCCAGCGGCCAGAGCGGGGGCGATCTTCCAGGCCAGCATCATCAACGGGTAGTTCCACGGGGCAATCGAAGCCACCACGCCCAGAGGGTCGCGGCGGATCATCGAGGTGTGGCCCGGCAGGTACTCGCCGGCCGCCGAACCGCCCAGGCAGCGCGCGGCACCGGCAAAATAGCGGAACACGTCGGCAATGGCCGGGATTTCGTCATTCAACGCGGCACTCAGCGGCTTGCCGCAGTTCTGCGATTCAAGCCGGGCCAGTTCATCGCCATGGGCTTCGATGGCATCCGCCAGCGCCAGCAAGGCTTGCGAGCGGTCCTTGGGGCTGGTTTGCGACCAGCTGTCGAAGGCCTGGTCGGCGGCGCGCACGGCGCTGTCCACCTGGGCTTCGGTGGCTTCGTTGATCTGCGCCAGGGCAGTGCCCAGCGCCGGGTTCAGTACCGTCCAGGCCGGGCCTTCGCCAGCGACCAGCCGGCCATTGATCAGCATCTGCGTTTGCATCGGGGACTCCTCCAGGGTCATTTGCCACTGCCCGCAACGCTTTCGCCGCCACGGGTCAGGTAATAGGCGCCAAGGATCGGCAGCATGGTCACCAGCATCACCAGCATGGCGACCACGTTGGTCACCGGCACGTCGCGCGGGCGGCTGAGCTGGTTGAGCAGCCAGATCGGCAGTGTGCGCTCGTGGCCGGCGGTGAAGGTGGTGACGATGATTTCATCGAACGATAGGGCAAAGGCCAGCATGCCACCGGCCAGCAGCGCCGAGCCGAGGTTGGGCAGGATGATGTAGCGGAAGGTTTGCCAGCCATCGGCGCCCAGGTCCATCGAGGCTTCGATCAGGCTTTGCGAGGTGCGCCGCAGGCGGGCGATCACGTTGTTGTAGACGATGACCACGCAGAACGTGGCGTGGCCGACCACGATGGTGAATACACCGGGCTCTATGCCCAGCGTCTTGAACGCCGAGAGCAGGGCGATGCCGGTGATGATGCCGGGCAGGGCGATGGGCAGGATGAGCATCAGCGAAATGCTTTCCTTGCCGAAAAAGCTGCGCCGGTACAGCGCCGCCGAGGCCAAGGTGCCGAGCACCAGGGCGATCAGTGTGGCCAGGCAGGCCACCTGCAGCGACAGCTTGATCGCCTCCAGCACATCGGGCCGGGCGAAGGCCACGGCGAACCACTTCAGGGTAAAGCCCTTGGGCGGGAAGCTGAATGCCGCGTCTTCGGTGTTGAACGCGTACAGGAAGATGATCAGGATCGGAAAATGCAAAAACAGCAACCCGCCCCAGGCCGCCAGGCGCAGCCCCGTTGACGCTTTTTCAGAGTGCATCGAAGGCCCCCAGGCGCTTGACGATAGACAGGTACACCGCAATCAGCACGATCGGCACCAGGGTGAACGCTGCAGCCATCGGCATGTTGCCGATCGCCCCTTGCTGGGCATAGACCATGCTGCCGATGAAATAGCCGGGCGGGCCGACCAGTTGCGGCACGATGAAGTCGCCCAGGGTGAGCGAGAACGTGAAGATCGAGCCGGCCGCAATGCCCGGAATCGACAGCGGCAAGATCACCTGGACGAAGGTTTGCCCAGGCCGTGCGCCGAGGTCTGCCGAGGCTTGCAGCAGTGACGGCGGCAGGCGCTCCAGCGAGGCCTGGATCGGCAGGATCATGAACGGCAGCCAGATGTACACGAACACCATGAAGCGACCCAGGTGCGACGTCGACAGCGTGCTGCCACCCACACCCGGCACGGTCAGCACCGCTTGCAGCAGCCCGTCCAGGTGCAGCTGCTGGACAAACCACTGCGCCACACCGCCCTTGGCCAGCAGCAGGGTCCAGGCATAGGTCTTGACGATGTAGCTGGCCCACATCGGCATCATCACCGCGATGTAGAAAAACGCCTTGGTCTTGCCGCTGGTGTAGCGCGCCATGTAATAGGCGATGGGGAAGGCCAGCACCGCGCTGGCCAATGATACGGCCACGGCCATGCCCAGGGTTCGCAGGATGATGTCGAAGTTCGACGGGTTGAACAGCGCGGCGAAGTTGCCCAGGGTGAGGTCCGGGGTCACCGCCATGGTGAAGTCGTCAAAGGTATAGAAGCCCTGCCACAGCAGGTTCAGCAACGAGCCCAGGTAGATCGCGCCAAACCAGGTCAGCGGCGGTACCAGCAGCAGTGCCAGGTACAGGTTGGGGCGCCGGTACAGCTGGTTGGACAGGCTGCGCAGTGCACTCATGTCAGCGGGCCTCGGTTTCCTGCAGCACCGTCATGGCCTCACGGGGCCAGTGCGCCAGTACCTGTTGCCCGGGCTGCCAGGCCTGGGCCTGTGCTTGCCAGCGGTCGTTGGCCTGGCTGACTGCCAGCAGTTGGCCGTTGTCCAGTTGCAACTCATAGCGCGTGGCGCTGCCTTGGTACTGGACATCGCGCAGCACGCCGTTGACCTGCACCTCATGGCTGGTCACCACCGGGTCGCCCAGGCGGATGTGCTCGGGGCGGATGGAGAAGGGCGCCGAGCTGCCGTTAAGCGCCATGGCCAGCTCGCCACGCACCACGTTGGAGGTGCCGACGAACTCGGCAACAAAGGTGGTGGCAGGCTTCATGTACAGGTTGCGCGGTGTGTCGACCTGTTCGATGCGGCCGCGGTTGAACACCGCAACCCGGTCGGACATCGACAGCGCTTCGGTCTGGTCGTGGGTGACGAAGATGAAGGTGATGCCCAATTGGCGCTGCAGCTTTTTCAGCTCGCCCTGCATCTGCTCGCGCAACTTCAGGTCCAGCGCGCCCAGCGGCTCGTCCAGTAGCAGCACCCGCGGCCGGTTGACCAGTGCCCGGGCCAAAGCCACGCGCTGGCGCTGTCCGCCGGACAGCTGCGCCGGCTTGCGTGCGCTATAGCCGGCCAGGGCCACCATGGCCAGGGCTTCTTCGGCGCGGCTGTGGCGTTCGGCCTTGGCCACGCCCTTTACCTTCAGGCCATAGGCGATGTTGTCCAGCACGTTCATGTGCGGGAACAAGGCGTAGTCCTGGAACACGGTGTTGACGTCACGCTGGTAGGGCGGCACACCAGCGGCCTCGACACCGTGGATACGGATCGAGCCGCTGGTGGGTTGTTCAAAACCGGCGATCAGGCGCAGGCAGGTAGTCTTGCCCGAGCCGGAAGGGCCGAGCATGGAGAAGAACTCGCCATCGATGATGTCGATGCTGACCTGGTCGACAGCCTTGACCTCGCCGAAGGTGCGGGAAACCTGGGTGAACTGGACGGCTAGGGGCATTGGCTCTACTCAGTTGTTTTTGTATTGCCTGCACCGGCCCTATCGCCGGCAAGCCAGCTCCCACAAGTCATGCGCAAGGCTTGGAGCCTGTGGGGATCCTGTGGGAGCTGGCTTGCCGGCGATAGGGCCAGTTCAGGCCAATTAACCTCTAGCGCCCACCCATGATCGCAATGTAATCCTGGGTCCAGCGGCTATACGGCACGAACTTGCCCCCCTGGGCCTGCGGGGTTTTCCAGAAAGCGATCTTGTCGAAGTTGTCGAACCCGTTGGTCTTGCACCCCTCGGCGCCCAGCAGTTCGCTACCGGTACACGCTGCCGGTACCGCCGGCAACGAGCCGAACCAGGCCGCCACGTCACCCTGCACCTTCGGCTGCAGCGACCAGTCCATCCATTTGTAGGCGCAGTTGGGGTGCTTGGCCTCGCTGTGCAGCATGGTGGTGTCGGCCCAGCCGGTCGCGCCTTCCTTGGGAATGGTCGAGGCCACTGGCTGGTTCTCGGCCTTCAGGCCATTGACCATGTAGCCCCAGGAGCTGGAGGCAACCACGCCTTCGTTCTTCACATCGCTCATCTGTACCGTGGCGTCATGCCAGTAACGGTGGATCAGCGGTTGCTGCTGGCGCAGCAGCTCCAGCACGGCCTTGTACTGTGCCTCGTTCAGCTCGTACGGGTCCTTGATGCCCAGCTCCGGCTTGGCCGATTTCAGGTACAGCGCCGCGTCGGCGATGTAGATCGGCCCGTCGTAGGCCTGCACGCGGCCTTTGTTCGGCTTGCCGTCGGGCAGGTTCTGCGGCTCGAACACCACGCCCCAGCTGGTGGGGGGCTGCTTGAAGGTATTGGTGTTGTACAGCAGCACGTTCGGCCCCCACTGGTACGGGGTGCCATAAACCTGCTTGTCGACCACGTACCAGCCACCGTTCTGCAAGCGCGGGTCGAGGTTTTTCCAGTTGGGGATCAGTGCGGTGTTGATCGGTTGCACGCGCTTGCCCACGATCAGCCGCAGCGAAGCATCGCCCGAGGCAGTGACCAGGTCGTAACCGCCCTTGGTCATCAGGCTGACCATTTCGTCCGAGGTGGCGGCCGTTTTCACGCTGACCTTGCAGCCGGTTTCCTTCTCGAAACCGGTCACCCAGTCGTAGGCTTTGTCGCTTTCACCGCGCTCGATGTAGCCGGGCCAGGCGACGATATCCAGGCGCCCCTCGCCAGGCCCCAGGGCCTTGGGCGGTTCGGCAGCCTGCAGGCTGGCGCTGGCCAGCACGGCGCCCGTCATGGCGCCGAGCAATGCGGTCTTGTGCACTGACATGGTGTTCCCTCTTCTTGGAGATCTTGGTCGGGGCAGTCATCAAGCAAGCCGTGAAGCAATTGTTATAAGCGTAGTGCGGTTGCGCGAGGTATTGGCGATATCGAGTCTAGTTGGCTTTTTGCCAGCCAATGCAACATCCCGAAGCAAATCCACGATGGCGTGTACTGCGCCAAGCCTTACTCTGGCGATTGAATTTTCTTACGTGGAGACACGCGAATGAACACCCGGGGCTTGCTCGATCAACTCCTCAAATCCGGCCAGCAGATGCTCGAAAAACAGGGCGGCGCGAACAAGTCCGGCAGCGCTGCCGGTGGGCTTGGCGGGCTGTTGTCCGGAGCCGGTGGCGGCCTGTTGGGTGGCGGGGCACTGGGCCTGTTGCTGGGTAGCAAGAAGGCCCGCAAGTACGGCGGCAAGGCCCTGACCTACGGTGGCCTGGCCGCGCTGGGGGTGCTGGCCTATAAAGCCTACGGCAACTGGCAGGCCAACCAGCGGGTGGCCACAGCCGAACCGCAAACCGTCGACCGCCTGCCGCCCGCCCAGGCCGAGCAGCACAGCCAGGCCGTGCTGCGGGCGCTGGTGGCGGCGGCCAAGTCCGATGGCCACATCGACGAGCGCGAGCGGGCGCTGATCGAAGGTGAATTCACCCGCCTGGACAGCGACCGCGAACTGCAGCACTGGCTGCATGCCGAACTGAACAAACCGCTGGACCCGGCCGAAGTGGCCCGCGCTGCGCAAACGCCAGAGATGGCGGCCGAGATGTACCTGGCCAGTGTGATGATGGTCGACCAGGAAAACTTCATGGAACGTGCCTACCTGGACGAACTGGCCCGCCAGCTGCGGCTGGACCCGGCGCTGCGCCAGGAGCTGGAGAGCCAGGTGCGGCAAGCCGCAGGCCAATAACTGGCGCGGTCCTTGTGGGAGCGGCCTTGTGTCGCGAAAGGGGCGCGAAGCGCCCCCAGCTTTTCGCATAAATGCAAAAATTGCCGGGGCCGCTTTGCGGCCCTTTCGCGACACAAGGCCGCTCCCACAAAATGAAGTGCCTTTCAGGGCCAGCAAATGGCATGTCCATCAGCAGGGATGCCTGTTTACCCCTCATTTCACCCGCAAATCTGTAAGGCCTCTGGGCTATACTTCGGCGATTTTTCCCGCTCGTTGTGAATTCCTGAGGGCTGAATGTGAAAAACTGGACCTTGCGCCAACGGATCCTGGCAAGTTTCGCCGTGATCATCGCCATCATGCTGCTGATGATCGTGGCCGCCTACTCGCGGTTGGTCGCCATCGAAACCGCCGAAGAGGCCGTGGGGACCGACAGCATTCCCGGGGTCTACTACAGCTCGATGATCCGCAGCGCCTGGGTCGACAGCTATGTCACCAGCCAGCAACTGGTGGGCCTGTCCAACCACCGCGAAATCACTTCGGCTGACATGGAGCTGTTCAAGAGCTTTGAAGACAGGCTCAAGCAACACATGGCCAGCTACCAGGCCACCATTCAGGACAAAGACGACCAGACCCGCTTCGACGCCTTCGTTCAGCTCGAAGAAAACTACATGAAGCTGATAGGCCAGGTACTGGATGCCTATCGCCAGCACAATTACGACGAAGCCCAGCGGCTGATTACCGATGTACTCACCCCTGCCTGGGTGGACGGGCGCAAGCACCTGAATGAAGTGATCGAAAACAACCGGGCTTCTGCCGACGCGGCCACCAACGAAATCGTCAGTGCCGTGAGCACGGCCAAAGGCAGCATGGTGGTTTCGCTGCTGCTGGCAATCGTCGCCGCCGGCATTTGCGGCCTGTTGCTGATGCGTGCCATCACCGCCCCCATGCAGCGCATCGTCCATGCCCTCGACAAGCTGCGCTCCGGCGACCTGAGCATGCGCCTGAGCCTGGACCGCAAAGACGAGTTCGGCGCCATCGAAAGCGGTTTCAACGAAATGGCCGAGGCACTGGCCAACCTGGTGGCCCAGGCCCAGCGCTCGTCGGTGCAGGTAACCACTTCGGTCACTGAAATCGCTGCTACATCCAAACAACAGCAAGCCACCGCTACCGAGACGGCCGCCACCACCACGGAAATTGGCGCTACCTCGCGGGAGATTGCCGCCACCTCGCGTGACCTGGTGCGCACCATGACCGAAGTCACCTCGGCCGCCGACCAGGCTTCCAGCCTTGCAGGCTCCGGCCAGCAGGGCCTGGCGCGCATGGAAGAGACCATGCACCAGGTGATGGGCGCTGCCGACCTGGTCAATGCCAAGCTCGGCATCCTCAATGAAAAGGCCAGCAACATCACCCAGATGGTGGTGACCATCGTCAAGGTCGCCGACCAGACCAACCTGCTGTCGCTCAACGCTGCCATCGAAGCGGAAAAAGCCGGCGAGTACGGCCGTGGTTTTGCCGTGGTAGCCACTGAAGTGCGCCGCCTGGCCGACCAGACCGCCGTGGCCACCTACGACATCGAGCAGATGGTGCGCGAGATCCAGTCGGCGGTATCGGCCGGGGTCATGGGCATGGACAAGTTTTCCGAAGAGGTGCGCCGCGGCATGTTCGAGGTGCAACAGGTGGGCGAGCAGCTCAGCCAGATCATTCACCAGGTGCAGGCTTTGGCGCCGCGTGTGCTGATGGTCAACGAAGGCATGCAGGCCCAGGCCACCGGTGCCGAGCAGATCAACCAGGCGCTGGCCCAGCTCAGCGATGCCAGCACCCAGACTGTCGAGTCGCTGCGCCAGGCCAGTTTTGCCATCGATGAGCTGAGCCAGGTGGCCGCCGGCCTGCGTGGCGGCGTGTCGCGCTTCAAAGTCTGACCGCGATGAACGACTTGCAACCGCACGCCGCACGGGCGGACAACGCCAAAGGGGCGCTGTACCTGCAGTTTCGTATCGGGGAACAGCGTTTTGCCCTGAGCGTGCACGAGGTCATCGAGGTGTTGCCGCGCCAGCCGCTGAAACCGATAGCCCAGGCGCCAGGCTGGGTCGCGGGGATCCTTTCCCATCGTGGGCAACTGGTACCGGTGATCGACCTTGCTGCGCTGAGTTTTGGCCAGCCTGCGGCGCACCGCACCAGTACCCGTCTGGTGTTGGTGCATTATCGGGGTGGCCTGCAACTGGGTCTGATCCTGGAGCAGGCCACCGAGACGTTGCGCTGCCGCCCCGACGAGTTCCAGCCCTATGGTGTGGACAGCGGCGAAGCCCCTTACCTGGGGCCGGTACGCCAGGATGACCAAGGCCTGCTGCAACGCATCGAGGTCAACGATCTGTTGCCTGATGCCGTGCACCAACTGCTGTACACGGTCGAGCCGACAGGGATGCCGACATGAACGAACGTTTCTTCCGCTTCTTGCGCGAGCGCATTGGCCTGGACGTCGAATCGGTGGGTGCGCCCATGGTCGAGCGCGCGCTGCGCCAGCGTTGCGTGGCCATGAACGCTATCGACCTGGATGATTACTGGCTGCGCCTGCAGCAGTCGGCCGATGAGCAACAGGCGTTGATCGAAGCGGTGATCGTCCCGGAAACCTGGTTCTTCCGCTACCCGGAATCCTTCACAGCCCTGGCCAGCCTGGCACACAAGCGCCTGGCCGAGTTGGCCGGGGCACGGCCACTGCGCCTGCTCAGCCTGCCATGCTCGACAGGCGAGGAGCCCTATTCGCTGGCCATGGCCCTGCTCGACGCCGGCATCGCGCCGGGGGCGTTCCTGATCGACGGCATGGACATCAGCCCCAATTCGGTGGCCAAGGCCGGGCAGGCCGTATACGGGCGCAACGCCTTCCGGGGCAGCGACCTGGGCTTTCGCGAGCGCTACTTCGACGCCCTCGACGAAGGCCATCGCCTGCATGAGCGGGTGCAGCAGCAAGTGAGCCTGCAAGTGGGCAATGTGCTCGACCCGGCGTTGGCCACCCGCGATGGCCTGTACGACTTCGTGTTCTGCCGCAACCTGTTGATCTACTTTGACGTGGCGACCCAGCAGCGTGTGTTCGAAGTGCTCAAGCGTCTGCTGCATCCCCAGGGTGTATTGTTCATCGGCCCGGCCGAAGGCAGCTTGCTGGCGCGGATGGGGATGCGCCCGCTGGGCATTGCCCAATCGTTCGCCTACGTGCGCCAGGAAGGCAGTAGCGCCCCACAGGCCGTTGCCCCGGCACAACCTGCACGGCGTACCGTGCTACCGCAGGCCCCGGCGGGTTATCCACCCCCCGTCGCACCATTGCCGCGTCCGTTACGGGCAGTACCGGCGGTCGCTAAGCCCGCGCTGGCCCGCGAACCCAAACGCGAGGACGCAAACGAACTGCTGGCCAGTATCGCCCGGCTTGCCAATGCTGGCGCCAGCGAACAGGCGCGTGCCGAATGCCAGCGCTACCTGGGCCAGTACGCGCCCTCGGCACAGGTTTACTACTGGCTGGGGTTGCTCAGTGATACCGACGGCGATGCGCAACAGGCACTGACCCACTACCGCAAGGCGCTGTACCTTGAGCCGCAACACCCTGAGGCGCTGGTACACCTGGCGGCCTTGCTGGCGGCCCAGGGCGACCAGGCCGGTGCCCGACGCCTGCAGGAGCGTGCAGCGCGGGTTGGCCGGGAGCCTGAACGATGAAGGGTGACACTGCGATGCAGCTACTCGCCGAAGACGACGCGCACATCGACGATTGCTGGAACCGCATTGGTGTGCACGGCGACAAGCAATGCCCACTGTTGGCGCGTCATGTTCACTGTCGCAATTGCGACGTGTATGCGGCAGCGGCCACACGCCTGCTTGACCGCTACGCACTGATGCAGGACCACCAGGTCGCGGCGGCGCAGCCGGTCGAAGAAAACACCGGCCGCTCCATGCTGTTGTTCCGTCTGGGCGAAGAGTGGTTGGCACTGGCCACCGCCAGCCTGGCCGAAATCGCCCCGTTGCAGGCTGTGCATTCGCTGCCGCACCAGCGCTCGCGGGTGTTGCAAGGGGTTGCCAATGTTCGCGGTGCACTGGTGCCGTGCCTGTCACTGGCCGATTTGCTGGGCGTACAAGCCGGCACCGCCGAACAACGTAGCGGCAGGGCGATGCCACGCATGCTGATTCTGGCTGCCGAAGGTGGCCCTGTGGTGATGGCCGTAGAGGAAATCGACGGTATTCACCGGCTCGACCCGCTGCTGCTGGGCAGTGGCCAGGACGCCACGCGCTTCACTGCCGCAGTGCTGCAGTGGCGCGGCCGTAGCGTGCGAGTGCTGGACGATCAAC
Source organism: Pseudomonas sp. LLC-1 (assembly GCF_002992185.1). NCBI lineage: Bacteria > Pseudomonadati > Pseudomonadota > Gammaproteobacteria > Pseudomonadales > Pseudomonadaceae > Pseudomonas > Pseudomonas sp. LLC-1. The sequence continues at coordinate 24,021 of NZ_LUVY01000014.1, read as the reverse complement.
ACTTACTGTCTGCCGTGCAGCGGAGCCTGTCATGACCCCAGAGCAAATGCGCGATGCATCGTTGCTCGAACTGTTCAGCCTGGAGGCCGAGGCGCAAACCCAGGTGCTCAGCGCCGGCCTGATGGCGCTGGAGCGCAACCCCACCCAGGCCGACCAGCTTGAGGCCTGCATGCGCGCCGCCCATTCGTTGAAGGGGGCCGCGCGTATCGTCGGGGTGGATGCCGGCGTGAGTGTCGCCCACGTCATGGAAGATTGCCTGGTAGCCGCCCAGGAGGGCCGCTTGCGGTTGAGCGCCGAGCACATCGACGCACTGTTGCAGGGGACCGACTTGCTGATGCGCATCGCCACACCAGGCGATGCCGTGGCGCAGGCGACCTTGCCGGTATTTCTTGCGCAAATGGCCAGCTTGCTCGACCCAGGCGCTGCGACCGTGCCTGCGGCGCCGCTGCAAGCGGAACCGCAGGTGGCAACCTTGCCGTCTGAACCGCTGGTAGTGCCAGTCGACCTGGCTGAACCCGAGCCGGAGCCCGAGCCTGTCCTGCGGCGCAAGCCCGGCAAGCGCGTTGGCGAAGGGGCCGAGCGGGTACTGCGTGTCACCGCCGACCGTCTTAACAGCCTGCTCGACCTGTCCAGCAAGTCGCTCGTGGAAACCCAGCGGCTCAAGCCGTACCTGGCCACCTTGCAGCGCCTCAAACGCATGCACGGCCAGGGCATGCAGGCGCTCGACGGCCTGCGCATGCAACTGGAGGACAGTGGCCAAAGCAACGAGGTGCTCGAAGCCCTGGCGCAAACCCAGCGGTTGCTGGCGGAAACCCAGCAGATCTTGCAGCAGCAGGCGGCCGACCTGGACGAGTTCGGCTGGCAGGCCAGCCAGCGTGCGCAGTTGCTCTACGACACCGCCCTGGCCTGCCGGATGCGCCCGTTCGCCGACGTGTTGACCGGGCAAAGCCGTATGGTGCGTGACCTTGGGCGCTCGCTGGGCAAACCGGTGCGACTGGTGGTGGACGGCGAGAAGACCCAGGTCGACCGCGACGTGCTGGAAAAGCTCGAAGCGCCCCTGACCCACCTGTTACGCAATGCCGTCGACCACGGTATCGAGCTGCCAGAAAGGCGGCTGCTGGCGGGCAAGCCAGACGAGGGCGTGATCCGCCTGCGCGCTTCGCACCAGGCCGGCATGCTAAGCCTGGAGTTGATCGACGATGGCGCCGGTATCGACCTGGAGCGCCTGCGCAGCAGCATCGTCGAACGCGCCCTGTCACCTGCCGACACGGTGGCGCGGATGAGCGATGCGGAGCTGCTGACGTTCCTGTTCCTGCCCGGTTTCAGCTTGCGTGACAAGGTCACCGAAGTGTCCGGGCGCGGCGTGGGGCTGGATGCGGTGCAGCACATGGTTCGCGAACTGCGCGGCTCGATCGAGCTGACGCAGGTGGCGGGGCAGGGCTGTCGCTTCCACTTGCAGGTGCCGCTGACCCTGTCGGTGGTGCGTAGCCTGGTGGTCGAGGTGGGCGGTGAAGCCTACGCCTTCCCGCTGGCCCACATCGAACGCACGCTGGAAGTGACCGCGGAACAGATTGTTCAGATCGAAGGCCGTCAGCACTTCTGGCACGAAGGCCGGCACATTGGCCTGGTGGCGGCCAGCCAGTTGCTCAACCGTCCAGCCGGGCACAGTGACGAAGCCAGCCTGCGGGTGGTGGTAATCCGTGAGCGCGAGCAACTGTACGGCGTGGCCGTGGAGCGGCTGGTGGGCGAGCGTGTGTTGGTGGTGATGCCTCTCGACCCACGGTTGGGCAAGGTGCAGGACATTTCCTCCGGCGCCTTGCTGGATGATGGTTCGGTGGTACTGATCGTCGATGTCGAAGACTTGCTGCGTTCGGTGGAAAAACTGCTCAGCACCGGCAGCCTGGAGCGCATCGAGCGCGGCAGCAGTGGCGTTCGTGGCGTGACCCGCAAGCGGGTGCTGGTAGTCGATGACTCGCTGACCGTGCGCGAGCTGCAGCGCAAGCTGCTGGGCAACCGTGGCTACGACGTGGCGGTGGCGGTAGATGGCATGGACGGCTGGAACGCCCTGCGCGGCGAGGACTTCGACCTGCTGATCACCGACATCGACATGCCGCGCATGGACGGTATCGAACTGGTGACCCTGGTGCGCCGCGATCAGCGCCTGCAATCGCTGCCCGTGATGGTGGTGTCCTATAAAGACCGTGAGGAAGACCGACGGCGTGGCCTGGATGCCGGCGCCGACTACTATTTGGCAAAGGCCAGTTTCCACGACGATGCGTTGCTGGATGCTGTGGTGGAGCTGATCGGAGGTGCTCAGGGATGAAGATCGCCATCGTCAATGACATGCCCATGGCCGTCGAGGCGCTGCGCCGGGCAGTTGCCCTGGAGCCTGCGCATCAGGTGGTGTGGGTAGCCAGCAATGGCGCCGAAGCGGTGCAACGCTGCGCCGAGCAACTGCCGGACCTGATCCTCATGGACCTGATCATGCCGGTGATGGACGGCGTGGAGGCCACTCGGCGGATCATGGCCGAAACCCCGTGCGCCATCGTCATCGTTACGGTCGACCGCAAGCAGAACGTGCATCGGGTGTTCGAGGCCATGGGCCATGGCGCCCTCGACGTGGTCGATACGCCGGCGCTGGGGGCTGGTGATGCCCGTGAAGCGGCCGCACCACTGCTGCGCAAAATTCTCAATATCGGCTGGCTGGTCGGCCAGCAGCGAGCCCCGGCAGCAAGGCCGGTGGCTACACCGCTGCGCGAGGCTTCCCAACGTCGCGGGCTGGTGGCGATCGGCTCGTCGGCGGGCGGCCCGGCAGCGCTTGAAGTATTGCTCAAGGGCTTGCCGGCCGCGTTTCCGGCGGCCATCGTGCTGGTTCAGCATGTGGACCAGGTGTTTGCCGCCGGCATGGCCGAATGGCTCAGCAGCGCAGCGGGCCTGCCGGTGCGCCTGGCCCGTGAAGGCGAACCGCCGCAGCCCGGGCAGGTGTTGCTGGCCGGTACCAACCACCACATTCGGCTGCTACAGAACGGCCAACTGGCCTACACTGCCGAACCTGTCAATGAAATCTACCGGCCCTCGATCGATGTGTTCTTCGAGAGCGTGGCACGTTACTGGAATGGCGATGCGGTGGGTGTGCTGCTTACCGGCATGGGGCGCGACGGCGCCCAAGGCCTGAAACTGATGCGCCAGCAAGGTTTTCTGACCATTGCCCAGGACCAGGCCAGCAGTGCGGTGTACGGCATGCCCAAGGCCGCTGCGGCCATCGATGCCGCCGTAGAAATCCGCCCGCTGGAACGCATCGCCGGGCGCTTGATGGAATTTTTCGCAAAATGACGAAATGTATTGAATCACGCCGCCAGACCGGTCGTGATCGGGTGAACAGGTATGAATGATTTACCGATCGAAGGTTTCGCGACCCCCAACGAAAACTCGGCGATGGTGCTGCTGGTCGATGACCAGGCCATGATCGGCGAAGCGGTGCGGCGTGGCCTGGCCAATGAAGACAACATCGACTTCCACTTCTGCGCCGACCCGCATCAGGCGGTGGCCCAGGCCATGCGCATCAAACCCACGGTTATCCTCCAGGACCTGATCATGCCTGGCCTGGACGGCTTGACCCTGGTGCGCGAGTACCGTAATAACCCGGCGACCCAGGACATCCCGATCATCGTTCTGTCGACCAAGGAAGACCCGCTGGTCAAGAGCGCGGCCTTTGCCGCCGGTGCCAACGATTACCTGGTCAAGTTGCCGGACACCATCGAACTGGTGGCGCGCATTCGTTACCACTCGCGCTCCTACCTCACCCTGTTGCAGCGCGACGAGGCTTACCGCGCCCTGCGCGTCAGCCAGCAGCAGCTGCTTGATTCCAACCTGATGTTGCAGCGGCTGATGAACTCCGATGGCCTGACCGGGTTGTCCAACCGCCGCCATTTCGACGAGTACCTGGAGCTGGAATGGCGCCGAGCGATGCGTGAACAGCAGCAGCTGTCGTTGCTGATGATCGACGTCGATTACTTCAAGGCCTATAACGACAGCTTCGGTCACCTGGCCGGTGATGAGGCACTGCGTCAGGTCGCCGAGGCCATTCGAGGCTCCTGTTCGCGTCCTACTGACCTGCCAGCGCGTTACGGTGGCGAAGAATTCGCCCTGGTGTTACCCAATACCTCGCCAGGTGGCGCTCGCCTGGTGGCGGAAAAGCTTCGTCAGACGGTGCTTGGGCTGAACATCCCGCACAGCGCGCCCCATGCTGATTCGCGGCTGACCGTGAGCATTGGCCTGGCGACCCAGACGCCCAGCGTTGGCAGCCATTGCCGGCAACTGATTTCGGCTGCGGACAAGGGGTTGTACCTGGCGAAGAATAATGGCCGCAATCAAGTGGGCGTCAGCTGATTGATAGTCAAAAGGCAGAGGCAAACCAGTGCCTCTACCTCTGCTGCCTACGGTGTTTCGAGTTAGCGGACTACCTTGTATGTCTCGGATACCTTCTCGTGTTCTTCTTTGCGACCATCGTTGAACTCGTAGACTAATTTATAGGCAGGCGTTGCCTCGGTGCCAAAGTGCCCATCTACTAGTTTGAGCCCAAATTCGCCGGGCTCGGCACTCGACCCTAATCCAACTCTAAATTCCTGAAAGGATGTTCTGTTGTTGGTCCTGGAGTAGATGGTTACGTAGCAGGACTTAAGGTTTGGTACCGCTGAATGGCCTGGGTATTTGAAGACTGCGTAAACGTATTCGTGGGGTAGTTGCAGGTTCAATGTTGGGCTTTTGCCGGGTTTTAGTTTTTCGTTACCGTAGGGTGATTGTATGCCTGCGTTTTCAATGTCTTTAGGGGCTTCTGACTGTTCGTTAGAAAATGAGAGGCTGTATTTGACTTCTTCTACAGGGGGCGGCAGCTGCGTGAGGTGATTTTTTTGGGATTGTTGCTCATGTTGCATCTCCGGGGCGTTGATTCAGGGGTGGCGTATTACTGCTTTCAGGTTCGTATGTTGTATTTCACCGATTTCGAATTACCGGTGCAACTGACAAAAAAGACAGGTGCTCCCTGTGCGTTTGCGCGTTAAAGTTACCTGTTTGACTTCACTGGACTGAGTTCGGCTGGCGATGAGGCCAGCAGTCGCATTGCCGGGCGCGGCTTTATCCGCATTCGGTGATTGAATACGCGGTGAGCGCAGTAAAAAGTTCGGATTGAGAGTGCAATTGATTTTCAGCGTATTCTGCAATCCCGTGCCACAGGTACAGCGACTAAATTTTGGTATTGCCTGGCTCCGCAGTTACCAATATATCGTGCTCTCGGGTACCGATGATAACGTTTTCGCCTGGGTTTTTCAGAATGGCTACGAACTGAGCGCGCCCCTTGATTGTGTCGCCGGGCTTGGGCTTGATGAACAATGGCACGCTTCCTGTCAGCTTTTGCTCATCTCTTGTGAGGTGCCAAGGGTCGAAGTTATCGCCAAACTCAAACATTGCCAAGACTTCAATCAGCCGGTCCGGGTCCTCGCATTCGATGCCAGGGTATGTGTAGGTGTAATGGAGTGTGTTGTCGGTGAGGCGCTGGATGTTGATCTGGTGCGGCGTCGTAGTTTGATCCTCTTCTTTGAAGTGGAACTCATCAAGCGGTTTGACCGGCGTGCAGCGTGCATTTCCGGTGGTGATCCCGTTCTGCAAGATTTTAAAGAGAGTGTTTGCTATCGCTTGTTGGTTTGGCTTTTTGGGTGCAGCCGACTTGCCCGACGTTTTTGCGGTTTTACTCATGGCTTGCCTCATGCATTGAGCGTTTGTAGGGAGTCCCTACGCTTCACCAAGTGTGTGCGGGTCTATTCGACTAGGTTATGTGTGATGGGACAACTGGCAAAAATGACAGGTGGTCCCGTACCGCATTTCATCAGGCCGCTCTTTGGGAATCTCGCTGTGTTGTCAGCCCGAGGTGTTCATTTCTGGTCCGAGACCAAACGCGATGAACCTGCTTGCCGGTAGTGGAACCCACTCGGAAACCGCGCCGCCCGGCGGGCCTGCCGCCGTGCTCAAGACTGGGTTATACTCGCGGGCTTTTCACCGAATTCGCACGAGAGCTGCCCGCCCATGGAAATCCAACCGATCCTGAACACCATCAAGGACCTCACCGAGCGTTCCCAGTCCATTCGGGGGTATCTTTGACTACGATCACAAGCATGACCGCCTGATCGAAGTCAACCGCGAGCTGGAAGACCCCAACGTCTGGAACAAGCCCGAGTACGCCCAGGCCCTGGGCCGTGAGCGTGCCATGCTGGCGCAGGTTGTCGAGACCCTGGACAAGCTGTCCAACGGCCTGGGCGACTGCCAGGACCTGCTCGACATGGCCGTCGAGGAAAATGACGAAGGCGCCGTCAGCGACGTCGTGACCGAGCTGGAAGGCCTGGAAGAAAACCTGGCCCAGCTTGAGTTCCGTCGCATGTTCAGCGGCGAGATGGACATGAACAACGCCTACCTGGACATCCAGGCCGGTTCCGGTGGTACCGAAGCGCAGGACTGGGCCAACATCCTGCTGCGCATGTACCTGCGCTGGGCCGACAAGCGTGGTTTCGACGCCACCATCATCGAGCTGTCCGAAGGCGAAGTCGCCGGTATCAAAGGCGCGACCGTGCACATCAAGGGTGAATACGCCTTCGGCTGGCTGCGGACTGAAATCGGCGTGCACCGTCTGGTGCGCAAGAGCCCGTTCGACTCCGGTGCCCGTCGTCACACCTCGTTCTCGGCAGTGTTCGTGTCGCCCGAAATCGACGACAAGGTCGAGATCGAGATCAACCCGTCCGACCTGCGCATCGACACCTACCGCTCCTCCGGTGCCGGTGGTCAGCACGTGAACACCACCGACTCGGCCGTCCGTATCACCCACGTGCCGACCAACACCGTGGTGGCCTGCCAGAACGAACGTTCCCAGCACGCCAACAAGGACACCGCCATGAAAATGCTGCGGGCCAAGTTGTACGAACTGGAAATGCAGAAGCGCAACGCCGCCTCGCAGGCGCTGGAAGACAGCAAGTCGGACATCGGCTGGGGCCACCAGATCCGCTCGTACGTGCTGGATGACTCGCGCATCAAGGACTTGCGTACCGGCGTCGAGCGTAGCGATTGCCAGAAGGTGCTGGACGGCGACCTCGACCAGTACCTGGAAGCGAGCCTCAAGCAAGGGCTGTAAGCCGCACACCACTGCCGCGATACCTGGCTACCCGCCGGTATCGCGTGCCCTGCCCGAAAAGGGCAACGAATACCTGATGGAAAGAATGACGACATGAGCGACCTCAAGACCGAATCGCAAGACCTGCAACAGGAAGAAAACGCCCTGATCGCCCTGCGCAAGGAAAAACTTGCCGCCGAGCGTGCCAAGGGCAACGCCTTCCCCAACGACTTCCGTCGCGACAGCTACTGCAACGACCTGCAGAAGCAGTACGCGGACAAGACCAAGGAAGAGCTGGAAGCAGCCGCGATCCCGGTCAAGGTAGCCGGCCGTATCATGCTCAACCGTGGTTCGTTCATGGTGATCCAGGACATGACCGGTCGCATCCAGGTCTACGTCAACCGCAAAACCCTGCCAGAAGAAACCCTGGCCGCCGTCAAAACCTGGGACCTGGGCGACATCATCAGCGCCGAAGGCACCCTGGCCCGCTCCGGCAAGGGCGACCTGTACGTCGAAATGACCAGCGTGCGCCTGCTGACCAAGTCGCTGCGCCCGCTGCCCGACAAGCACCACGGCCTCACCGACACCGAGCAGCGCTACCGCCAGCGTTACGTCGACCTGATGGTCAACGAAGAAACCCGCCACACCTTCCGTGTGCGTTCGCAGGTGATTTCGCACATCCGCAAGTTCCTCATCGAGCGTGACTTCCTCGAAGTGGAAACCCCGATGCTGCAGACCATCCCGGGTGGTGCCGCGGCCAAGCCGTTCGAAACCCACCACAACGCCCTGGACATGGCCATGTTCCTGCGTATCGCGCCGGAGCTGTACCTCAAGCGCCTGGTCGTGGGTGGCTTCGAGAAGGTGTTCGAGATCAACCGCAACTTCCGTAACGAAGGCGTTTCGACCCGTCACAACCCAGAATTCACCATGCTTGAGTTCTACCAGGCCTACGCCGACTACCGCGACAACATGGACCTCACCGAGGAACTGTTCCGCGAACTGGCGCTGCTGGTACTGGGCAGCACCGACGTGCCGTACGGCGACAAGGTGTTCCACTTCGGCGAGCCGTTCGCCCGCCTGTCGGTGTTCGACTCGATCCTCAAGTACAACCCGGAGCTGACCGCTGCCGACCTGCAGGACGTTGACCGCGCCCGCGACATCGCCAAGAAGGCCGGTGCCAAGGTGCTGGGCCACGAAGGCCTGGGCAAGCTGCAGGTGATGATTTTCGAAGAGCTGGTCGAGCACAAGCTGGAGCAGCCGCACTTCATTACCGAGTACCCGTTCGAAGTGTCGCCGCTGGCCCGCCGTAACGACGACAACCCGGCCGTTACCGACCGCTTCGAGCTGTTCATCGGTGGCCGCGAAATCGCCAACGCCTACTCCGAGCTCAACGATGCCGAAGACCAGGCCGAGCGCTTCCTGGCCCAGGTGGCCGAGAAGGACGCCGGTGACGACGAAGCCATGCACTACGACGCCGACTTCGTGCGTGCCCTGGAGTACGGCATGCCGCCGACCGCCGGTGAAGGCATCGGCATCGACCGTTTGGTGATGCTGCTGACCAACTCGCCGTCGATCCGCGACGTGATCCTGTTCCCGCACATGCGTCCGCAGGCCTGAGTGAATTGAACAAGCCGCCTTTCGAGGCGGCTTTTTCTTGCCTGAAGCTTTATGTTGTCAGTGCCGGCCTCTTCGCGGGCAAGCCCGCTCCCACAGGTCTTGCACAGGTCCTGAATGTTGTGGGGTCCCTGTGGGAGCGGGCTTGCCCGCGAAGAGGCCGGCACTGACACCCCATATCCATGAGGTATCCCCGTGACACCCGCCATGCCTGACCAGGGCGCCGCCGGCATCGCCACCGCCGTCGCCGAAAGCGTGCAATACCAAGGCCGCAAGACTGCCCGCCAAGGCAGCGAGCAGCGCCGCCAGCTGATCCTCGATGCCGCCATGCGCATCGTCGTGCGCGATGGCGTGCGCGGTGTGCGCCACCGTGCCGTGGCCGCCGAGGCCGGTGTGCCGCTGTCGGCCACCACCTACTACTTCAAGGACATCGAAGACCTGCTCACCGACACCTTCGCCCAGTACGTCGAGCGCAGCGCGGCCTACATGGCCAAGCTGTGGGCCAACACCGAGGTCGTCTTGCGCCAGTTGCTGGCCCAGGGTGACGGCAGCCCGCAGGCACGGGCGCGGCTGGCTGACGATGTGGCCCGCATGACGGCCGACTATGTACAGCGGCAACTGTTGACCCGGCGCGACTTCCTGATGGCCGAACAGGCCTTCCGTCAGGAGGCATTGCTGTGCCCACGGCTGGCCGAGCTGGTGCGTGCCCATGAGCAGATCCTGTTGCACGGTACCCGGCAATTGCTGCAGGTGGTGGGTTCGCGGCAACCGGAACAGGACGCCCAAATGTTGACGGCGATTATCGAGCAGATGGAATATCAGGGCCTGCTCAAGGATGCGAATGCGCAAGCCGATGGGCAGATGCTCGCTATGCTTACCCGATACCTGCAGCTGGTGCTGGCGTCGGCCTGAGCCGAGACCGACTTTTCAAGGAGAACCTGATGAAAGCCTGGCGTGTGGTGCTGTTGACTTTGTCATTCCTGCTGCTGGGCGGTTGTCTGGTGACCTTCCATGAGCCGTTGCCGAGTAACCAGGCGGCGCCCAAGGCCCTGTTGGGCAAGTGGAGCAGCAAGGACGCCTGGGGCGAGCCGTTGAAGCTGACCATCAGCCGCAGCGGTGCAGATGCCTACAAGGCCGTTGCCACGGCCAAGGGCAAGAAGCCCGAGGAATATGTATTCACCGTTTCCCGCCACGGCAACCGCTGGTACCTGTCGGCCGGCGTGCCCAAGCGCCTGGGTGGCAACTTCCTGATTGGCGGTTTCGATATCGTCGATGGCAAGGAACTGGTGGTGTACAACCTGGACGTCGAGCAGGTGCAGCAGGCGGTGGACAAGAAGGAGTTGACCGGGCGTGGCACCGAGGTGCCGGAAGACAACGGCGACGGTGTGCTGATCGATAGCCCGTCGGCGCGGGTGCTGGCGTACCTCGATGACCCGGCCAACTCCGACCTGTTCGTTGAAGTGGCGCGGTTCCAGCGGTCCGGCAAATGACCGTGTCGGCGCCATCGCCGGCAAGCCAGCTCCCACAGGTATATCACTGCTTTTGAGCCCTGTGGTGTACTTGTGGGAGCTGGCTTGCCGGCGATGAGGCCGGTACAGGTTTCTTGTACTCAAAAGGAGTCCCCGGTGGACGAATACCAGCAAACCATCCGCGCCCTGTCCGACCGCATCGTCGCGGCGCAAACCCCCATCCGGGTGCTGGACGCGGTGAAGTGGGACGACAACATTCGCCAGGGTTTCCTCAAGGCCAAGGGCAAGGAGCCGCCGGCCGTCGACCGCGCCTATTACCAGTCGCGCCCGCTGGCGTTCGACTCCGGCGCGGTCAAGGCCGAGTTCCAGGCCATCGAGCGCGACATCATTCGCCAGCTTGGCCAGTTCAACCCGGTCGGGCAGATCATGAAGCGCATGTGCCGCGAATACCGCATGGTGGTGCGCATGCTCGAAGCGCGTGGCACCGAGGACTTCGGCCTCATCTCTCAGGAATTGTACGGCGCCGCCTCCGATGCCTTCCACGCCGGTGACCCGACCTTGGCCGACCTCGGCCTCATGCTCTCGGATTACCTGAACAACATCGATGGCCGTGGCGATCTCAAGGACGAACCGAAAAACCTCACCGCCAAGGAGGCCGTGGATATCCTCCAGCGCCGGCTGAACAAGGTGTTCGGTGAAGCCGAGGAGACCATTCGGGTATTCGAATCTGACGGGATCGTGGCCGATGCCGCCGCTGGCGCCGACTACATCAAGGTGCGCGCCGATGCCATGTTCAACAGCCGCGATGTGCGTGCCCTGGAAGTGCACGAAGGGCTGGTCCATGTGGGCACCACGCTCAACGGCCTGAACCAGCCGATCTGCACCTTCCTGGCCAAGGGCCCGCCCTCGTCGACGGTAACCCAGGAAGGCCTGGCGATTCTCATGGAGGTCATCGCCTTTGCTTCCTACCCCAGCCGCCTGCGCAAGCTTACCAACCGCACCCGCGCCATCCACATGGTCGAGGAGGGCGCCGATTTCCTCCAGGTGTTCAATTTCTTCCGCGAGCAAGGCTTCGAGATGGCGCAGAGCTACAGCAACGCCAGCCGGGTGTTCCGCGGCTCGGTGCCCAATGGCCTGCCATTCACCAAGGACTTGTCCTACCTCAAGGGCTTCATCATGGTTTACAACTACATTCAGTTGGCCGTGAAGAAGGGCAAGCTCGAACAGATCCCGTTGCTGTTCTGTGGCAAAACCACGCTGGAAGACATGCGTACCTTGCGCCAGCTGGTGGAGGAGGGGCTGGTCGAGCCGCCCAAGTACCTGCCCGAACAGTTCCGCGACCTTAACGCACTGTCGGCCTGGATGTGCTTCTCCAACTTCCTCAACCACCTGAGCCTGGACCGTATTGAAGCCGACTACGCGAACATTCTCTGAGTGCTGCCGCCTGCTGGCGCTTGGCCTGGTCCTGCTGGGCCTTGGCGGCTGCAGCAGCCTGCTGTTCTATCCCGAGCGTGGCCAGGCATTCACCCCCGAACGGGCCAAACTCGACTACCGCGATGTCACCCTTGTCACGTCAGACGGCCTGCGCCTGCACGGCTGGTGGTTGCCGGCCAAGGCGGGTGTCGAGCTGAAGGGCACGGTACTGCATTTGCACGGTAACGGCGGCAACCTGCCTGGGCACCTGGGGGGTAGCTATTGGCTGCCGGAGCAGGGCTACCAGGTGCTGATGATCGATTACCGCGGCTATGGCCTGTCGCAGGGCACGCCGACCCTGCCTGAGGTGTATGAAGACATCGCGGCGGCCATGGCCTGGCTGGACCAGGCACCCGAGGTCAAGGGCAAGCCGTTGGTGCTGCTGGGGCAAAGCCTTGGCGGCGCCATGGCAATCCACTACCTGGCGGCCCACCCCGAGCAGCGCCAGCGCTTCAGCGCCTTGGTGTTCGATGGCGTACCGGCCAGTTACCGTGGGGTGGGGCGCTATGCCCTCAGCACGTCATGGATGACCTGGCCGTTGCAGGTGCCGCTGTCGTGGCTGGTGCCGGACGGCGACAGTGCAATCCGCTCGATCGAGCAGTTGAGCAGCCCGCCCAAGCTGTTCTTCCACAGCATCGACGACAACCTGGTGCCGATGGACAACGGCATCCGCCTGTACCAGCACGCGCCGCCCCCACGGGTACTGCAACTGACCCGAGGCGGCCATGTGCAGACCTTCGCCGACCCTACCTGGCGCCAGGTGATGCTGCGTTTTCTTGACGACCCCAGCCATTTCAACGGCCTTCGGCGCCTGGCCGAAGTGCCCAATTACCCTGACGAGAAGAACAAGCAATGAGTGAAGAACGCAACGCCATCCCGCTGATCCTGACCGGCGTCGGCAGCATCATCGTGACGGTGGGGGCCTTGTGGTACTACGGTTACCTGCATTTCGCCAAACCCGAGGATGCCCTGTTGTTGCAGGACTTCACCATGCTCAAGACCATCCCGGGCGAGGATTACAAGGTATCGCTGGACCCGGCGCCGCAAGTGGCCCAGTGCGTCGATGGCGTGCTGGTGCTGTTCGACACTCAGCAGAAAGGCCTGACCGGCGTACTGGTGGACAACCGCAAGCGTGCCGTGCGCTGCATGGGCGAGGAAACACCGCAGCAGGTGCAGTGAGCCAGCCTCTCTATAGCCTGCGCGGTCCCTGTGGGAGCGGCTTTAGCCGCGAAAGGGCCGGCACAGGCCATGAAAATCCTTCAGGTCACTCCAGGCGTAAGCGGGCAGCATCATAAATATCGCCTCGCTCTCGCTTGCCTACCGCGATGACGATCACCACCACGCGCTGATCGACAACCCGATAAACCAAGCGATAACCAGCCGACCTCAGCTTTATCTTGTAGCAGTCCGCCATGCCGGAAAGTTTGTCCTTCTCCACCTTCGGCTGAACCAACCGCTCTTTTAGTTTTTTGGCGAAATGAACCTGCAATACGCCATCGAGCTTTTGAAATTCCTTCCTTGCCCGCACATCAAATTCAAGGTCGTAGCTTTTGGCTTCCTTCGGCTTCGGCGATGAGCTCATCGATATCCACTCTGACGGTGGGCCCACCACGCCGCTGACGAACAAGCTCTGCCAACTGCATGTCGTCGATCAACTCCATCATCGCTTCATAGCGTTCGGGCGGAACCGCATAGAATGCGGGCTCGTTCCGATTGAGGATGACCACCGTTTCACCAGCAGCTTCGCGGATAGTGCCCATGGGGTCTTTCTTCAGGTCTGTGATGGATGCTGCCAGATCGGCAAGAACCGGGTAGGTCATAGTTGTTTCAACCCATGAGTGTGGTTGGCGATGCTGGAAATTCTAGTGCTTCATAAAGTGCTTTTAAAGGTGCTTCTGTCGATTGGAACGTAAGAAAAACCCCGCCACAAGGGCGGGGTCGGGGTTAGCCAGCCTTACTGCTGAACCTGGCTCACCGAACGTGGCGCAACTGGCTGGTTGTCGTTGGAGATGGTCACCTCCACCCGGCGGTTTTGCGCACGGCCCGAGTTGCTGCCGTTGTCCGCGACCGGGTACTCCTTGCCGTAACCCTGGGCGACGATGCGCGCAGGGTCTACGCCGGCACGCACCAGCGCCATGCGCACGGAACCGGCGCGGCGTTCGGACAGGCTCTGGTTGTAGTTGGCCGAGCCGACGCTGTCGGTGTAGCCCTCGACAATCACCTTGCGCTCAGGGTTTTCCTGAAGGAACTGGGCCAGCTTGGTGATGTTCGGGTAGGCGTTGCTCTTGAGTTCGGCCTTGTTGAAGTCGAACAGCACGTCACCGAAGGTGACCAGCGTACCGCGGTCGGTCTGCTTGGCGTTGAGGCTGTCCTGCAGCTTGGCAATCTGTGCGTCGCGGGCGTCCAGCTTGGCCTGGGCGCGTTGCGCCGCGGCGTTTTTCAGCTCGCCTTCGGCGGTACGCAGGGCGATGGTCTGCTTGGCCACCTCGACACGCTGGTTGGTCAGGTAGGCGAGCTGGTCGACCTTCTTCTGGTCTTCCCGGTCCATGTAGGCCTTGTCAGCCTTGTTCAGCCAGTCCTGGGCGTCCTTGGTCTCCAGCGCCGCCACCTTGCTCGATTGCGGGTCGCTCTGCAGCGAGGAGAAGTTGGTGCGGGCCGCCTCCAGGTTGGCGTTAGGGTCGTGCGAGCAGGCAGCAAGGCCGACGCTCAGGGCCAGCAGGGCGGGAATCATGACGTAATTGCGCATAGTGTTCATCCTTTGATCGTGTGCGAAGGCTAAGGTTGGCGGGGCAGGGCTCACTGAGCGCTGCGCAGGCCTTCCTCACGTACGTCCTGGACACCCTGGCGGGCGTCCTGCACGGCCTTCTGGGCCTTGGCCGCCTGGGCCTTGCGTTCGGCGAGGCGTGCGTCCCACTCGGCTTGCTGGGCCAGCAGTTTGGCTTCGTCATACTTTTTGTCGTGCATGGCGATTTCGGCCTGCTTGAACTTGTCCTGGGCCGCTTTCATCTCAACGGCGGCGAACTCGGTACCGCCAGCGCTGACGGCGGCGTTCACGGCGGACTGGGTAACGGCATACTGCTCGGTAGGCGGGTTGCCCGCACAGCCGGCCAGGACCAGGCTACTGCCCAGGGCCAGCGCGGCCAGCTTGAACCCGCGCACGTGAGTGGATGACAGTTTGCTAGTGCGGGTTTTCATGGTGGTCAGCTCCATTGGATCACTCCTGATTACGACGATGTCCGTAGCAGTCCATCGCTCATTCCCTGACAAATCCGTGCGCTTCAGCTGAACGGTGCACAAGGGCAGGTGTGCAGGGTTTTAGCGTGATGGCTATTGGCTCCGACTCGATCGTTTTTCGAATGGTTCAGAAAAAAGTGATCCGCACGAGCAATTATTTCTGACTGATTGGTCAGTGAGGACTTTCTTGAACTTTCGCTGGCGGGAGCGGTATTCCGGGCCTCCAGCAGGCCCGGAACGGTGGCGCGGGGAGTTATTTGTCGCTGTCGGCAGCGGTGTTGCTCAGGCTGTGCAGGTGCTGGCGCGAGAGTGACAGAAAGCGCGGGGTAGGCCCTACATCTTCGTACAGCGGGTCGCCTTCTTCATCGGTGGCGATGACCTGACGGCCCTGCACATAGGGGAAGCTGGCCTCCACTTCTTCAAGGGCGGCGGCTACCAGTTCGCCGAGCAATTCCTCGGCGGTACGCTTGGGGTACATGTCGATCAGCGCGGCCAGACGCGCCTCTGACTCCAGGTCAAGGTGCAGGACATGGCCCGTGCGGCTGAGGGTGCCGGCGGCATTCTGTTCCCAGTGCTGGGCGAGTTCACGGATTTTCATGATGACCTCTGGTTACGCCTGCTAAGGCTGCATGGCATGGGAGTGCTATGCCTTCACTTTAGTTTGCTTTGGCCGATCACGGCTTGCCATCGCGGCTCGGCTGGGGGCACTCTTCAGTGCAGATGCAGTGCCTGTGGGAGCGGGCGTGCCCGCGAAGAATCAAAACACAGTGCCTGGCACCGGCTGCGCCGGTGTTCGCGGGCATGCCCGCTCCCACAGGGATCGCGTGGAGCCTGAAAGGGATGCAACGGAGAGAGGGCCAATGACCGATATCGATGTGCGTTTGCGTGAAGATGTCCATGTGTTGGGTGAGCTGCTCGGCGAAACCATTCGCCAGCAGCATGGTGATGCGTTCCTGCAGAAGATCGAGGACATCCGCCACAGTGCCAAGGCCGACCGGCGTGGCCCCGGCGAGCAACTGAGCTCGACCCTGGCGGACCTGGCCGAAGAAGACCTGCTGCCCGTGGCCAGGGCCTTCAACCAGTTTCTCAACCTGGCCAACATGGCCGAGCAGTACCAGTTGATCCGCCGTCGCGACGCCGACCAGCCCGAACCCTTCGAGGCCCGTGTGCTGCCCGAGTTGCTGGCGCGCCTGAAGCAGGCCGGGCTTGGCAACGATGCCCTGGCCCGGCAACTGGCCAAGCTCGACATCCAGCTGGTACTGACCGCACACCCTACCGAAGTGGCCCGCCGCACCCTGATTCAGAAGTACGACGCCATCGCCGGCCAGCTGGCTGCCCAGGACCACCGCGACCTGACTCCGGCTGAACGCCAGCAGGTACGCGAACGCCTGCGCCGGCTGATTGCCGAAGCCTGGCACACCGAAGAAATCCGCCGCACCCGCCCCACGCCGGTAGACGAAGCCAAGTGGGGCTTTGCAGTGATCGAGCATTCGCTCTGGCACGCCATCCCCAGCCACCTGCGCAAGGTCGACAAGGCGCTGCTGGAGGCCACCGGCCTTCGCCTGCCGCTTGAAGCCGCGCCAATCCGCTTTGCCTCGTGGATGGGCGGTGACCGTGACGGCAACCCCAACGTGACCGCAGCCGTCACCCGCGAAGTGCTGCTGCTGGCCCGCTGGATGGCCGCCGACCTGTTCCTGCGTGACATCGATGCACTGGCTGCGGAGCTGTCCATGCAGCAGGCCAACGAGGCCCTGCGCGAACGGGTTGGCGACAGTGTCGAGCCCTACCGCGCCGTGCTCAAGCAGTTGCGCGACCGGCTGCGGGCGACGCGTGCCTGGGCGCATTCGGCATTGACCAGCAGCCAACCGGCCAGCGCCGACGTGCTGGTGGATAACCGCGACCTGATCGCACCGCTGGAGTTGTGCTACCAGTCGCTGCACGAATGCGGCATGGGCGTGATCGCCGAAGGCCCGCTGCTGGACTGCCTGCGCCGCGCCGTCACCTTTGGCTTGTTCCTGGGCCGCCTGGATGTGCGCCAGGACGCTGCCCGTCACCGAGACGCACTGACCGAGATCACCGACTACCTGGGCCTGGGGCGCTATGCCGACTGGGATGAAGAGCAGCGCATCGAATTCCTCCAGGCCGAGCTGAAGAACCGTCGGCCCCTGCTACCTGCGCATTTCAAGCCGCAAGCGGATACCGCCGAAGTGCTGGCAACCTGCCGGGAAGTCGCTGCCGCGCCGGCTGCTTCCCTGGGCTCCTACGTCATTTCCATGGCCGGTGCCGCTTCGGATGTGCTGGCGGTGCAACTGCTGCTCAAGGAAGCCGGCCTTACCCGCCCCATGCGTGTGGTACCGCTGTTCGAAACCCTGGCCGACCTGGACAACGCTGGCCCCGTGATGCAGCGACTGCTTGGCCTGCCAGGCTACCGCGCCGGGCTGCGCGGCCCGCAGGAAGTGATGATTGGCTACTCCGACTCGGCCAAGGACGCTGGCACCACGGCGGCGGCCTGGGCGCAGTACCGGGCCCAGGAAAACCTGGTGCGCATTTGTGCCGAACATCAGGTTGAGCTGCTGCTGTTCCACGGCCGTGGCGGCACGGTAGGGCGCGGCGGTGGCCCCGCCCACGCGGCGATCCTGTCGCAGCCGCCGGGATCGGTGGCGGGACGTTTCCGCACCACCGAGCAGGGCGAGATGATCCGCTTCAAGTTCGGCTTGCCGGGCATTGCCGAGCAAAACCTCAACCTGTACCTGGCTGCCGTGCTCGAAGCCACGCTGTTGCCACCACCGCCCCCGCAGCCGGCCTGGCGTGAGGTGATGGACCAGCTGGCTGCCGATGGCGTCAAGGCTTACCGCAGCGTGGTGCGGGACAATCCCGACTTTGTCGAATACTTCCGCCAGTCGACGCCAGAGCAAGAGTTGGGGCGCCTGCCACTGGGCAGCCGCCCGGCCAAGCGCCGCGCCGGAGGCATCGAAAGCCTGCGGGCCATCCCGTGGATTTTCGGCTGGACCCAGACGCGCCTGATGCTGCCGGCCTGGCTGGGCTGGGAAACGGCGTTGAGCAACGCACTGGCCCGTGGCCGGGGCGAGCTGCTGGCGCAGATGCGCGAACAGTGGCCGTTCTTCCGCACCCGTATCGACATGCTGGAGATGGTGCTGGCCAAGGCCGATGCGCAAATTGCCGAGGCCTACGACGAACGTCTGGTGCAACCGCACTTGCTTCCTTTAGGTGCGCACCTGCGCGACCTATTGTCGCAGTCCTGCCAGGTGGTACTGGGCCTGACCGGGCAGCCGGTGCTACTGGCGCACAGCCCCGAAACGCTGGAATTCATCAGCCTGCGCAACACCTACCTGGACCCGCTGCACCGCCTGCAGGCCGAGTTGCTGGCCCGCTCGCGCAGCCGCGAAGCCGCTCTGGACAGCCCGTTGGAGCAGGCCTTGCTGGTGACCGTGGCGGGTATTGCCGCCGGGCTGCGCAACACCGGCTGAGGGCGCGTGCAGGCTGCCCTGAATGTGTGCCGTGCAGCCCCTGCATGGGTAAGGGGAGGGTGGTTGCGCCGGGCGCAACCACCTGCCAGGTCAGCCGCAAGTGGCGCATTCCTGCAACTTTGGGACGCTTGTCTGGCTGCCGGGCGCTGTGTATCTTGAGCAGCCTTCTGACCGATTTTGGGTCATACCCGATTTTCCGGACTTGGCCCTGGTTGCCGAATCCATTGAATTTCATAAAAAAATTTGAGGAGCACAAGATGCGCGTAATTCTGCTGGGAGCTCCCGGGGCCGGTAAAGGTACTCAGGCAAAGTTCATCACCGAAAAGTTCGGTATTCCACAGATCTCCACCGGTGACATGCTGCGTGCCGCTGTCAAGGCCGGCACCCCGCTGGGCCTGGAGCTGAAGAAAGTCATGGATGCCGGCCAGCTGGTCTCCGACGAGCTGATCATCAGCCTGGTCAAGGAGCGCATCGCTCAGCCTGATTGCGCCAACGGCTGCCTGTTCGACGGGTTCCCACGCACCATCCCGCAAGCCGAAGCCATGGTCGCTGCCGGTGTCGACATCGACGCCGTGGTCGAAATTGCCGTGGACGACGAAGAAATCGTTGGCCGCATGGCGGGCCGCCGCGTGCACCTGGCCTCGGGCCGCACCTACCACATTCAGTACAACCCGCCGAAAGTGGAAGGCAAGGACGACGAGACTGGCGAAGACCTGATCCAGCGCGACGACGACAAGGAAGAAACCGTTCGCCATCGCCTGTCGGTCTACCACAGCCAGACCAAGCCGCTGGTGGACTTCTACCAGAAGCTGTCGGCCGCCAACGCCGGCAAGCCGAAGTACAGCCACATCGAAGGTGTCGGCTCGGTTGAAGCCATCACCGCCAAGGTCCTGGCAGCCCTGAGCTGATCCAGCGCCTGACGCCCATCGACAACGGCCCGCTAGCGGGCCGTTGTCGTTTGTGGAACGCGCAGTTCCTGTGAGCGAAAAATCTGAATGCCGGCACGATCACTGTGGGAGCGGGCGAGCCCTAATGCCAGTCAGTTAAGCCAATCGGGGCTGCTGCGCAGCCCATCGCCGGCAAGCCAGCTCCCACACCGACCGCATCGCACTCAAGCCATGCGCTGTACCTGTGGGAGCCTGGCTTGCCGGCGATGGGCCGCACAGCGGCCCCTTCGGGACACAACGCCGCTGCTGCTCTATACTGCTGCTCTTTTTCATTCGCACCTGGATACCTGTTCGATGACCACCCTGTTGGCCCTGGATACCGCCACCGAAGCCTGTTCCGTTGCGCTGCTGCATGATGGCAAGGTAACCAGCCATTACGAGGTGATCCCACGTCAGCACGCGCAGAAGCTGCTGCCGATGATCAAGCAGCTGCTGGCCGAGTCGGGCGTTGCGCTGAACCAACTGGATGCCATCGCCTTTGGCCGCGGCCCGGGCGCCTTCACCGGCGTGCGCATTGCCATTGGCGTGGTACAGGGCCTGGCCTTCGCCCTGGAGCGCCCGGTGCTGCCGGTTTCCAACCTGGCCGCGCTGGCCCAGGGCGCATTGCGCGAGCAGGGCGTGCAACAGGTGGCAGCCGCTATCGATGCACGCATGGACGAAGTGTACTGGGGTTGTTACCAGGCCACAGCCGGTGAAATGCGCCTGGTCGGCCGTGAGGCAGTATTGCCGCCCGAGCAGGTGGCACTGCCCGAAGGCAGTCATGGCGAGTGGTATGGCGCCGGCACCGGTTGGGGCTATGCCGAGCGCCTGGCGGTGCAGGTGGCTGCCAGCAATGCCAGTGCCTTGCCCAACGCTCTGGACGTGCTCAGCCTGGCCAGCTTCGCCTGGGCCCGTGGCGAAGCGATCGGCGCCGAGCAGGCGCAACCGGTTTACCTGCGCGATAATGTAGCTACGCCAAAGAAGCACTGAATGCTGTTCGTCGGTTATCGACGGTAACCCCCAAACCTTCTGCGCGATCTGTGGTCCAGTTATCACTTAAGCATTAGCGACGGAACACTGATGCTGCTAAATTGCCATCATTGGTCCTGAGTATTCATGCCATGCGTATCGACGGTTTCTCATCGCAGTCCTACCCGATCAAGCGCGCGCCGCGCAAGGCAGCGGTGCGTGACGAGGCCATTGATGACGCCGAGGTGATCGAAGAAAACGCCGCGGCGCCTCAGGAAACCACCGCCCGCCGCCGCAGCGGTGGCTTGCCCGCCCGCCAGCAGGACATGATCTTCCCCCGCGCCCGTGACCGCCGCACAGCCACCGCACTGGCCAGTTACCTGAATACTGCCGGTTTCACCGATTGGGACATGGAAGTACTGGGGCTCGACCTGTACATTTGATGGATGAGTCCATCACCACTGCCTTATTTTCTCGGTTGCCCGTCGTGGAGTGAAAACGCCTGGCGTGACTACCTGTACCCCGCCGACGCCAACAGCAATGAAATGCTTGGCTTTTACAGCCAGGTGTTCAACGCCGTCGAGGGCAACACCACCTTCTACGCACGCCCCGCCCCCGGCACCCTTGCCCGCTGGGCGCAGGTGATGCCTGAACACTTTCGTTTCACCGCCAAGTTTCCCCGTGACATCAGCCACGAGGGTGACTTGCGTGATCAGCTTGAGCCTGCCTTCGATTTCACACGCCTGATGGCCCCGCTGGGCCAGCGCGTATCGCCGTACTGGTTGCAATTGCCGGCGCTGTTCGGCCCGGCACGGCTGGGCGAGCTTTGCCACTTCCTTGATGAAATCGGCGTGCCGGTGGCGGTGGAGGTGCGCAACCAGGCCTTTTTTGCCAAGGGTGACGAAGAACGCCTGCTCAACCGCCTGCTGCACGAGCGCGGGGTGGAGCGCATCTGCCTCGACCCGCGTGCGTTGTTCAGTTGCACTTCGCGCGATGCTGCCGTGCTGCACGCGCAGTCCAAGAAGCCCAAGGTGCCACCACGCCCTGCGGCCTTCAGCCAGCACCCGCAGGTGCGCTTCATTGGCCACCCTGAGCTGGAGGCTAATGAGGCCTTCCTTACCCCCTGGGTAGAAAAGGTCGCCGCCTGGATCGAAGAGGGCCGCAGCCCTTACATTTTCCTGCACACCTCGGACAATCGTCTGGCCGCAGCCCTGGCCCAGCGGTTCCATCAACGCCTGATGGCACGCCTGCCGGGCCTCGCTTCTTTGCCTGAATTGCCGCGCGCGCCCGAGGTCGAACAACTGGGGCTACTCTGACCTTTCCTGACTGCCGGAGGTTGATTCATGGATGTGCAAACCCTGCGAGCCGAAGCCTTCAAGGCACTGCATGAACGTAATGGCACGTTCGTCATCCCCAACCCGTGGGATGCCGGCTCCGCCAGATTGTTGGCCAGCCTGGGCTTCGAGGCGCTGGCCACGACCAGTGCCGGCCTGGCCTTCAGCCTGGGCCGCCCGGATGCCGAAGGTGCCTTGAACCTGGAGGACACCCTGGACAATGCCGGGGAGATTGTCGATGCCACCCCCTTGCCAGTGGCTGCCGACCTGGAAAACGGCTTTGGCGACCTGCCCGAGGATTGCGCCAATACCATCTTGCGTGCCGCTGAAGCGGGCTTGGTGGGCGGCTCCATCGAGGATGCCAGTGGCCGCAGCGAATTGCCCATCTATGACGTGGGGCTTGCGGTGGAGCGCATCCGCGCCGCCGTGCAGGCTGCCCGTAGCCTGCCGTTCCCGTTCACCCTGTGCGCCCGGGCAGAAAACCTGCTGCACGGGCGCATGGACCTCGACGACACCATCAAGCGCTTGCAGGCCTACGCCGAAGCCGGCGCCGATGTGCTTTACGCACCGGGCCTGCGGACCGTCGAGGAAATTCGTGCTGTGGTGCAGGCCGTGGCGCCGCGCCCGGTGAACGTGTTGATGGGCATGGCAGGCGTGCCGCTGAGCGTGAACCAGTTGCAGGACCTGGGTGTGCGCCGCATCAGTGTCGGCTCGTCGCTGGCTCGCGCCGCCTTGGGGGCGTTCCACCGGGCAGCGCTGGAAATTCGCGATGAGGGTACATTCGGCTATGGGGAGCAGGCACTGCCGTTCGCTCAGCTGAACGACCTGTTCCGCCGCTGACTTCAGGCGTGAACGCGCACGTTGTTCAGCACCACCGGGCGCGCCCAGTGGATGTCGAACTCCAGGTCGTTCTGCTGCTTGGCCAGGGTTGTGTCATCAAACGGTTCGGGCGCCGGGTCCAGCAGGTCGGTTTCGAATTCGGCGATGGGCAGGAACAATGAGCGCGGGGTAGGGCCTGGGCCGGGTTCGGCAATCGGTTGGCCCTGGCTCATTACCACCGGGCGCATCCAGCTGTTGCTGATATCCAGCTGACGCTGCTGCTCGATCAGTTCCAGGGCACTGAACGGCTCGGGAGCAGGGGGCAGCAGCTTGGCTTCTAGCTCTGCCTTGGGCAGGAACAGCGGCTCGGGCGGTGCCACCTCGGTGTCTTGCACCGGGCAGGCGCGCTGGGCGTCGATCAGCGCCAGTGCGCGGGCGCCGCCGATGGGTTCGCCGCTGTCCTGGTCATACTGCACGAACGACTGGCTGACGCTGTCTACGAGCTCTTCCTGCTGTTCGGCCATGGCCCGGGCAAAAAAATCCTGCCACAGGTGGCTGACGCCCCCGAGTGCCTGGGTGTTGTGCTGACTGTAGTTGCCGACAGGCGACAAATAGGTCAAGCCGATGGGAAGAGTATCTGACATGGCAGTCGCGCGCGTTGTGCTCTGGCAGAATAGCGGGATATTGCCTGTATCGGCCGTGGCTGCCGATTCATTAAGGCTTGGTTTGACTTTTTAGGTGTGGACGATGGAAGAGCAAGGCACGGGTATCAGGGTCGAAGCGATGTCGACTGAGTATGCGGAACAGGCCAAGGCGTGGGCCGAGCGTCTAAGCCTGCCGCTACAGGACGATAGCGCCGGCTTCGCCGTGCAGGTGGGCGCCGAGGGTTTGCAGATTCAGCAACTGGGCCCGCAGGCACCGGGGCCGGTGCGGGTGGACTTCGTTGAAGGCCAGGCGGCGCACCGGCGCCAGTTTGGCGGTGGCAACGGGCAGATGATCGCCAAGGCCGTGGGCATTGCCCAAGGCGTGCGGCCGCAGGTGCTGGATGCCACGGCAGGTCTTGGCAAGGATGCGTTCGTGCTGGCCAGCCTGGGCTGCCAGATGACCCTGATCGAGCGCCAGCCGCTGATTGCCGCGTTGCTGGAGGATGGCCTTGCGCGGGCCCGTGTGGATGAAGAAGTGGAGCCGATTGTCGGGCGCATGCGCTTGCTGACTGGCAACGCCATCGAGCGCATGCGCAGCTGGGAAGGGGAGGCGCCGCAGGTGATCTACCTCGACCCGATGTTCCCGCACCGGGACAAGAGCGCCTTGGTGAAAAAGGAAATGCGCGTGTTCCGGCCTTTGGTGGGTGATGACCTGGATGCCCCGGCCTTGCTCGAAGCCGCTCTGGCGCTGGCCAGCCACCGGGTGGTGGTGAAGCGGCCGCGCAAGGCGCCGATCATTGATGGGCCGAAGCCGAGCCATAGCCTGGAGGGTAAGTCGAGCCGGTATGACATTTACCCGAAGAAGGCGCTGAAGGCCTGATTCTGTTGTGCCTGTGCC